>JABSSL010000057.1 GCA_013214355.1 Saprospiraceae bacterium | reverse complement strand
CACCATCCCGGAAGGTCAAACCAAAACAGCCTTCGCTTCCACCACCAGCTCCTCCTTCGGGGTAGCCAGCCTCTCCTTGGCCGATATCTCGCCCGCTGCAGCGGACACCGCCACCGCGAGTTAGGTATCCACCACCACCACCGGATAGTTCAATACCTGCTAAACCACCAGCACGTCCACCATCACCAAAGGTCCCGCCATCACCGGGATTAAGACCGCCATCGCCATCTCCTCCTGCCGCTACGTCACGACCGCCATGTCCTTCTTTGCTGTCAATACAAAAGCCAACTAGGCGGCCTTGATAGGCGCCACCACCACCGCCCGCCACAGCAACTATGGTCCAAAGGGGATCATCGGCTTCTTTGTACAGTAGACCCGTACCGCCACCGCCACCACCATAAGTGGAGCCTGTGAACAATACATTATTTCCCGTTCCTTTCTCTCCCGCCCTACCTACTACAAAACGTAGTGTAGCTCCTCGGGGAATGGCACCCTCACCTTCTCCTATCTTAAATCGTGCAGTAACCGTAGCGCCCTCTCCACCATTGGATTTACAGTTATTTGTTAACATGGCAAAACCGCCATCTCCTCCCTTGAGGGTAAACTCGATTTCATCAACAGTCGGATCTTCTGGAATGACAAAATCCACAAAGGTGCCACTGTAATCGATGCGTTGTACCGTACCATCACAGACTAATTCAGTTTGGCTAGATAGGGTTGTTGAAGCAGTTAAGAAAAGTACTAAAACAGCAACTAGCATAGCGGAACTGCCTTGGAAGAAACGAGCAGTACCATACTTAGTGTAAGCTTTAATCATTTGCAAAGGATTAATTTAAAAATGAAGTGCTTGCTAAAATCACTTGCATTTAACATTAAAAATGGATGGGTGTAGCTCTCAGCGATCGTTGGACCATGTGGGGAGAGGCTGTGTTTTTCTACAAATATTAAATCACAGATACCGCAGGTCCATGGTCAAAGGTGCAATTGAAAACAAGATGAAGGTTGCTATAATATAGTACGGGAGGGAAAATACTTTAGTTACGTGTAGTATCGAGTTAGGTGTCCTGATGTTCTTTCTAGGGACCTCAAAAGTAAAATAATGCTTGCAGAAAGTCAAGACTATTTGGTAGAAGCTCTGCATTTTTCCGATATTGGCAATGCCAAAATAACAAGACATGGACCAGTCAACTAAAACCCAAACGACCCAACTCCCCTCAAAACCTTTAGATAGGATTGCTATTGCGCTTTCCGGTGGTGGTTATCGTGCTGCCGCTTTTCATCTAGGTACTTTCGATTATTTGCAGCGTGTTCAGTATCAGGGTAATCCGCTGATGCATAAGGTACGTGTGATGTCAACCGTTTCTGGTGGAACGATTTGTGGAGCCTTGTATGCCGTTAAATTGAAAAGAGGGGAAAGCTTTGACTCCTTTTACAATAGGATGATCACGAAAATGCGTGATTTCGACCTCATTAGTGCAGGATTGGAGTTGTTGAACCAGGATGGTAATTGGCCCGAGCATAAACGTAGGAATCTAATCAACGCCTTTGCACAGATCTATGACAAGGATTTCTATGATGGAGCCACTTTCGATATGTTTGTGGATTTGGAAGATGATGATTGCCATTTGGAGGAAGTAATCTTCAATGCGACTGAGTTTAAGAATGGCTTGTATTTCCGCTTTCAGAATGAAGGCCGGTGTGGTAATCAATTTATGCATTTGACCAAGGCGGAGATGCGTGAACTGAAAATAGGTGACATTGCCGCCGCCTCTTCTTGTTTCCCTTCGGGCTTTGAGCCCTTGGCTTTTCCGCATGATTTTACTTATAAAGGGGCTAAGAACTTGGAGTTACGCTGCAAATATGAAGACTTTCAGGAAGGTCCGGTAGGTTTGATGGATGGTGGAATTGTCGATAATCAAGGCATCTATTCTGCGATTTTGTCTGAGCAACGGCGCTCCAACCGCTTGAAGCGCAAGTATAAGAACTTGAAGGAGGGGGAAGCTCCTCCGGCGGAAAAATTGGAAGAAAAGCAGATCGACTTGATGTTTGTTTCTGACGTATCGAGTCCCTATATGGCGCAATTGGGCTTTGCTCAACCTCAACCCAGTCCATTTCTACAAAAACTCAACCTTGGGCGTCTAGCCTTGTGGCTAAATCGAATCCAGCGAACGTTTTTCATCTGGCAAATCCTTTTCTTCTTGGTCTTTGTAGTCTGTGTGCTGTCTTGGTTGGGCTTGCTAGATGGGGTTTTAGGAAAATGGGCGAATGATGTGGCTAGTTTGAGTGCTTTGCTAAGCGGGTTGCTGCTAGTCCCTCTGTTGGGCTATTGGTGGGTACGTGCCAGAATTCGTAAAGAAATCAATCTCACGCAAAAAAGTCGAAAGGATTATAGTCCGAAGAAAAACTATAGTTTAGGCGATCTTGTACCGCCCTTTTATCAAAAGTATGTTCCACTCTTTACCTCCTTAAATTTTGAGGTCCTAAAACCCATGGGAGAAGATCGATTCACCTCCGTAATGAGTATGGTGAATGATGTTTTTATGAAGCAGGTGCGCCGGCTGATTTACGAAAGATTATACACGGATCGAGGCTGGGACCACCGAAGAATTGCGAATTTTATTTATGAATTGAGAGCAGAGGATTTGAGCAAGCGTCGACCGGACATTGTACTGCATAGAGAACTACAGAACGTTGGTGACAAGGTGTCGGATGCTGCGGCGAAAGCTGCCTCAATGGCTACCACGCTTTGGTTTACCCAAGAAGAGATTGAAGAAGGAATGATTGAGCATTTGGTGGCTTGCGGCCAGTTTGCCACTTGCTATAACCTACTAGAATATCTGTGGTTGATTAAAGGGCATCCAGAATACGATCAGACGCTATCCGATGATCAAAAAAAGGATATCGAGGGCCTTTGGAATGAGTTGTTGCAAGATTGGCGAAGATTCAAAAATGATCCTTTCTTCCTGTTAAAGGAGAGAGAGCGAGAAGAAACAAAGCTGGCCCAACAGGGTGGTCAGGAAGCAGGAGCTGCAACATAGAAAAGCCCCGGACCAATGTGGTCCGGAGCAAACATTTGCTTACAATTTCTTGGCCCATGTAATCAGTAACGCTAGCTGATTGGGCCTGAAAAATGCTCTACTATTGATTACTTGCGCACCAAGTGTAGTAGAAACTCAACCTCTAGTTCATTTTCATCATCCTCGTAGGTGAATTGCAAGGATTGCTGATTGTCTTCGTCATCGATAATCGCCCAACGACTTTCATCTTCCGTACCTTTGTCCATGACGATTTCAAAGCCGTCAATTACCCAGGTGAAATCTCCTTTTACTTCTTCTACTTCACCAATCACATCCAAAGTGAAGTTAGCACGACCGGTATTGTCGTTTTTGAAGCTCATATCACCACTAGTTTTGATTTCACCTTCGTAGACGATGGTACCTTCGCTGTATACGGTGGCTGTTCCATCCATCACTTCCCAGTTTCCAACGATATTGTCTTGGGCTTCTTCATTGGGTGTTACTTTGTCCTTTTGGCAGGAAGTAAATAGGCTTGCGGTTAATGCTAAGCAAAGTAGGGTAGAGAATAATGTGAAAGTTTTCATTTGTGAGGAATTTTAGGGTTTAATGATTGAGTGTGAAAGGTTTTTTGGGGGTTTTCCCGTTCAATTGTGATTGTTTGTTGACACAAATATGGGAGTGTTTGGGGCGGAGTGAAATTAGAATGGGGTGAGTCCGGAAAAAGATGGAGTGAGTCTTGTCTACTAGGTGGTGGTTTGTTTTAGGAGGGTGGTTTTCTGAGAATTCTGCTGTTTTGGAGTTCCCCTTTTAGCTCATAGCCTTGCTTCGGTTGGGCGCAATTCTGCTAACTAAAACATAGACCACAGGAATTGTGAGAGCAGGAGGGTGGGTAGAAGTTTCTTCTTTGTACTGAAATTTAAATATGTTCTTAGTAAGTTTGCGGCGATAAAATTGGAGCTATGTATTTATTCTTTGATGTTGAGACGATAGGTTTTCCTAAGAAGTGGAATCGCCCCCATACCGATACCTTTAACTGGCCTCGCATGGTGTCGATTGCTTGGATTTTGTATGATAAGGATCGAAAAGAAGTGGAAAAGGCGAGCCACATCGTTAAACCTGAGGGGTTTGAAATTCCTTATGAGTCAGAAAGGATACATAAGATTACGACGGAGAAAGCTAGAGAAGAGGGGGTAGACTTAAAGCCCGTCTTGAAAGCTTTTGCCGAGGTGATTGACAAGGCAGAGTACATCGTAGCCCACAATTTGAACTTTGATGAAAATGTGGTAGGGGCTGAACTTTACCGGAAAAGTATAGAGCACCGCCTCCTTTCAGCCGAACGGTATTGCACGATGCGCGAAGGCACCTACTTTTGCCGCTTACCCGGTCGTGACGGGCGTTTCAAATGGCCCACGCTACAGGAGTTACATTTCAAGCTATTTGGAGAAAAATTCAAAAATGGACATGATCCACTTGTCGACGCAGAGATATGCGCAAAATGCTTTTTCAAGCTAGTAGACATGGAGGAGATCGACCTTTTTTAATAGATTACCCAACCCTTTCTCACCAGCCTGCTGTCTAGCCTTACACATTTGGTTCTCGATAGAATAATGATCGAGAAGGATATTTTACCAACTAACAGAAAATTTCCTGAAATGAAGGCTAGACTATTACGTTTTGGAATCCTATGTTTAGGGATCACCTTTACACTATCCAGTTGTATCAAGGATCAATGTGACCGCATGGTTACTTACATCCAATTAACTCCTATCTATTTGACCAAAGATGAGATTAGAGCGGGCTCTTTAACCAATGAAGCTCCTCGAGAACTTTGCAATCCCGGTCAAATCTACTACTACAACCAACATATCTTTATCAATGAACGTGGCGAGGGGGTGCATGTGATCAATAACCAAGATCCAGAGAATCCTACCAGTATTGCTTTCTTGAACATCCCGGGAAATGATGATATTGCTATCAAAAATGGGATTCTATACGCCAATAATTATATCGACCTACTGTCAATCGATATCCGCAACTTTAACAATGCTACACTGATTAGCAGAACCGAGGATGTATTTCAACCCCAATGGGAAGATATATCCACTGGCGAGGTATTAGTAGAATGGGCACAAGAGGAAGTGACGGAAACCATGAATTGTGAGGACTACTACGGTTTGTACAGCCATCGAGGACGTTTCTTCGACTTTGCAAACTTTTCAGCCGATGTATCCGGCGTGAGTTTGGAAAGTGCCGCTAGCCAAAGTCAGGCGGTTGGTGGAATAGGAACGGGTGGTTCTATGGCGCGCTTCACCATTGTCGGAGATTACTTGTATGCGCTAGAGGATTGGGAAATGGATGTAATCAGCTTGGTGGATCCAAAGCAACCTTCCTACTTGAGTTCTGTCCAGATGGACTGGGGTATCGAAACCATCTTCCCGCATGATGATAAGTTGTTCATTGGTTCTATGACCGGCATGTTCATCTATGATAATAGCAATCCTGCGAATCCTACCTTCCTTTCCGGTTTTGAACATGCCCGTGCGTGTGACCCTGTTTTTGTAAAGGATGACATCGCTTACGTAACTCTAAGAGATGGCACCGAATGCACTGGAACCTCAAATCAAATGGACTTGGTGGACATCTCCGATATTGAAAATCCAAGCCTCCTACAGACTTTCCAAATGGATCATCCGCATGGCTTGAGCATTCGTGGCAATGACCTATATCTCTGTGAAGGTGTAAATGGTTTAAAGGTATTTGATATTACCGATCCTATGGAGTTGGATGAGAATCTACGAGCCAGAGATGATGACTTTGAGGCTATTGATGTGATCAGCCTCCCCAATAGCCGCCAAACGGCGATTGTTATCGGCAGGGACGGATTCTACCAGTTTGAGTATGATGCGTCCAAGGGCTTGACCCTGCTTAGTAAGATCGAGGTAGTAGATAAACCTTAGGTTAGGTACGAAAGGACAAACCCTCTTTAAAAATCCAATTGTCGGTTCCATCTTCACCCTACCTAATGGTGAAGATGGATTTTTTCCATTTATCCGCTTCTTGGCATCGGCTATCACGCATTAATCCAAAGGCCGGGAAGCATAAATAGCATTAGGATGAAAAAACTACTATATACACTACTGTTTTCCTTAGCTACTCTGGCACTTTCTGCCCAAGAGGAAGTCCGATTAGATTACTTGCATCTCCACGGTGGAAGCTTCTTGAAGGGGCACATTAAGGATACCTTAGAAGGGGCAATTTTGCAATTTCAATTGGCAGATAAAAGTGTTATGGAGGTACCGATTGCCCTGGTAAAAAAGCATAAAATGTCGAGTGAGCGGCAATGGCTTTATAAAGACGGCCGAACGGCAATTAGTGATGGTATTTTTTCTAGCGTATCCTTCCAGTTTTTAACGGGATCTGGTGGTAGCCCTAGCTTCTATGGTTATGGAGGTGGAGACTACCGAGTAGAGCCCTCATTTGGTTTTTCTATGGGTATGTACCTGAAGAAGTGGTTGGCAGTAGGAGCAGGGACAGGGCTAGATTTCTATATTGACCGCCGAATGATTCCACTTTTTCTTGAATCTCGCATTCATCTAGGAAAGGGCTCCAACTCGCCTTTCGTGGGAGCCCAGCTGGGGTATAGTTTCCTGATGGATAAAAGGGAGTTTGGCGACGATTTCGAAGGAACGGTAGTGGAGCGTGCGGGCTTTTTCGCTTACCCTTCTGTGGGGATGCGATTTGCGGGAAAGGGAGACATCGATTTTATGATAGATGTCGGATATAAATTCCAACCCTATCGTTTTCACGTTCAATATCCTGAAGATTGGTGGACCTTGGAAGAGCGCATTACCAGTTCTTATAATAGCTTGGTACTTCGTTTTGCGTGGGTCTTTTAATATCAAGGACAACCTTCGGGATCATGGGTTAGTTTAGTCAAATATTACTTGTTTTTGAGCACACTTATAACAAAGGGAAAATTTTGCCCAGGGCAAAATTCTTTTGGTTAAAAAGCCGTCGGTCTACTTAGACTGATAGAACTATAAGAATTGTCTGGTAAGGTTTATATTTTTGTAGCCATAAACAAGTAACTGACCTATGAACTCTCTTTCCAAAAGAGTGTTCTAAAGACCTAACCCATAGGTATGAAGAAACGATACGCCAGCTTACTCTGCCTAGTTTTCGCACTAGGCTTGTCCGCTCAGTCTACAGAACCCGTTGCAAAACTTGGTGATTCTGACCTTACCATTCATCTCAAGCGCAGTACAGAAAAGATTGTCATTGATGGCCATTTGATGGAAGAGGTCTGGCAAAAGGGAGATAATGCTGCTAATTTTTGGCAATATTTCCCCTATGACACTTCGAGTGCACAGGGCCAAACGGAGATCCGCATGACTTACGACGATCAATTCCTGTACGTCGGCGTGCGCTGCCATAGTGCGGGTCCAGACTACGTCGTACAATCCCTCCGCCGAGACTATTCCTTCTCCGGAAATGATAATATTACTTTGCTCTTCGATACCTTCAATGACAAAACCAATGCTTTTGTCTTTGGTATGAACCCGATGGGGGTGCGCCGGGAAGCTTTGATCTCTGGCGGTGGGCGAACGCGCGGGGGAAGCTCCTTTTCTTCTTCCTGGGATAATAAGTGGTACGGTACCGCTAAGATCAAAGGGGATTATTGGGAGGCCGAATTTGCGATTCCATTTAAGACACTGCGCTTCCAAGAGGGGAGTACAGAATGGCGCTTCAACTGTTATAGGAGAGATACGCAGATCAATGAGTTATCTTCCTGGGTGCAGATCCCAAGGAACTATATCATTATGGACCTATCTTTCATGGGGCGAATTATCTGGGATGAACCCCTTAAGAAACCAGGGGCTAACATTTCCGTCATTCCCTACCTCACTGCTGGGATGAATCGCGATTTCGAAGACCCCGAGCAAACTAATCCTAATTGGCCACGTAATGCTGGCGGTGACGCCAAAATTGCCCTTACCTCCGGCTTGAACCTAGACCTAACCGTAAATCCAGATTTTTCGCAAGTAGAAGTGGATCAGCAAGTGACGGACCTGAGCCGGTTTGAGCTATTTTTTCCCGAGCGGCGCCAGTTCTTTCTGGAAAATGCTGATCTATTTGGCAGCTTTGGACTTACTCGGGTGAATCCATTCTTTTCCAGGCGGATTGGTGTGGCTAGAGACACGGCGACGGGTCAAAATATTCAAAATTCTATTCTTTACGGGGCCCGTCTAAGTGGAAAGGTAAATGAAGATTTGCGGGTCGGCCTACTCAATATGCAGACCGCTCGACAAGATAAGAATGGACTTCCTGGCTTCAATTATACGGTTGCTACTTTAGAGCAGCAGGTTTTTGATCGCTCCAATGTCTCTTTCATTTTTGTGAATAAGCAGGCTGTAAATGGGGATCCGGATGCTGATGCCTACAATTTATATAACCGGGTGGCTGGCCTGGAGTATCGCCTGGCCTCTAAGGACACAAAATGGACGGGAAAAACCTTTCTACATCTCGCCTTTACACCCGATGAAGTCGATCATAAGTTTACTCACGGTTTTCAGTTGGAGCTATTGGAAAGGCGATACCGACTAGAATGGGCACACCTCTTTGTAGGGCAAGGATATAATGCTGAAGTGGGCTTCGTACCCAGGAAAGATTATATGTTAATGAGTCCCGAAGTGCAGTTTCTGTTCTTCCCCAAAAAAGGGGTGGTCAATCAGCATAGTATCAATATCGATTCTCGTTTTTTCCTACAGGTAGGGAAGGATGGTAACACCATTATCCCTGATTGGGGTTTATCAGAACGACAAATCGAGGCGGAATGGGAGATCCGATTTGCCAATAATACACAGGCGGGACTGACCTTAATGGAGGATGAA
The DNA here is from genome assembly GCA_013214355.1 of Saprospiraceae bacterium. Classification (GTDB taxonomy): domain Bacteria; phylum Bacteroidota; class Bacteroidia; order Chitinophagales; family Saprospiraceae; genus DT-111. The sequence continues at coordinate 36,473 of JABSSL010000057.1, read as the reverse complement.
TTAACCTTGCTCCGAGATTTTGATCCTACTCGCTTGCAGGTTGACGGGGTTTTTCTACCGGCGGGTAGCAGCTATCATTTCTTCAGCATGGAGGCTAGTTATGAATCTGATCAGCGTAAGAAATTCTTCTATGAGATTGGACCCAATTTTGGAGAATTTTATAGTGGGATTAGAGCAGGTTTAAGTGGGACCTTTACCTATCGATATCAACCCTTTGGATCGATTGCAGTAGATTTTGATTACAATTACATCAAGCTAGCTGATCCTTTCAAACCGGTAAATATTTGGCTGGTAGGGCCTAGAGTAGATCTAACCTTTTCAAAGAACCTATTTCTCACCACTTTTGTCCAATACAATAACCAGTTGGATAACCTCAATATTAATACTCGATTCCAGTGGCGTTTTCAGCCAGTGTCGGATTTCTTTTTGGTGTATACGGATAACTACATCACGGATCCCTTTAGCCAATTCAGCGTTAGGAATCGAGCCATTGTAGCTAAGCTTACCTACTGGTTAAATCTTTAAAAATGAGCAGATTAGATATTGTTCATAAGTGAACACTTCTGTACATTTTTGAACGGTTTTTTTGTGGTTTTTCTAGTGCAATATGTTGATTAATAGTTGATTGTAGTTTTGGTATAGCCTTTGCACGGTGTCAGGTAAGCGTCTATTTGTGTAGACTCATTCCGACTAATTTCAACACCCGATCTATGCTACAACATTACCTCAAAGTGGCTCTTCGTAATATGTTCAAGTACAAGGGCTACACTATCATCAACCTTGCCGGCCTAACGATGGGCCTTGCCATTTGCTTCGTTTTATTCCTTTGGATTAATGATGAACGCTCTTATGATCGTTTCCACGAAAACGCTGATCGAATTTACCGATCGAGCTGGGAAGCGCGCTTTGGAGACAATGAATGGAAAACCCCATGGTGCCCGTGCCTTTGGCGGAAACCCTAGAGCGTGAATTTCCCGAAGTAGAAAGGGCTACACAGTTATATCCAGGGAGCATGAGCTTACAGTCCGGAGAGGACTATGTCCGGGAAAAAGGCATCCTGTTTGTTGACGAAGATTTTTTTGATGTCTTCTCCATTCAAGTAGTGGAAGGGGAAGGGGAGATTAAATTGCCGGATCTTGCCTCCATCGTTGTGACTACCGAAACAGCTGAACGTTATTTCGGAAGGAGTGAAGGAGTGGTTGGTAAGGAAATACGCCGCAATGACGGAAAGATTTTTGTGGTGCAAGGTGTGGTGGAGCCTTTCCCCTCACAGTCTCATTTGGAATTTGACTTTTTAGCTTCGCTAAAGCATCTGAAAAGTTTGGAGCGTCGCAAAACGCAGTGGGGATCAGCGAGTTGCTATACCTATTTTTTGCTCAACGAAAATGCCAATCCACAAGACTTGGACCAAAAGCTCGCCACCTACATTGATGAAAATGTGGCGGACGATGATTTTAAAGTCGGTAATAATTACACGAGTTTTCCTTTTCAAGCTATTACCGATATACACCTAAAACCCAATCTTTCTTATCTATGGATTTTCGGTATCATTGCCTTTTTTATCCTCATTCTGGCTTGTGTCAACTTTATTAATCTCGCTACGGCAAGAGCCATTACTCGAGCTCGAGAAATTGGCTTGCGCAAAGTCATGGGCTCCAAGCGTGGACAGTTAATTGGCCAATTTTTTGGAGAGGCTTTTGTTTTTGTGATGATTGCAGTGATACTAGCCGTTTTGGTAGCGGATTTGCTATTGCCCCAATTCAATGTTTTGGCGGACAAATCTCTAAGCCTTAACTTTTTAAATACCCCCTTCATTTGGTTGCTGCTAGCTGGTCTAGTCGTGTTCACAACTTTCTTAACGGGAGTATTTCCAGCAACCATCCTCTCCTCTTTCGTACCCGTCAAAGTACTTAAAGGAGAGATCAGCAAATCCCGATCAGGGAGCCGCTTTAGAAAGGGTTTGGTGCTTATGCAATTCAGCGTTTCAGCAGCGCTGATTATTGGGACATTGATTGTGAGAAATCAATTGAATTTCTTGCAAGATCATGATTTAGGATTCGATCAAGAACAAGTATTGACCTTGCGGAAAGCGACGGGACTTGGCAATAACTTCTATCCCTTCTTGAACCAAATTCGCAACCTACCTGGAGTAAAACAGGCCAGTGCAGCCCAGTATTTGCCTGGCGATGAATACGATAGTACCATATTCCTTCCAGAACAACCCGCTAACTTCAAGGAGACTTCTTTAACGTATTCTCATGTGGATGAGAACTTTGTGGACCTCCTTAAATTAGAGATTATTGCTGGCCGTAATTTTGATCTGGACATCAAAACAGATAGCATGGCCTATTTGATCAATGAAACGGCGGCAAAGCGATTAGGCTGGGAAGAGCCTGTTGGCCGAAAACTATCATATGGTGGGTACCAAGAGGGGCAGATAATTGGATTGGTGAAAGATTTCAATTTCTCTTCTTTACACGAAGAGGTGAGTCCCATCATCTTACGGATGAACAATTGGAAGCCTTCCAATATCGCCCTGCGACTGGAACCAGGCTCTATGCAGGAGAAGCTCGCGGCCATTCAGGGGCTTTGGAAAGAGATGGCTCCAAACGTACCTTTCGAATTTGACTTCATGGATGACGAGATTGATGCCATGTACCAGCGCGAGCAGCGGATGTCCTCCATCTTCACATTATTCGCCGGGCTAGCCATCTTCATTGCCTGCATGGGCTTGCTTGGGCTTTCCTCTTTTATGATTACACAGCGTACCAAAGAGATTGGTATTCGCAAAGTATTGGGGGCTTCGGTCAGCAGTATCGTGCAGTTGCTGTCAAAAGACTTCTTGCAATTGGTGTTTTTCTCCTTATTAATTGCTATTCCATTGGCCTGGTATTTCATGAGCAATTGGTTAACGGATTTTGCCTATCGCATTACGATTCATTGGTCTGTCTTTGTATTGGCTGGGCTGGTCGCTTTGGGCGTTGCTATGTTAACCATTAGCATACAAAGCGTTCGAGCTGCTTTGGCGAATCCTGTGGATGCCATTCGGAGTGAGTAATTGCCTTGCTTACCGGGTAGATGCTTACCCGGTAAGCAAAGCCTTAGCTTAGGGCCGAATATCTAGATAAAAGGCGAAATTACTTTCCCAAAATCCCCATTCCAGCCCTGTCTTTTCGTGAAAATTTTGATAGGGGCCATTAGCTTGAGAGAACAGAATGTGACCTTCTCCTTTTCTTCCATCTCGTTGCCGAAGCTCTAGAATAACCAGCACTTCTTCGGTGAGTATAATGTCATGTTCATCAAGTGCCAGTGATATCCAATCTTTGCCAGAGGCGGCAATAGAAACAGGCTGTTCATGTAGCTTTGCGACTACAGCATTATCTTTGACCTGATACAATTGGAGTTCGAAGTGTAAGGTTTCGAACTGATTGTACTTGAGGTGAAAGTTGAAGCTTTGGGCCTTTGCACCGCTAGGAATATGGCTAATGATGCGCCCAAACTTTTGCCCGTCGTTCATGGCATTACCTCCAGTGCTGCTATTCGTCGTTCGCATACCGCCCACTTTCCGTTCCCTTCTTTCTACCGTCTTTGCCGAAGGACTAGGTTTATCTACGGGCAGGGCACTATAATCGAAAGGAGGGTTTGCCAGATCTCGCATATTTTTCCAATAGGGGAGGGATTCAAAGTAATTAGGTGGCAACTCATCGTAAGGAACGTAATGCATCTTTTTCAGCTCTTGTTGCGCTTGGATCATCTGATCAGAGGCATCAATTGGGGCCCAACCTTTTTCATAAGGTGCAGCCATGAGTCTGTTGTTTATTTCAGACAAATGTTCGCCCAACCATCTTCGCTTACTTTTACCGAAGAACTTCCACTCCTCATCTATGAAGAATAAATAGATAGGATCTCCTGTATGGTAGCCACCATTCCAGGCATTGATTTTGCCATCTCGCCAGTCCACTACTATTCCTCCATCATATGGGGCTTTGGTAATCTGCATGAGATACACCTTGTTCTTTCTCCTTTCGCGAATGATGATCATACTTTCTGGAGTAGAAACTTCCAAGTAGGGAAAATCAGGTAGGCTCTTATACTCGCCGATTGCCCAGACTTCGAAGGTGCTTTTTCCAGTTGTCCAGCTACCATAGACCCCGCTTGCTTCAGCTTTGCGGTCTACTTTTGCCGTCAGCTCCAAAGCTTGGATGGGCAAGGCAGTAAAAGAAGGGCGGAAGGGGTTGAGTTGAACTTCTTTTGCTGGTAGGGCCGTGATTTCGGGTAGTTGATCTACTTTGAAAGATTGAACAGCCGTTGGACTAAGGGGCTGTGATGCGGTGGTATTGATTGGCGACGCATGTTCCTCTGCTATCTTGGTCTCAACCATATCTTGTTCTTGTTTTAGCAGCTGAGTGAGCGGGTGATGCTCATCTACCATTTCCATGATTTGAATAGGCTCTACTGGCGTAAAGGAGGCAAGGACTAGAAGGGCCAAAATGTAGGTGGCAGCCCAACGAAACTGCTTCCATTTGGAGAAGAAGAAGCCGTCCACGTCGAATCCTAGAATAGATACGATACGTCCTTTGATCTGACTTTTTGAAGCCATAGGTATGGCGTAGGTTGTGCCAGGGGCTTTAGGCGATAAATATTTTGCTACCTGCACTAACTGTTCAGCATAAGTAGTTTTGGCTAAGCCAGCTTTTAGAACTTGTTCGTCGCAAGCTTTTTCTCGCTCCACCGATTGCCATCTCTTGAACCACCAAACCAGTGGGTGAAACCAGTATATACTAAGGCTGATCCAACTCAGGATATGGATCAGGTAATCCTGTCGCTTGATATGCGTCATCTCGTGCAAGAGTACGACTTCTAAGGTTTCTTGTGACCAAGTTCTGGCGAGTTCTGGGAGTAAGATATGGGGGCGAGAGATCCCCCAAGTCATTGGACTCTTGATGGTGGGGTGATAGGCTATTCTGACCCCTGGGTATTGGATTTGAGGCCAGCTTTCGGGAACTGGAGTTGCTGCTTGGGTAAGCCGGTAGGTAGATCTCATTCCCCGAAACAAGCGAAACAAAAAGAAGCAACTGCCCATTGCCCAAATAGAGCATATGATGGCAAATAGACTCAACTTGGGACTACTGACTGGCGAAGCGATGGATATCATTTGTAGCTCAACATCTGGTGCTGGAGGTATGGACTGTAGCGTTTCAGCCGCAATGTTGGCTGACGGTTCTATTGGAGAATTCACGGGAGCGATTACAGGTGAACTTGCACTAGCTTCGGATAGCGTTGGCAGCAAATGTGCGACTTCTGTTTCTACCTTCCATTCGGGGAGCATGGTAGTACTAAAAGGTAGCGCTAGCAATCCGATCAGACTTAAGCTAATCATCCAATGCCTAAGACTAGCAGAGGCTTTTCGGGCTGCAAAGTATAGAAGACTTGTTAAGACGAGAAAAAGAGTCGCCTTGAGTAATAGCGTGATTAAAAAATTCATAGCTGTATATTTCTTAAAGTGGTTTACTGGAAATGAGATGGTAGGTTAAGGCTTGCCTTTGTCCTTAGCTTTCTGGATTAAGTTCTCTAACTCTTCTAATTCACTAGCGGAAAGATCTGTGTCAGGCTGATCAAGGAAGGTGGCAACAGCTTCCGTGATAGATCCACCAAAGAAGGTCTTGAGTACATGCTTTAAGCTGTGTTGACGAACATTTTCCGTAGGGCTAGCCGCTTCATAGACATATTGCCGTCCAGATTTTGAATGTTGAAGATGCCCTTTCTCTTCTAGGATGCGCAGTAGCGTGCGCACGGTGGTGTAGCTTGGTGCATCTTGGAGTAGGTCAGTAACCTCTTGAGCTGTCAGTTTCCCTTTTTGAAAAAAGAGATCCATGATCTGTCTTTCCCGACGGCTTAGTTGTTGCAGTTTTGAAGGATCCATAGCTTAATGTTAATTTTTTAACACTTCAAAGGTGCGAGCTTTTGGGTAGACTGTCAAGGTTTAGTGTTAATTTTTTAACATTTATTTTTCATTAATATGTATGCGCTCTAAATGGTAGCAGGGCGGACATTTGATGAAGAAGCTTCAATTATACATTTGCATCAAAACATACTATATAGTATTTTTAGGGTATGACAAAGGCAGAAAGAACAAGGAAGGCCATTTTGGATCAAGCTTTTGAACTTATCTACCAAAATGGATATCAAGCTACCAGTATAGACAAGATTATTGATACTACCGCTGTTACCAAAGGGGCTTTTTACTACCATTTCAAAAATAAGGAAGAGATGGGGATTGCGATGATCAAGGAAATGATTGCACCTCGGATTGCTCAGACGCTTCTCCATCCTTTGCAAAAATGGGAAAATCCAATTGAAGCCATTTATGAGTCTATTGCTCAGAAATTACATAAAGACCTGGATGTCAATGTAGAATTTGGATGTCCCACCAATAATTTGGTACAGGAAATGGGCCCCTTGAATCTCCGTTTTCATCAAACCTTAAGGGGGGTGCTAGATCATTGGATCAAGACTATCGAAACAAAGATTGAATTAGGAAAGGCTGCGGGCTTTATTCGTGCAGAGGTGAATGCTCACGATGTGGCCGCCTATGTTGTTTTGAGTTACGAAGGGCTCAAGAGTACGGGGAAAATCTATGGGCGTAGTTTGTACGAGTCATATTTGAAACAGTTAAGGTCCTACCTGGAAAGCTTAAGTTAAAATTTTTCAACTAAAACATACTAGTTAGTATATTTTGACCCAACTTGGAATTATGCTAAAAATCCAAATTGCTATTGTTTTAACATGTAACATACTATGTAGTATGTTTTCTCAATCTATCACTATGGATTCAATTATTACGGAGCCCATTACCGGCCAGGAGCCCTGGAAAGGGGAGGACTCGCCTTCAGCAGCGCTCATTCAATTCTATGATGCTTTCAATCACAAGTATTCATACCAGCCGAATCTTTGAACGAATCGATGGTCGCTGGCGGCAGGTACATCATCACGGGTCCATTGACGATCCTAGGCTTCTGGAAGCCTATCAAAGATTGGTCAGGTCAAAGTGATCTACACTACTTCTTTAACTTCTATAAATCAATTATTTATCATGGATGCTATTTTTTATGAAGCCACTACGGCTTGGGTACTATTTGTGGACCTAATGGTTGTTTTAGCTACCGTTTGGTTATTTAGAATTGGAAAGGCCACTAGACAGCAGCAATGGATCTTGGGTATCGGATTGGGCGGGTTTGTTTTTTTGCTACATTGGGTGTTTGGTGGTCAGCGGATCTTTGCAGCGGATCTTTCTGGCAGTGCCTTCTATCTCCTTATTCTAGTTGGGGCAGCGCTAGGGGCAGCACTCCTATATATTTTGTCGAGTGGGGTACGCGATCAGTTGTCACAAAAACATCTACAGTTGGCACAAGGTCTACGCGTATTTATTGGAGGTGGATTTTTAATGGAAGGAGTGCTGCAAGTTATTCCGGGCTGGTTCAGTATTATGGATGGATTTTTTCATATCGCTTCTGGCTTTTTTGCTTTGGTAGCAGCTGTTGCCTTTCTCAAGCAGTTGCCAGCCAGTAGAAAGTTGTTGTGGTTGGCAAATATCGTTGGCCTACTGGATATAATAGTGATTGTCAATAGTATTTGTTTCCTGGTATGGGATGATCTGGGGCCCTTCCACAATATGAATTACGTGGTTTTCGGGGTAGGTCCGATCTTATTGTGGCTACATTTTGTTTCCATCAAAAAGCTTATCGAGTCACCAAAAGTTGCACTAACATGATCACCTATCAAGTTCGGATTCAGGTTGATATCGAAGTAGAAGCTCAATGGATTCATTGGATGAAGTCGGTACACGTTCCGGATGTCATCGCAACTGGATTGTTGACCTCCTATCATATCTTAAAGCCACAGGAGGAAAATCAGGTGTACTATTTCCATTATCAATTTCCGGATCAAGCTGCCTTCGAGCAATACCAGAAAGACTTTGCACCTAAACTGAAGGCTGATGTTCAGGAGGCCTTTCCTGGACGTTCCTCTGCTACTCGGCAGCTCCTGGATTGGATCTAAGAAAGAATCCTTTCTCCTTTTGTAAAACAAGGTCAGAATAGCATCATAGGTTTCCCAACTCCAGGTTCTGCTGGAGTCTGGGGTGGGAGATTGATGTTTTGACTGAAATTATCGTTTTGATGAAATACCACTTATTCTTTACGCTTCTTTTAGCTACTCAAATTATGTCAGCACAAGCGCAGCAAACCTTTATTTACGAGCTTAAATTGTACGATCCCTATCAATCTAAGCTGCAATGGTCGGACAAAGAACACTCTATTCAACAATCCCATATCGCCTATCTGCAAAAGCTGACTGAAGAGGGGAAACTACAGTTGGCAGGGATCAAGGATCAAGGTTTAGAAGGGCATGAGGGCTTTGTCATTTTATACACCAAGGATTACGAAGAAGCAAAGTCAATTGCCATGAATGACCCTTCAGTAAAGGAAGGGATGATGTCTGTACGACTTCGTCCTGTTCATTTGTATTTTAAGGGCGATAAGCAACCCTAGTGGTGGATAAGGATGGCGCAAGTTTCGGGTTTTTAATGCATCTTTGGAAGGATACCTTTGTGGTATAATTCAATGAATAATGAGTAACCAAGAACAACTTAATTACAACCGCATTGCTTCTGCAATTACTTATATCCGAGAAAACTTCAAGGATCAACCCAATTTGGAAGAAGTAGCTAAAAGTGTGCATTTGAGTGCCTACCACTTTCAGCGCATGTTCTCGGATTGGGCAGGTGTTAGCCCAAAGCAGTTTCTGCAGTATGTAAGTCTGCAGCACGCCAAGAAAATGTTAGGAGAGGGCAGTTCTTCTCTCTTTGATACGGCTTACGAAACGGGATTATCTGGAACGGGACGGCTTCATGATCTCTTCGTTAATATCGAGGGTATGACTCCCGGGGAGTACAGGCAAGGGGGACGCAATCTACACATCAATTATAGTTTTGCTGAGAGCCCATTTGGAGCTGTTCTGGTAGCTTCTACTAGCAAGGGCATCTGCCATATGGCCTTCTTTGAACAGGAGCAGAAAGCACTGGAGGCCCTGAAGCAACGTTTCCCTGCCGCTCAATATCGCCAGATGACTGACCTGATACAACAAAATGCCCTTAACATCTTTACCAGAGATTGGAAAGAGCTAGACCAAGTTAAACTCCACTTGAAGGGAACTGATTTCCAGTTGAAGGTGTGGGAAACACTGCTGAAGATCCCGCAGGGGGCCTTATCTAGCTATGGGGGAGTGGCTGGCGCCATTGGTAAACCCAAAGCTTCTCGCGCCGTGGGTACGGCTATTGGTAGTAATCCAGTCGCCTACCTGATCCCTTGTCATCGGGTGATCCGGAGGAGTGGTACTATCGGAAATTACATGTGGGGAGAAAGTAGAAAAACGGCCATCATTGGCTGGGAAGCTGCCCACCTCAGCAGCTCACCCGATAACTGAGCTACTTCTTCCATAATTTATCATCGACGACCTGTTTCAGTACGCGGTCCTTAAAGTTCCGGCTAATGGGGATCCGATGATGCTGGATTACAAGCTCATTATTATCAATAGCTTCAATCTTAGGAATGGCTACAATATAGGATTTATGAACGCGCATGAAGGCTTGTCCTTCAAGGTATTGTTCGACATTTTTCAAGTATAGTAAGGTGATGTATTTACCTTTTGAGGTATGGAGAATGACATAATTTTGCATGGCCTGGATGTAAAGGATATCTGCAAAAAAGATCTTCTCATACTTATTTTCGCACTTGATAAAGAAGTAGTCTTCGATTTCTGAACTGTTCCCTCCTTCTGTAGTGGAAGCTAGCTGCAATTGCGCGTAATTCTTGGCCTTGTTAACCGCTTTGAAAAAGCGGTTGAAGGTGATCGGTTTGAGGAGATAGTCAAGTACATCGAGTTGAAATCCTTCCAAGGCGTAGCTAGGGTAGGCGGTAGTAATGATAATCATGGGTGGGTTCTGAGCCATTTTAAGGTAATCGATCCCATTCATGATCGGCATCTGAATATCTAGAAATACTAAATCTACTGATTGTTCATCCAGTAGTTGAATGAGCTCCACCGGATTGCTCCCGGAGCCCACCAATCGCAGAAAATCAATTTCTCGAATATAATTGCTGATTCCTTCTCTGGCCAGCGGTTCATCATCTATCGTAACACAATTCAAAATCATAACCTGTCGGGATGTTTGCTAGGAGGAGTATTGATAAGAGGTAGATTCGATCGATTTTCCTACGTTGGCAGCTGGAGGATCTGTCTTTCCCAAGGCAGCCTTCAGGTGGAGTTGTAGGTGGATATCGAATTGTTTGTCGCTAGCCTGAATAGTCAATTCGTGTCTTCCCGGATACAAGAGTTCCAAGCGTCTTTGTACATTCTTCAATCCGATGCCCCCATAATCTACTACCTCTTGGGAGTTGAAGGAGGCAGGTTTACTCGAATTGCTGATGGCAAAGAATAAATGCTCCTCCTGAATCTTCAAGGATAGTCGAATCCAGTTTTGTCTCTTCTTCGATTGAGAAACGTGCTTAAAGGCATTCTCTAGGAATGGCATGAGGATAAAGGGCGCGATGGTCAAGGGGGCATCTGTTTCCCCTTCGATCTGACATTTTACTTCAAGATGGCTTTCCTGCCGAAGCTTTTCCAACTCGAGAAAATTTTCTAGGTAAGAAATCTCACGCTGTAATGGGATTTGATGTTCATTACATTCGTATAGCTGGTATCGAAGTAAGTTGGAAAACTTGGCTAGTGATTCCGATGCCATATCTGGATTCTTATGAATAAGTACGAATATCGAGTTAATCGTATTGAAGAGGAAGTGCGGATTGAATTGGGATTTCAAGAACTTTAGTTCCGTCTCTAACTTCTCTTTTTCTAGCATATCCTGTCGCCTTTTGGATTCAATCCAGCTCTTAGTCAGTTTAATGCTCATGGCCAAGGCCATAGCCGCGATGGTGGAATCCAAGGAGTTATACTTGAACAAGGAAAAGAAATCGGCTGAACCCACACTGTACAGTTCCTTAATGGATTGAGTAGAAAACTGTGCTCCAATATAGTAACCGGAAACAATAATAGAAGCCGTAACAATGATCGTCAAACTGAGGAAGACCAGGTAGAGGAGGTACTTTTTTTTCTCCAAGTATCTCGGGATGAGAAAGTACAAATTGAAGTAAACAGCAATGGCTTGAAAAATAAAATAAGCAGAGAATTTGATGGCATAAGGAAGCGACATCAGGTTTTGACCAACTTGTGCCATACTTCCTGTATACAAGGACCACCAGAGAAAGTGATAGATAAACCAGAATGGAAGATGGTAAAGCTTATATCTAAATACCCAATGATGTTGCCAGGTGGTCTTCAATTGAATCTGATTTAAAATATTCAAATTTAGCCAAATTATCACAGATGCGTGCAGTCACTATATAAGTGGTAGCTAACAATTGATCAAATGCATCAGATCCTTGATCACAGGTAATTCCCAACTAAACCCCGTCTTTACAGCTTAATTTCTCCCAGAATTTGCACTTCATCAATGCTTTCCTACCCCTTAGCACAAAGGAGAGCATGGCAATACTCATTCCCTTTCCTTTGCCCTAAATCACCTATCAAATCATGACATATTATTCAATTATGAAAACGGGGATCACCCTACTGTTCTTTTGTTTAGTTTCTTTATCTGTACCTGCACAGATTAGTGGCAGGATCGTGGTAGATGAAGAGGGAAGTGCGGGTTTTATCAATGTGATTTTATTGGAAGCAGCCGACTCCAATTTAGTGAAGGGAACCCAAAGTGAATTGGATGGAGCTTTTCATTTAAGTAATGTACCATCTGGGACCTATGTATTGCACCTCAGCGGCATCGGTTTGGCAGATTGGCATTCTGAGACCTTTCTTTTTGAGGAGGGAATCACAAAGGATTTTGGCCAAATTAAACTGTCTACCGCTGCCATTGCACTGGAAGGTGTAGAAGTTACTGCTAAGAAGATGCTCTTACAGCAGAGTGCGGAAGGAACCGTAATCAATGTTGGAAGTAGTATCATGACACAAGGGAGTTCTGCTTTGCAGGTCTTGGAACGATCCCCCGGCGTATTCATTGATCAACGGAACAATACTGTTTCTCTCAATGGCCAAAATGGGGTTGGGATCATGATCAATGGTAAGCGCCTTCGCCTTTCTCTGCAAGAAGTAGTGGCGATGTTGCAAGGGATGGGCGCAGACAATATTGAAAAGATTGAATTGTTGACCAGCCCTTCTGCTAAGTATGAAGCAGCGGGTAGTGGTGGGCTGATCAACATTGTTCTAAAAAAGCATGAAGGATTTGGGACCAATGGATCCCTGTCGGTGTCTGGAGGATATGGTGAGGGGGAAAAAGGGATGGCGAGTGCTAGAATTAATCACAGTGCTGGCTCTACTTACGCTTTTGCTAGCTATACCTTTTCCATGGATGAGACAGCGGATGGCTTCCATGGAGTGGGCACCAATGTCGTGCCTATATTTGGTGGACAAGTAGGTTTTGAGATTCTCAATAATAATCTTCGCCGACAGCGTAATCACAATTTGAATTTAGGGGTGGAAACTAGCATAGGAGACCGAACGATTGTCGGGGGGAGTGTGATTTTACAGAGAAGTGCCAATAGAAATGGGGTATCCAATTTGGTAGAATATGAGCTTAGCCCAGATTCGGTGATTCGAATGGATATTCGAGTGAATGGCAATAATCCTTGGGACAATGTGCTTACCAATCTGTACCTCGAACGCCAGCTAGCGGGACAAGGCAAGATCAAATTAGATGTTGACTACCTACGCTTCGATAGTAGAAACCCTACCTTAGCTCAAAGTCAATATTTCAACAAAATGGATGATCCTATCCACCCGGGCGGTGCTTTTTTCGCGGATGCCAATCGTGGGAGTAGCCGCACAGGTATTGATATTGGCGTTTTTAAGCTGGATTTCGAAAAAACTTTCTTTGATAAACTCAAATGGGAGGCTGGATTAAAAGGAACCTATTCAAAAACAGTCAATTTAGCCCAGATTGAGCGTCAAGAAGATGACGATTGGATTTTGGATGATCGCTCCATCACAGCCGTAGATCTTTATGAGCGTATTGGTGCTGCTTACACCAGCTTTCACTACCCCTTCTCCTCATCTACGGAATTGACCCTTGGCGCCAGATATGAGTATTGGGAACGGACCAGCCCAGAAGATAAACGGTTTCAACGCCGCCTTTTTCCCTCCCTCTTCTTTAGCCATGGCTGGAATGAGCTATCTCGCCTCCAGCTCTCCTTTACCCAAAGAGTTACCCGACCCGATTACAACGATTTGGCCTCCTATCTTCGCTACAATGGCCCCTTGTCTGTCTTCACCGGAAATCCACTGCTCAGGCCCACTATCAGCCATAACCTACGCCTCGCCTATCAATGGCAAGCCTACAATTTCTCTTTGAACTTTATCCATGAGGAAAATCCGATTGTCCGCTATCAAGTAGTAGAAAATGAGACCAGGGATTTGGCATTGGTATCTCCTCAGAATATGTTTTACCAACGAAATATCTATTTCCAGACAGATGTACCAGTACAAATTCAGTCCTGGTGGAGCGCCAATCTTGGCTTCTCTGGTGGGTTCAGAAAGTTTCATTTGTCACATACCAAGGAACAGATCGAGAAGCAATACTGGACCTTCAATGTGTATGGGAGTCAGACGATAAATCTACCTTGGGATTTGTCGTTGGAAATCTCGGGCTGGTACAATGCCCCGAGCTATGATGGCTCCAGAAGATATGAGGGTTTTGGTATGTTGAACGGTGGCCTGAAAAAGCAATTGAAGAACAATCAGGGAAGTATTCAATTTACGGTGGATGATCTCTTCAAATCCATGCGAATCGTCTCCGATTTTGGCAACTTAGCGGAAGAGGCCTTTTCTTCCACGGCTGATGTGGTGTACCGCCCAGAGTCTGCTCGAACACGAATCTATCGAATCTCCTATTTCCGAAACTTTGGAAATGCTAAAGTCAAAACCAAAGGCGAGCGACAAGCGGGCGCGGCCGAGGAAAGATCTCGAGTCCGGAGTGAATGATGCTTGATAAGCCAGCCACGGCGGGAGACTCCTTTCCTGCTGTGGTTATATGATGGCAGTACCTTTAAAGAAGGTGTAACTAAATACGCCGTCCGCCACTGCTGTTCGCAGCAAGCCATCAATACCTCTGTGGTAAGCTGCCTGACTCACTAACCCCTCTTGTAATAGGTCTTCGGACATACCTTGAATCATGGCCGTAAAGGTGTTCCGAATAAAACCCTCTACCAGCGCAGGCTTGCTCCGGTCCACATAGATTTGCCGGGGACTTACGGTAATTTTCTGATAGCCTGCTTTGTCCAACAAAGGGTAGAGGGCTCGCCCGATATTGGCATTGCCACCTCGCATTTTCTGTAATTGAACTTGAGCTTCCACCACTGCCTTGGCATAGGGATCATCTGGGTGAAAAAAGGTGGATCCATGATCGCCTTCAATTACCGTAATGGTCCCCCCTTTCTTCACCAGGCCCCTTACTTGTTTCAGTATTTCCAAAGGATTAGAGATGTGTTCTAAGAAAAAGCAGATAAAGATATGATCATACTGATGGCTCTTCTGTATTCGCAGTGATCTTACATCTTGTAAGCTGAAGTCAACATTGTCTATCTGTTCATCCTTTATGACCTTTCTGGCGAGTTGAAGTGACTTCTCTGCAATATCAATGGAGGTAAAATGTACCTTAGGATTTCTTTTGGCGATGATTCGGGTTTGGGCACCCACTCCACATCCAATTTCTAGTACCCTTGAGCCTTCTTCCCAGATGGAATCAAAATGTAAAAATTCTGAAACTGAAGTAGCTTGATCTTGCAAACGCTGCGCTTCTCGTTGGCTGTAGCCATGAATGTAGCGATCAATTTGACTCTCCTTGAATTCCTGGATTTTAGCTTCCAAATCTTCATACTGCTCCAATATGATACTGGCTCTCTCCTTGAGCTCTTTTCCCACTGCGGTAAAATACAGTTGATTGCCGATCCGATTAAAGACATCTACGCCTAGATATTCTTCGAGATTTTTCAGTTGGTGACTTAAGGCTGACTGGGTGAGATTGAGTTCTTTGGAAGCCTTGTTTAAGGAGCCACATCTATCGATGGCTAAGATGAGTTTGAGATGCTTTGAATCAATCATAATTTATCTTCTCTAGTAATGGTATACCGCAAAGCTAAAGGATTTTGGCAGCGGGATTCTACCGAAGATTATGAGCTTTTTTGATAGAAGGTATGAAAAGAATTCAGTAGTAGCACGGCGGATATCCACAGTTTTACCCGGCCATGAATCCCGGTCAACCTACGGAATATATGTCCCGCCTCTCGAAATAATATCCTGAAATGGTAAAGTTCAAAAAGCTAGAACCCCATGATTTCGACCCACCCAATTCGGATATCTTGTGCCGGCTTTTTTCAAAAGAATTTAAACACACTCTTTAAACACAAATTACTACGGATGAACAATGAGAAAAAATCTAAGTTAAAACGCTAAAACAAGTCGATCCAATGAAGCCAGTTTTTATTCTATTGATGGGATTAGTTATAGGAGTTGTAGGGAATGCTCAGCGCTACCTAGGATATTCCTCTGAAAAGCTCAAACTGAAATCTGAATTCCGCTCAAAGTCCGTTGAAGTTGACCTCTTCCTCCCTGAAACACTCCCTTATGCGGCGGAGGGGACTAGATACCCCGTCATTATCATTTTCGATAGCCAACACGAATTTACTTTCCCTCACATTATGCATACCATTGACCTATTGACAGGAGAATCTCAAATGCCAGAAAGTATCGTGGTGGGCATCCCCTTTGATAATCGGGAACGCTTCTACCTCACCTCAGGGCAGAAGAAGCAGGGGCAGGAAATGATGGGTATTGAGTTAACGGAGAACTTTCTGTTTCAGGAGCTGCTGCCGAAACTAAAGTCGGACTTTCACGCCAATAACTTCCTGGGGGTAATAGGCCATTCTCGTACTGCCTTTTTGGTGAATTATCTGCTTACCCGGCATAGCCCAGAAATTGATCTAGCCGTAGCATTAAGTGGCTTCTACAGTAATAAGCCCATGACCATCGAAAGCTGCAAAACCTTCCTGGCCGACCAAGACCATTTTCCGTCTCCACTTAGGTATTACTTCACGGCGGGTACGGCCAAGGAAGAAGAAACCTATCTTACCGAATGTAGAGATATGGCAGCTTACCTGAAGGAACAGCAGCCCTCTGGTAACTTGACCTGGACATTTACCGAAACGCCCAGTGCCAATCACATGACTAACTATTGGCTATCCATTCCGCCTATTTTAGTGGACTTCTTTACAGACTACAATACGATTCTAAACAGCTGGTTACACGAAAAATTACCGGGAGCCCTTATCTCTAACCCAAGCGAATTACTACAAGCAGATTTACAACAAGTTGGAGAAAGACTAAATCTGTCTCTTAACCCAAGTCTTACGCAAATCTATTCCATCGCCAGTGATTTGGCTTTTCAAAAAAAGGAATACCAGAAAGCAATAGCCATCCTCGAACTAGGGCTAGCTTATTACCCGGACTATCTGGATTTTCACTTGACTATTATTGATTTCTGCAAGAAGATGGATCAGCCGGAGCTATTGAAGGGCTATAAAGAAGCTTTTAGGAAAAAAATAGAACAGAGCACACAATTGAGTGCCCAGGAAAAAACAGAATTGTTGAAGACTCTAAATGAATAAATTCATTACTTTGCCCGACGTCTTAGACAAATTGAATTTCAGACACTTAACCACTTTTGACAAGCCATGGGTAGATATCTTGCTAGTTGCTTACTGATTTTGACTTTCTGTAGTTTTCTGAATCATCCAATGCCCCCGCCTATCCTAACGCCCAGTGGGATTACCATTAATGAGGCCGGCTATCTGGTATTGAGTTGGGAAGGAGATTTATGGTTAGGAAAGGTAGAGCAGAAGACTATTCCTGCAGAGTGGAAAAGATTAACCGCCTCCGTCGCCATAGAAAGAGATCCAGTCTGGCACCCTGACGGTCGGCAACTATTCTACGCGTCTGATGAACAGGGAAGCTTTGATATATACAAAGCGGTGGTAGATGATGAGGGGCTACTGGGAGAAACGCAAGTGGTAGTGGATTCCAAACAAATGGATACCCAGCCAAACTTTGATCGTGAAGGTAATATGGCTTGGGTTAGGGGTACCGGACCTAAGTCAGATATTTGGCTGCGAACCCCCGATGGTAAGACGACACAGGTCACCAGTACTTTTGGGCCCGATCATTCTCCTGCTTTGCATCCAGACGGAAAGCAAGTTTGCTATATCAGTGAGCGAAAAGGGACTACATCCTTGATGATCATGAAGTTGAATACCAAGAAGAAATCTTCGCTTCAAACAGGAAAACGCTTTCTATCTCCACAATGGTCTCCCGATGGCCAACAACTGACCTTTAGTACAAGGAATCAACCACAAGGGGTATGGGTGATTGATCAACTGGGGACCTATTGTAACATCCTGAGTAAGGAGCGAGCAGTCGGCACTTGGTCGCGCGATGGTAAGGCCATAGCCTTGGTGGGAATCCAGCGAAATCCTCCAGCCTACAATGGAGATCCTATGATAGAAGGAGATCGGCCCTTTCTCCAGCCACTTCAGCAAAATATCCAGATGAAATGGATTACTGCTCCTACGGTGATTGCGGAAGCAGGTGAGGCCACGACGATAAACTTTTCCACCAATGATACGCCCCGATATGAACAGGAATTGGAGCGCATGATTCAATATCTGACAAAAAGATATCACCTGGATCAAGGACCTCAAGCCAAGCAATGGAGTACGTTAATTGAACAAGCTCGATCGGATCTACGTAAGGCTCAAAATGAGCAAGAGGCGGAGGCGGCCATTTACACCTTGCTTAAGGATCGACCTACGCTGAACAAAGAGGTGAAGGGAAAGGCGGCTGTCTCAAGCGCCCATCCCTTAGCCACGGCTGCGGGTGTAGAAATCTTAGAGGCAGGCGGTAATGTGGTAGATGCAGCGGTGGCTGTTTCCTTTGCCCTAGGTGTGGTGGAGCCAGATGCTAGTGGGGTAGGAGGATACGGAGAAATGTTAGTGTACTTGAAGGATATGCCAGAGCCAACTTGTATTGAGTTCTTAACCCGGGTTCCAGAGGCAGCTTCTCTGAGTAATGGGCTATTGCAAGATCTGCCTGCAAGCGGACCGATTCTAGTGAACGTACCAGGTACCGTGGCGGGTATGGAACTCGCCTGGCAAAAGTATGGCAGTGGAAAACTAGGCTGGGATAGGCTGCTCGAACCCGCGATTCGCCTAGCTCGGCAAGGATTTGCCATCGATCATTCCTTTGCAACGACACTAGCTATAGAAGAAGAAGCTTACACTAGATGCTCGCGCTGTCAATACCTGTTTTTTAAGAATGGCCGACCTTTACAGGTGGGTGATACCTTGAAAAACCCTGATCTCGCCTACACCCTTCAAATGATCGCCTATCGAGGAAAAGATGGCTTTTACCGCGGTCCCGTAGCACAACGCATGGTGCAGGACTTGAGATCAAAGGGCAATGTCATTACGATGGAAGACATGGCAAGATATTATGCGGTTGAGCGGCCGGTGGTCGGCACCACCTATCGAGGACATACGGTATACTCCGGACCACCGCCGGTTTCCGGCGGAGCTTTGCTAACTGCTAAGCTAAATCTCCTGGAAGCCTTCCCTGAACCGAAATCTTACTTAGAGGATGCTGGAACCGTTCATGCGATGATTGAGGCTTGGAAATTCTCTCCTTCCGGCCGGGGACGAATTGCAGATCCCGGACTATGGCCCGTCGACCTGAAACCCTTTACCGACAAACCCATGGCTGTCAACCGTTGGAAGGAATGCTTTGATCCTTTAAAAAGTGCGCATCCCGCTGATAGCAATTGCTTGGATACTCGGGTGGTGGCTAGCTGGGGAGCGGAAGGCGTATTAGAAGCGCGGAAATCCACTGGGACTACGGCCTTTGCGGTAGCAGATGGAGAGGGGAATATGGTCTCCGTTACGCAAACACTAGGTACTTGGGGCGGCAACTTCTATGTCACGCCCGGCTTGGGCTTTATCTACAATGATAAGTTACGCTCCTATAATTCTGATCCCAAACGATACAATGCGCGCATTCCTTTTGCCCGTAATGTAACGAGTATCAGTCCTACGATGATTTTCAAGGGGGTGCAGGACGAGCAAAAACCTTTAGCTGCCTTGGGAGCTGCAGGAAACGCCTGGATTACATCCGCCGTATACCAGATGACAACCGGAATCATAGATCAAGGACTTGGCCCGCAAGCTGCCTTGGAGTTGCCTCGTTTCCTAGTGGGCATGCAGCGCGACGCTCGTGACCGTTCTAAGGTAAAGGAGATTGTCGTGCAAATGGAACATGGCTTTGCCCCTGGCCTTCTGGAACAGTTGGAGGTTTTAGGGCATGATTTGCAATTGATTTCCACCCGAGGAGAGTTGAGAATGGGCTATGGGGCTGCGGTGGTAGTAGAAAAAGGAAAAGTCAAAGCTGGCGCAGATCCACGACGATCCGGCAAAGCCGGAGTGATCAAATAAAACACAATAACCTCAAAATCATGTTGGAATTCGAATCCTTAGAAACGCTACAGCAATACATCAGTACGACTGATATTGAAAACATTGCGGTCCAATCTCTCGATCTAGCTCAGATTGAGGAGCTGGTACTTAGCCGACAATTTAGAGGCTGTCTATTCCTGGGGTGCCATTTAACCCCTGCCTTATGGGAGCATCTTGCTCCGGACAATTACCTATTCCCCTTGCTAGATGTGCCCTTCAATATGTATCCTAAGGCTTTATATAACAAGGACAGCCTGTATGATAACTATGATTATTTAAAGCCCGAGACCTACGAGCAGACTTTGGACAAAAGGGTATATGACCATTATCTGAAAATGGGTAAAGAAGCCACGGTCATCAAGGAAACCTTAGCTCGCCGACTGCACGATCATTCCATCACGGATGCTATCCAAGAATTTTTGCATAATTATCAGGAAAAGAAGGTGGTGGCTATCATGGGAGGGCATGGTCTAGCTCGTAATCATGGAACCTATCAGCAGGTAGCGGAGATTGCTAAGGCGTTAACCGAAAAAGACTACCTGATGATTTCTGGAGGTGGGCCAGGGGCGATGGAGGCTACACACTTGGGCGCCTGGTTTGCCGGAGGCCCTAGTGAGGACTTAGATCAGGCCATTGAGATACTCAGCCAAGCACCCAAATATGATCACCCCAATTGGCTGCCCACCGCTTTTGAAGTTATGGAAAAGTTTCCCTGCGGATCCTACCAAAGTCTTGGCATTCCAACTTGGCTCTACGGACATGAGCCACCCACTCCTTTTGCTACCCATATTGCCAAGTATTTTGCCAATAGTGTGCGCGAAGAAGGCTTATTGGCCATAGCAAAAGGTGGAGTGATTTTCGCTCCGGGCAGTGCAGGAACCATCCAGGAAGTATTCCAAGATATCACCCAAAACCATTATGAATCCTTTGGTTATGCTAGCCCTATGGTATTTCTGAACAGAGAATATTGGAGTTATGATCGTCCAATCTATCCAGTAATAGAACTCATGCATCTACGGGGAAACCTCAAAAACCTAGACCTAGGCATTTATGACCGCACAGAAGAAGTGATAGCCCATATTGATGCCTTCGTGTAGCCCTATTTTATCGCTTTTGCGCTTTGATATATACATCAAGACTGTCGGGGCGATCATTCATGAAAAATAGGGAGATGTTGCCATCTGCTGTTTCTTCGATGGTCGCAGGCATGGAACTCGTCGTGAGATACCACCCTTTCGGTAGGACAACGGTATTGCGATTGCGGCCAAAACTTCGATCCCAAATCAATTCGCCGTCATTCAATAAATATCGGTTCGGGTCGGTATAGGTTTCTTCAATGCGTAGGCGTACGGATTGTCCCTTTTTCACGGGCTCAAACCAAATCGCTACGACCTCTGTCTCATCAGTGATCTCTTGCGAAAGCTCGATACCTTTATTGCTGATCGCCTTGCCCTTTAAGGTTTCGACCTTTAGTTCTTCTCCGGTATCCAAAAGATAGGCAGAGGGATTGGAGGCTTTGCTCCCTGAGCGAACTACATTTAGATACTTATCTATTCCTTCCCTCGTTTCTGTATAATCGTGATATAATCTAAAGCTATTGGTGCTTGGATCTTGTAGGAAATAAACGATTTCTCGATTTTGACTTGTTCGTATAGGTGGTTGATAATCAAGCCTTGCTTTGGATTTGTCTCTACCACTACCTTTTACACTGGGGCTGTTGGTAGTGTTTGCAGTGTATGGTTTAGGGGGGGATGAAATGGTTCGAGCAGTTATCTTGAAGGGGATAAATCTTGTCCCTCTGTTCATGAAACTTACTACGATCTGTCCGTTCTCATTGACGGTAACTTGAGAGGGGTAATCGCAACTAGTTAATTCATATCCTTTGGGTAAAATCACTACATTTCTTTTGATACCTAAAGATCTGCTGAAAACTATTTCTTTCCCCTGTTGAAAATAAGTGTTTCTGTTGGTATAGGTCTTGATGATTCTAATACGCGCTTCCCCATTTTTCGGTACCGGTCTGGCTAAGGTCACTTTTATGAACTTCCCTGAGAGGGCAGCCTTAGGATGTCCGTTCCGTCTAGCATGCCTTCCATCGACCAAGTCCCATCTCAAGGAATCTCCGGTCATTAGGTCAATAGCTCCATCCACCTTCGCGTCATTACCAAACCGCACTGTATTGTAGTAATACTTCGCTCCAGGCGTGGTAGCACTAACTTCGTACACCATCTGAAATTGGTTGGAAGATGGAGATTTAAGATGGTAGGTGGTGATATCGTCCGCTACTTCTTGTGGCACAGTTTGTCCATACGAAGAGAAATTACAAAAGCAGAAAAAAGAAAGCAAGAATGCTAAGCTAGCGTAGCGGCCAGATAAAGTAAGTTGCATGTTCATGAGTCTTGTTTAAGAAGAAACTGCACGGAAGGAAAGGCTAAAATTTCAGACCTTTCTTTTCGATTCTTCACCCTATAGAAATAAGTTTATAAGGAGCAAAACTAATCTTTTTCCCCTTATAATTTAGGGGTTTCACCTATTCTTTTATACATTCGGAGCCAATGAGATTGTTCGATTTATTCAGCAATTTCGGACTTTGAGATGTCCATATCAAATACCTTATTCCAAATAACTTGAGATCGTATGAGAAGATTTAGCCTAGCCATCATTATGCTTTTGAGCATGCCCTTTATCCTCCTGGCACAGCAACCTGAAACACAGAAACCAGTGATTCATGGAAAGCATTGGGTGGCCATAACGGGGAAACCATTAGGTGCGACAGCGGGAGCTGCCATTTTCCACAAGGGCGGAAATGCGGTCGATGCGGCTTGCGCCATGTTGGCTGCTACAGCCACCATGTGGGATAAATTGAGTTGGGGAGGAGAGACCCAGGCTTTAATCTATAACCCCAACACCAAAAAGGTGGTTGGCATCAATGCTTTAGGCGTAGCGCCGACCGGAGCTACACCGGAATTCTTTCGTGAAAAAGGACGCCCTTATCCCCCGGCCAATGGCCCTCTGGCTGCCGTTACACCGGGTACACCTGGCGGGTTATTCACCATGTTGGCAGAATACGGGACGATGACACTCAGGGAAGTGCTCGCACCAGCTATTGAAATGGCTGCGGGTTATCCCATGGAAATCTATAATTCAAATGAAATAGAAAAGAACAAAGAGCTGATTAAGAAATGGCCCTACTCTAAAAAGGTCTTTCTAACCAATAGAGGAGATAAGGATCGTGAGGGACCACATCCGGGTGAAATATTTGTGCAACGCGATTTGAGAGTAACCCTAAGAAAACTAGTAGGGGCAGAACAGAAGGCTCGCTCTGAGGGTAAGGACCGCAAAGCGGCCATTTATGCTGCTTATGACCGCTTTTACCGAGGCGACATAGCAGAGGAAATCGTTCGCAGCGTACAAGAGCAGGGTGGACTGATTACGATGGAAGATTTGGATAAATGGAAGGTCCACATCGAGGAGCCTGTAATGACTACTTATAAAGGGATTGAGGTCTACAAACTCACCCATTGGGTACAAGGTCCAGTATTGCTACAGGCATTGAATATCTTGGAGAATGTAGATCTAAAATCCATGGGATACAATTCGAAAGAGTATATTCATACCCTCTACCAAACCATGAATATGGCTTTTGCGGATCGTGATTTCTATTACGGTGATCCTTATTTTCCGCCAGAAGAACCGATCAAGGGACTCCTTTCTAAGGAATACGCCAAGGAGCGATTGAAGCAGATGAACAAAGAGAAGAATGATGCTACTGTTGGCCCTGGTGATCCTTATCCCTTCGAAGGCAAGAAGAATCCTTATCTTGATATTTTAAAAGACTGGGGTAGAGCTTCATTGTCTCGTCCTCGTCTAGATGATTCCCAATTCGCCCTAGAAATGAGTGATGAAGATGCCTTCTACGCAGGAACCACCTCGATTCAGGCGGTTGACAAAGAAGGCTGGGTTGTTTCCATCACACCAAGCGGCGGCTGGGTTCCTGCCTGCATTGCTGGTAAAACTGGGGTAGGCTTGAGCCAACGGATGCAAAGTTTCGTTTTAGATGAAAAGCAAAATCCCTTTAATGTTCTAGAACCGGGTAAGCGCCCCCGAGCTACCCTCACCCCCAGCCTCGCCTTGAAAGATGGCAAACCTTTCCTTTCTTTTGCAGTGCAGGGTGGAGATAGCCAGGACCAAAATCTCTTGCAGTACTTCCTCAACATCGTAGAATTTGGCATGAATGCCCAGGAAGCGGCGGAGGCCGCGAATATCAATAGCTTCCAAATGCGCAGCTCCTTCGGCAAGCACGCCAGTGAGCCGGGCAAGCTACTGCTCCATGATTCCACGCCCGAACCTACCCGCAAGGCCTTAATGGAGATGGGCTATACATTGGATTTTGCCAAACGTACCTCCGGCCCGATCAATGGAGTCTTCTTTGATTGGAAGAATGGCACCTTCTGGGGCAGTGCGAGTAATTATGGGGATGATTATGGGATTGGGTGGTAGGCGACCCTAACCTACTAAACTTCCGAAGGGGGGCTGGGGAGTTCTACACCAAGATATCCTTAATCACATGCCCATGCACATCCGTCAAGCGAATATCTCGTCCGCTGAAGCGATAGGTAAGATTCTCATGGTCGATACCGATGAGGTGTAGCATGGTGGCGTGTAGGTCGTGGATGGAGGTGGGTTTGTCGATGACACGATAGCCATACTCATCGGTCATGCCATAAACCGTACCTCCCTTGATACCAGCTCCGGCCAGCCAGATAGAGAAAGCGGAAGGGTTGTGGTCGCGGCCATCTTTTCCTTGGGAGAAAGGGGTACGGCCAAACTCTCCGGCGAATACGACCAAGGTGGTTTCCAGCAACCCTCTTTGCTTCAAGTCCTTCAAGAGTCCGGCAATCGGTTTGTCTACGGCGTGTGCGTTGCGCTCATGGCCATCCTTGAGACCGCCGTGCTGATCCCAACGGTCGGCTTCGACGCGTGGGCAGGTCAGTTCAATGAATCGTACATCTCGTTCCACTAGGCGGCGCGCCAAGAGGCATTGGGCCGCATAGCCGCGAGTATGTTTATCATCATCATCAAGACCGTAGAGCCGTCGAGTGGCTTTGGATTCTCCCGATAGATCCGTAAGCTCAGGTACGGAGGCTTGCATGCGGAAGGCTAGTTCGTAGTTTTGAATAGCACTGGCTACCTGATCTTCATGTCCAAGTTTGCTGAGTAGGCTGTGATCCATCTGACGGGCAAACTTCAACTTTCGTTGTTGAAGTCCATCTTTTTCCTCTTGCGGAATGATATTAGCAACAGGAACTGGTCCTGGCCGTAGGATGGAGGCTTGATAGCTAGCGGAAAGAAAGCCACTCTTAAAGTTATCCAGCCCACCTGGCGGAATCAGCCCCCCATCCAAGACCACATAGGAGGGAAGGTTGTCATTAGCGGCGCCGAGCCCATAGGTGACCCACGAGCCCATGCTGGGGCGGCCTTGTATTCCGATACCGGTATGCAGGAAATAGTTAGCATTGGTATGCTCTGGAAACTCCGATACCATCGATCGAATCATAGCAATGTCGTCAGCGCAGGTAGCGATATTAGGGAATAATTCGCTGAACCACATTCCACTTTCTCCATATTGCTTGAATTCCCAATGACTCTTAAGCAGCTTCCCTATGTTATTGAACTGCGTAGCGTCTACCTTAAATTTCTTGTAAGGATCCTGGCCGTGCTCCTTGATCAAGCGCGGCTTCGGATCGAAGCTGTCCACTTGAGATACACCACCGTCCATGTAGAGGAAAATGATACTCTTAGCTCTGGGAGCGTAATGGGGAGGTTTCAAAGCAAGTGGATTCGCCGCAGCACGTGCCTCTTGCGTAGGCGAGGTACAAGACCAAGTGTTCATCAGGCTCATTAAAGCCAATCCGCCAAAACCATTCTTGCAAAGGTTGAGCATTTGGCGGCGTGAATATGGAGTGGGTGATGGATGTTTCATAATAGGAAGATAAATTCTTTCATGTTGAAGATGGTATGACAGTAGCTACTCCAAGCCTCCTCCTTAGTAGGAGTTTGACCTTCGATCTCAGCGAAGAAGCTCTTGGCCTCTTCAATTTCGGTGGTACTAGGTGCCCGGGCAAAGGCTCGCCAGAAGATGCCCTCAATCTTTTCTTCGAACGGTCCTTCTGCCTTCGAGATTTCTGTAGCCCAAAGCTCGGCTTGTTGCCAGACTAGTGGATCGTTCATTAGGGTTAGGGATTGCGAAGGAACGTTAGATACATCGCGTTTACCAAAGCAACTGAAAGGAACTGGCATGTCAAAACTCAGCATAAAGGGGGAAAGGAAGTTGCGACGAATACCTTGATAAATGCTCCGACGATTTTCACCATTTAGCGGACCGGATTTAGCTGGACGCCCTCGTCCCTTCATGAATTCAGTCAAATAGATGGGTACGGGTGGGCCATACATTTCCTTATCCAATTGCCCTGAAGTGGCCAGCAAGGCATCTCGGATAGCTTCAGCCTCAATGCGACGAACTGGAAATCTAGATAAGAAGAGGTTCGTAGGATCTTGCTTTTCTCCAGCCGAAGGGATGGCACTTCTTTGAAAAACTTCGGTTTGCACGATGTTCTTGATCAAGCGCTTCAGGGACCAGCCCTCTTCTATGAATTGGAGTGCCAGGTAATCTAGCAGCGCCGGGTGTGAAGGAGGAAATCCTTGTAAGCCAAAATTATCTACTGTTTTCACCAGGCCTTGTCCAAATAGATGGTGCCAGACCCGGTTGACCATCACCCTACCGGTTAAAGGATTGTCTGGGTTCGTGATAGCTTCTGCTAAGGCAAGTCTATCGCTACCCTGGTTTGGAAACAATTGAGTACTGTCCGTGACGGCGCTCAGGAAGCGGTGGGGTACCTGAAACGAAGACAAGGAGCGATAGTCACCTCGAGTGAAAACTTGACTTTGTACTAGCGAACCATCTACTACACCGGCCACATAGGTGGAATCATATAAGAGTTGGGCGGCCTCAGATTTAGCTTTTACCCAAGTCTGATAGAGAGGGGTGTTAAGGGGCAATTGTCTTTTCTGCGCCAGCCGATTAAGCGTCAATACGTCACCAAGAGTGGGCTGACCCTGCAGCCAATTTTGGATAGCCTTTTGTGGCAAGCTAGGAGCGGTAACTAGCTTTGGTAAAGTGGGTGGAATACTATCAAATAAAAGAGCATAAGTGGCTTCTAGCCAAGCTTCAGCTGGAATGTCATATTTATGATTCTGCCCATTTTTACGGTGATGGCCATTTACCAACTCAACATAGGCTTTCCGACCCTTCCACATGCTTA
Organism: Saprospiraceae bacterium; assembly: GCA_013214355.1. Classification (GTDB taxonomy): domain Bacteria; phylum Bacteroidota; class Bacteroidia; order Chitinophagales; family Saprospiraceae; genus DT-111. The sequence continues at coordinate 9,469 of JABSSL010000057.1, read as the reverse complement.
CATCGAATACATGATCTTGCAATTGATCATTCTTCAGTTCTTTCCTCAAACCGCCGTGAATGGGATATTGGATAAGTTGTAGGTTATCAATAATAACCCTGATTTCTGATGCTACACCGGCGGCCTGAACGAGTATTTTATCTCGATCAATGGTAAAACTGGGAGACCTAACAGCTCCTTGCAAGCCTGTTCCAATGAGGTGACTAGAAATTTTTCCGCTTTCAAAGCCTTGTAATTGACCTTGCGATGAAAATAGGGGCTCGCCCAGGGCATTAGGTGTTTGAAAGGCTAAGCCCCGCGCATCCCAGTTATCCGTACCTCCTTGGCGGAAGTCCCCTAGTAACTGGTAGTTGGTATCCTCCGTCAATTTGCCTGCGGAAGAGTTGGTAGACTGGTTGACCTTAAGAGCCGAGGTCAGTGGTGCCTGTTCGGCAATGAAGCGTTTTAAGGCCTCCTTTTGGATGCTCAGGCTATCCATTAACTCCCAGCTTCCCTTACCCGTACCTGCTGGGACCATAGCGAAGCGACTGCTTTCAAAAATACCGTACCAAGCATAGTAATCGGTAGTAGGAATAGGGTCAAATTTATGATCATGGCAACGGGAGCAAGCCACGGTCAGCCCCTGCAGCGCCTTACTAGTTACATCAATAATATTGTCTATGCGATCCGCTTCATCCTGTCGCACATCTACTGGACTGTGCGTTCCTTCTCCTAGGGTGTAAAAACAAGTTGCAATGGCTGATTCATTGCGTGTCTCCGTACTATCCCATCTCGCCTCTGCCAGAAGATCGCCCGCCAATTGTTCCGTCAAAAACTGATTATAGGGTAGATCCTGATTGAAGGCTCGAATCAGGTAATCTCGATAGTGCCATGCGCCAATCACAGGATAATCAAATTCGTGGCCTCGAGTTTCCGCATAACGAACCAGGTCCATCCAATGTCTAGCCCAACGCTCCCCAAAATGAGGAGAAGCCAAATAATGATCTACGACCTTGGTGTAGGCTTCTGGCGTATCATCGACTAAAAAGTTATTGATCTCCTTGGGGGAGGGGGGAAGCCCAGTAAGTAAATAGGCTAGTCGCCGAATAAGCGTTGTTTTATCTGCCTTGGAGCTTGCGCTTAGTCCTTGCTCCTTGAGTTTTTCATCGATGAAATAATCGATTTTTTCGGGGACAGGAGCAGCGGTAAACTTTTTGGGAAAAGAATAGGGCTTGGGGGGCTGAAAAGCCCAGTAAGGAGCCCATTCAGCCCCTTGCTTAATCCATTTTTTCAGTAAAGCTATTTCTCTCTCCGATAGCTCTTTTTTGGACTCTAAAGGGGGCATGATGAGGTCTTCATCTTGGCTAGTAATGCGCTGCAATAATCCACTCTTCTTCGGGTGATGTGGCACAAGCGCTTTTGCTCCACTTTTTAAGAGGGCTGTTGCTCCCTCATAGGTGTCCAGACGAAGACCTGCCTTCCTGGAGCTAGCATCCGGTCCGTGACAACTGTAACAGTTGTTGGATAGGATCGGGCGAATATGGAAATTGAAATCTACTGTTTTGGGAAGATTAGCCGTTTCATCTCCCTCGGTACAGGCCTGACTCCAAAGTAAGATGGACAGACAAAGTAGAAGACCGAGAGTGCGACGGCTACGTGCCATCCGATGCGAGAAGGGCATATGCATGGAAAACTTGTATAAATTGTTGGCAATAAAGGCGCGAATAGGACTGCCTTTTCGTTGTTCTGACTTGAAGATAATGAGAAATGCCCATTCTAGAGGAGAATATCTGAATAAATCGACTACTGATTTGTGTTCGCGCACAGGCACGACCAAAAATAATGCTAAGCAGTCCAAAACAACAGCATTGTCCAAAGTGATCTAGGCTGTGGGCCTGGGCTTTCTGTTTTTTCGAATCATGATGGCTAAATAGAATATGGCGATTCCCGACCAAATTAGATTGAGAAAACTACTAGGGAGCGCACCATAGTAAAGAGAATTAAGAATCAACATCACTCCGCCAATCAGATTCATCAACTGATAAACTGGCGATTGTGTAGATATTTTGTCCATGCTGCTTAATAGGAAGGCTCCTATCAGCAAAATCGATCCTATCCAACCGATAGTTTCTACTAAGACTACCATACTCCACGGGATACTTAATGAAAGAATGAGGCACAAATTTAACACCTTTTGGTCAATGCAAGTTGCGATTCCTGCTGCAGTGCCCAAATGCGTCAGATCTTTGCGGTAAAACCAAGTGCCCGATTGGGGTTTTTGCAAAATCTCTCTTTCTGTGCTCAGTCATCAAAACTTGAGTTGATCAGCTCCAAAAGGAACAGAAAAACTTTGTTTTCACTCCAAAAGATCCAAATCCCACTTTGCTTCGTATGTATACTAAATTCAATTAAATCTTGACCGTTTATTGCCTGGTGCAACTTTTAGAATGGCCCTTAAGTGAGGCGGTTCTAACCCAATAAAGCTATGCCTAAATAAATGGGTCGGGAAAAACCAAACCTATTGCTATGAATAAGTTATTACTCTTCTGTTTGCTGAGCCTGCCCAGCATGCTCTTATCTCAACAAGGTGCTTTCCTAGGTATACATTCCAACCATGTATCCCAAAAAAAGGCCAAGGTACTCGGGTTTGAAAACCGCTATGGTAATTATATTACTAATGTGATTCCCAAAACCGCTGCCGATAAGGCGGGCTTGAAACCTTTCGACTACGTTACCGGATTCGATGATGTCCCTTTTACGAAAGATGATAATATGACAGATCGCCTACGTGAACTGAATCCCAATGAGAAAATCGAGATCAATTTTATTAGAAACGGAAAAGCGAAAAGCCGGAAAGTAGCGATCGGTGCTAAAGGGGATGGAGAAAGAAGAAAACGAAGTCGGGAGGAAGATCCGTTTTTGGGGGTAAGCTCTTTGCATGAGAAATTACCGAAAGGTCTGAATGGTGTTCCCGTAGAGGTGATCGACTGCACCACCGCTTCGGCAATGGGTTTGATGAGTAACGATGTAATCACTGCCATTGACAAGATTCCTATGTACGACTGGCATGATCTCGGAGCAGCGATTGACAATCGGGAAGTGGGGGACAAGATTGAAGTATCCTACTATCGCAATGGTAAGATAGAGCAGCTGAAGCGTCCCATACTATCGCTTGCGGCTAGCAAGAAATGTGAAGAGGAGCGCGAGGAAGAAGAAGATATGGAGGTTGACATGGAAAATGTGACGGAAACCGAAGCAGCTGATATGAAGGAAGAAAAGGGAATAGATATGCCTTTGGTGAATAATTTGGAAATTGAACGCCTGAATGTATTCCCTAACCCAACCAATGGCCTGTTCGAGTTGCGATTTAACCTACCAGCCCAAGGTAATACCACGATTCGCATCTTCAATGCTGGAGGCGCAGAGATATACCGCACGGAGTTAGGTCGATTTACAGGAGATTTTCGAGACCGGATCGATATTGGAGCACAAATGAAAGGATCGTATTTCATTATGATTCAACAAGGTAAACGCTCTATAAGCAAGAAGTTGATCCTACAATAATAGATAGAATCCCGACTGAAAAAAGCCTTCCCGGGAGCTCCCGGGAAGGCTAATCCATAAAAACGCAGACTATTAATCACCCGAAGAATTATCCTTCTTCGCTACATGAGTCTTTTAAGGCTTGGAGGTCTTCTTTGCTCGCTACATCGACAATAGTTTCATCCTCCAATTGGACCTGTAATGGGTAGGTCAATGATGGTCGCTCCTCTACTTCTGGATTATTTCTTTTCCAGGATCTGATGGCAATTTTAAGCTCGCGACGAGAATCAACGATATCAGTAGTTTCATCTGGGAAGGTGATGGTAATTGGGTATACAAGACGGAAGCATCTTTCTCCACGGCCATGGTGTGGGCGGTTACCAAAGCTTCTGCGGCATGCTCTTCTAACTTGAAGTAATTCTAATCTTGATTCAATAGTGATCAATTCACCATCTTCACTTAATATATCTAGTGGGAAACTTAGTGATGGACGCTCTTCCGCATCTGGGTTGGCTTCCTTCCAATCACTAATTGTACTGCGAAGGCCTTCATAATCTTCTGCTTCAGCAGTTGTACCGTCTGGGAACTCTATAGTAAGTGGGAAAACGAATTCATAACAACCTCCGCGGCCACAACCACCACGCTCCTGAATCTCAAAAATTGCTTGAGTGGTATATTCTACTGTGTCGTCAGATAAAGTAGTTTCTCCTTTTTCGCAGGAAGAGAATAAAAATGTCAAGCCAATTAGCAGAGAGAAGAGAGAAGCTAACTTTAAGGATTTCTGAATCATGATCTTTTTGGTTTTTATTTTTTCTGAATGAATTACACAGGGATAAGACCACAATTCTTCTTTTGTACTCAAGTTAAATCTTAAGAAAATGTTAAAAAAATGAAAAAAATTATTTTACCCCTTCTTCAATTTGCGATGAAATAGGCCTCGGCGCATCCGAAAAGCCCATTTGTTACCTTTATCCAATACTGGATTTCCCAATACCTCCAAACAAGCTGCACACTGCAACTTCTTCTTAGCTTTGTCACTGGAATTCTGCAAATTAGACCATTCACTTGGTTCAATTATATTATGGAAATAAAGCCGTATAATCCCCTTACCAGATCCATGTTTATGGTAGGTTAATATGTAGGCTTGGCAGCGTCCACAGTGGATATCATAGACCTTAAAAGCTTTACCCATTATTTTTTTGATTTTGTGCAACTTATTGGCTTCTAGATAGGTACAAGACAAATAGAGTTGTTTTCCTCCCCAAACATCTGTCCCCAGAAAAAGCTATAATATTTTTTATTTTAATATGTTTTTGTTACATTTGTAAAAGCAAAGGGAAATGTCAAATAACTTACAGCATTTTAGCATTTTCCTTGATGGACTTAAAAATAACTACACCCAAACTCATTATTCATAAAAATCTAATGCACTATGAGACGAATTACATCTCGCTTTGACTTCGCTTCTCAATTCTCTGCACCTACAAGTAAAAATTCAAGATTATAGATCTTGCGAAAAAATACCTACAGCGAATAGTTGTTGTAGCATGAAGATTTTTTGCTCCCCCCAGTTATAGTACCCCGACTATAGGTAAAATGAACAAACCCAACCAGTATTTAGGCTTTGGCCAGGAAAGCTAATGTGTGTACAACTAAGCTTTATCCAACCAACGACAAAAGGTATCATTGGTCTTTCCTAAGGCTCAAAGTAAAATTAAATGTGAAATAGATTGAAATCAGTGTAGCTCAGCCATACGTGCCTGTGCGATACTGGGTGTGATGTAACTATTCCTTCGAGGAGGTATTTCCTTCCGCTTAGGCTAGGAAGATTTTGCCCTTCGACATCTTGACTTTGGCGAGACGACATGTCTTTGCCAGGGGGTGTCTACGAATTGTATAGAGTTTAGTAAACCCATAAATACGTTTAAAATGATTGCGAAAAAAATTCAGTTTTTCGGGAAAGACCTGGAAATACTAACTGAAGAGGAACAAAAAGCCGTAAAAGGCGGCGGTTGGCGTAGACGTCGCAGACGGAGACGACAGCAACAACAACAGCAGCAACAGGATGACTTTGATCCTGGCTGCCCACCAGATTACGACGAGTAATTACCACTACCACAATCTCACACACCTCCATAACTCAACTAAGCTTTTGTAACAACATGTTGGCGTTAGCTTTCCTCCTGTCTGGATAGAAAGTGAAGCCCCACGTCCACCCTATTTATTAATTACAATTAAAGGAATGATAGCTGCCCAAAGGCGTCAAGCTTTCTCCTAGCAAAAACATTAATGATCATGAAAAAAACACTAGTTGAATTTGGTAAATCTATTGAACTCCAATTGCCAGCGGAGCAATTGATTGCGATTAAGGGAGGCCGTCGAAGACGGATGGAACGTGATGATGACGACGACGACGATACCGGCCCTGGTTGCCCTCCTGACTACGATGACTAGTAGTCACACCTAGAACTCAAAAAGCCATAGTTGATAGGTTGTATGGCCATGTGCTTAGTGGAGAGAATGGAAGTCCATCGGATATCATAGTAAATACACCACAGTTTTGTCTACCACACTTACAAGATTTCCGGATTTCCTCTCCACTAGCAAGCCTTACTTGTGCAACCGAAAACCGAAGGAATGGGGTATACGTACCTTGGACATTCAGCGACACATTGAGACTATCTTTTAGCCCAATTAAATTAATCTACTAACACCCTTGTTAGGAAAATGCCAAAAAATGAATACTCTATGGAAAGTTAATGGCCTACTCTTTCTTTGCCTTGTACTCCTATTATCTGCCTGTGATTACTTGCACATGGGCAATCAAACGGAGGTAGCAGATCCCAATATCAAGATTCTGCTAGATGAGGGAGAAGAGTTGCTTAAGCAAGAAGATTATGAATCTGCGATCGAGAATTACGAAGCAGTATTAGATATACTGCCACCCCAAGAGAACTGTAAAATCTATCCCAAAGTGCTATTCCAACTTGGGAAATCCAACTTCAAGCTTCAGCGCTATTATGAAGCCTTAGACTACTACCACTCCTATCTCGAATTACCGCAAATTCAATCCTCTTCCAAGGAAAAGGCTCAGGGCCTAAACGCCATTGCTGCCGTACATCAGCGGATTGGGAATGAAGAAGAATCTTCTCGCCTGCAATTACAAGCACTTGAGATCTTGGAAAGTATTCAAGATTCCGCTGGTATTGGACGGGCCTTGTATCAACTGGGGACCATCGCTTTTTATCGGGAGAATTATCAGCAAGCTCTAAAATATTACCAAGGCTCACTTTCATTAGCTGAGGAGCGAAAGAAAGATAAAGCCATTTTATCCTGCTACAGTGCGCTTGGACCGACTTATGCCGGACTAGGGGATACGCTCAAGGCCCACCAGTACCTCAATTATGCCCTGGCGCTTTCTAGAACGTTAAAAATCCGTTCCAAAGAAGCATATGCGCTTCATAATTTAGGAGCGCACTACCTGAAGAAGAAGGAATTTGATAAGGCGCTGAAAACCTTGCAGGAGAGTTATCAAATTAAAGTGGAGTTACAGGATAAATGGGGGCAGATCGGAAGTCATATTTACCTAGGCGATGTTTACATGAAGCAAAAACGATTCGCCTTAGCCGATGCAGCTTTCCAAGAAGGCCTGGCCCTAGCTGATGAAATAGACTCCGATAGACGACGGGCGCCCCTGTATAAACGATTGGCTAAGGTTGCCTCAGCACAGAATGACTTTCGTAGAGCGTTCAGTATGAGTTCTGAATATATGGATTTGAAGGAAACCCTACTGAATGAAGAAATGATCAAGAATGCCTCCAATGCACACATTAAATATCAGTTGAACCAAAAGGAAAATGAAATTCAACTACTAAAACAGGAGAATCGTTTCAAGAAATCCAAAAGCACTTTCTATTGGACGATGAGTTTTTTGACGGTTTGCCTAATGGGCATGTCTTACAGGTCAGTGATCAGGAATCGTTTCCAGGTCCAGCTGCAAGCGAAAAATGCGGAAATCAATCAACAGTTCACGGATTTATCCAGAAAGAATGAAGATCTGCAAAAGTTTGCTTTCATCGTTTCCCATGACCTCAGAGCTCCCCTGCGGACCATTGGTTCTTTTACGAGCCTACTTCGTAGGCGGTATAATAATGTGATTGATAAGAATGGACAAGAGTACATGGAGTTTATAACGGGTGGTGTCAAGCGAATGGATCAACTGTTGAATGATCTGCTCACCTATAGTCAGATCGAGAACAAGCCACAGGAATCCGATTGGACAGAGACTAAAGATGTAGTAAATAACGCTTTGTCCAATCTGTACTTCCAAATTCGAAATGAAAATGCGGCCATTAGAATTAATGAAAATGCTCTGCCTCGAGTAAAAGGCAACTCAGCTCATTTAACCCAGTTATTTCAAAACATTATTGCCAATGGCATTAAGTTCAGAAATGGGAAGAGTCCATTGATCTCGATTGATTGTGTTCCTGAAGGGGAAAACTACACCTTCAAGATCAAGGACAACGGAATTGGGATTGAAGAACAATACAAGGAAAAGATTTTCCGGATGTTTAGTCGCTTACACAAAATGGAGGAATATGAGGGCACCGGCATCGGATTAGCCACCTGCAAAAAGATCGTGGAAAGGCACGGTGGTGAAATCTGGGTTGAGTCAAAACTCGGCCAGGGTAGTACCTTTTGTTTCTCCTTGCCAAGAAACTAATTTCGACCTTATCTGAATGAACGGCCCTCCTGCTGATCAGGCTCGATCTGCTGGGGGGCTTCTTTCCTGTCTATTAGAAATGACAATATTTACATTAGGTTATCCATCAGATACGGTGGCTTTAAGTAAATGAGATTTTGTCAAACGTATATAGAAAGGAAGGTAGCAAGATCACCTGACAATAGCTAGGTATCCCCAAAAACATCTTTCCATCCGAAGTGGTGTTTACCATAGATGCACCTAACATTTAATTTAAAGGATTGGTACTTCTTTTGTTTGAAATCAGTTCTAGGTTTAATACGAAAGCAAACAAAGTTTCTTATTTTAATTTATTATAATTTTGTAAGGCCTATTTTGCTCTAGAAAACCTGCAACGTCAGCCATGAAAGGAGAAGTACTTGAAAGCGCCATAAGAGCACATGTTCGTCAAGGAATGCTCTGGGAAGCTCTTGAATTGGGGTTATATCATCTTCCTAAGAGCGATTTACTGACAAATCTCGCAAGAAGGTATAAGTACATAGAAAGACAGAATCATGCAGGTGTTGTGACCTTAGAGGAACATAGAGTAGAACTCAGTCGCATAACCTTGGCACTCCTGAGTTTATTGCCTCAAATACAACCTGCCGAAGAGTACAAAAAGGATAAATCTCGAAGGTTTCTCATCTTCTGGATTATTTTCACGGCCCCTTTGTTAGACATTACGAAATTATATGCTTTTTATTCCGCTCTTACCTTATTTGTATCCACCATTTTAATCACGTTTTTGCCGTTATTGACTTTCCCTGATCCACCCCCTGGCCAAGAAGGTATTTTGGTAAATCTCGGCTTACCTGACCAAGGTGAGGGGGATGAGAATGCCGCTGCCTCCGCAGAAGAGGAAGAGGCTCAACCCGAACCAGAGCCAGAAACAACTGAAGAAGAAACGGTTGAGGAGGAAGAGGTAGTCGAAGAAGAACCTGTGCGAGAAGAGCCAAAACCTGAAAAGGAAGTGGTGAAAACGGAAGATCCAGAAGCTTTGGCATTAAAGCGAAAGAAAGAAGAAGAGCGTAAGAAGGAAGAGGCGAAGAAAAGAGAAGAGGCTCGTAAGAAAAAGGCGGCGGAAGAAGCCAAGCGCAAACGAGAAGCAGAAGAAGCTGCCAAGCGAGCCGAAGAGGCCCGCAAAAAGGCAGAAGCAGATAAGTTGAAGAACCAAATTGGTGGACTCTTTGGCGATGGAAATGGAAA
>JABSSL010000056.1 GCA_013214355.1 Saprospiraceae bacterium | reverse complement strand
GTTAGCTTTTTTTAGGTTTACCTAATCATTCCTAGCTTATCCTCTTCGTTTACGCTTGAATCCGATGGCATCATTTTGCCGTTCTCGTCGCTCCCTTTCTTCAATATTCTTGGTCCAATGGAAGCTTATAAAGAATGAAGAGGCAATGGTTACTAAGAAAGATAATCCTACTGCATCCCAATAAGAGGTCAGTTGTGAGCCGATTATTGTTTCTAGCAACTTGGCACTTACACCTAAGAGAAATCCATAAGGTGCATTATATCCCCAAAATCGGTGATACCCTTCCGTTTGGTAATACTGGGCAGCAAAATAAGAGACCATGGATTGAGCACCTATACCCAATGAAAGGAATAACAGTAATTCTAAGGTGATCATTTATCGAGTTGCAGTTCTTGTAGACGCTTTTGGAGTGATAGCACCCACAATTGATTATTACGAATGGCTTTTGCTGTTCGGTCCATAACTTCTCCCTTAGTTTTCTTTTGCTTAATAGCCTTCTGGGTATGTTCTCCAACAGCCTTCTTGTACTTCTTTAGTTTCTGCTTTAGTTGCCATGCATCCAAGCTGGGGTTTACGATCTTTAGTTTCTCAGGACCGATATTTTCTGTGGTTTGAGATAATGGGTCCTTTATAGTCCACGAAAAACCCACGAAATCATTTGTTTTTTCAGGCGTTTCTGCGTGGACCATTTGAGGTTTACTTTCTGTGGGATGGTTTTCCTGGCTATTTGTTATTCCTGCCCCTTGCCTAAAGAAAAACCGATTCGGTTGATTAGCAGATGCAGCGACTTTCTGCCGCTTCTTAGTAGTTTTCTTGGTGGATAGATTGGCTCTTGCTTTTTCTGATTCGTACATGGGTACTATGTTTGCATCATATCCACCGAAGGAAAAGTGTTTTTCAGGTTTACGCATATCAGGGAGGAGGTCTTTTATCCATCTAGAAAAATTTAAGAGTAGCCGTTGTAGAACAACCAATGGAGTTGAAAGGATTTCAATCAAAGGATGTCCGTTGTAATCAAAGTTGTTGAATACTGGCTCTGGTTGCCATCCTGCTCGACCTTTCATCAAACCCACCGCTGCTGCTAACAATAAAGCGATGAGAATCGCATAACTAGCGATAAAACTAAGGATATTGGAGAACGCCTCTTCGAACCTATCGTGCTCCTCTGAAACCTTGGTATTGTGCGAAATTACTCCTGTTAAATTGATATCAATAATACCGTTGAGTCGTTCTCGTTCTTTCTTTTGATCTGAACGAATTTCTTTCAGTGCTATGCGCTTTTCTTCCCTTAATTCCTCAGTGGCCTTAGTTTTAGCTTTCTCCTGAGCAGCAATATTCCGATCCTGCTTATTAAGGTATTTTTGTAGCTCAGCCCCATGGCGTTCCATTCTTGCCGTTTTCTTATATCCCTCGTATACTTTTATTTTTTGTAAGAAAGGAGCTTCTACAGCAGTTATCTGCTCATCATAAGTCCTTTGAGTCTGAACATAGTTGCTATCGAAAACTGCTAGAGTTGCCAGTTTCTGCTCTTCATTTTCGTTTGCCAGGTCTACTGTATTTGTTGTATTAGCATTCCCACTCCAAGCCTTACCTGCTTTTTCGGCAGATACTTGGGATAGGTCATAACTTAAGCTTGCTAAGAAGTAAACGCCAAATCCCCAGGCTAAGATCAACACGGATGTCCGTATGCGTTCTGTAATGCCATTCCAGAAAATCTTGTTTTGTAAACTATTGACAATCCATTCTGTAGCGGCCGTACTGGTCCCGTCTACATACTTAGCCCAGGCAACAACAAATAGGCCTAAGGTAACATAGGCTAAGCATTTGAAAGCTAGCCCTCCCTCCACGAATACTTCTTCGAACTGGAAGTAGAAACCTGCTGCGACACTGATGGCAGAAATGTAAACAGTAAGCGTTAAGGCACCCAATGCCCGCTTGAGAACTGGGCTATCCAAAGCAAATAATTGCTTTTGCTCTTCGCTTTGATCTTTTAATCTATTGAAGATTTTCATTTTCTTTGTTTTATAAATTCTTTGAATTTACCCCTTAGCGGTCTTTGCTTGCCGGCAGCCGCTTTGGGGTTTTTACTGATTAATCGAAGGCAAATAACTACTTTGAGTGATGTTGTATAAAATGCTCGACCTCAATTCTGGATACTTTTTCTTTCCCTCCCTCTCTTCATAGATTTAGGGGCTAGTTTTTTCATACCAGTTGGAGTTAGCACTTTCTTTTTTAGCTGGATTACCTTTGTCATTTTTACCTCCGATTAATTCTATCTTCCTGACTGTAAGGCGAAAAGCTGACATTAACTCTCCAGTGTCCTTTTGTACATAGGCATCCGTTGAAGGGCTTCCCTCGACGTAAACCATTTGGCCTTTCTTGAGATAAGCCACTAATTTGGTTTCTGACTCTCTCCAAATCGTACAGTCTATCCAGATTGTCTTTTCGTGTCGATTTCCCTGCTTGTCAGTATACTTTTCATTATGGGCCACGGGAAAGCTGATGGCCATTTTTCCATTGGTGTGCCGGATTACGGCATCTGCGCCGATGTTTCCAATTGCTACGGTGTTAAGCATAATTGTTAGATTTTTGTATGATTAAAGGATTTCTTTTACGGGCCTGATGGGCCATTGCGACCAATTCCATGTCTACTAAAGCATCAAATACGTTTTGTGCTCGTAGGTAGCGTATTCGTACGCCGGGAGAGAGCTTGATTTTTAGATTGTCTTCTGGGTCGAAGTAGACTTTGGACAGATTGGTTAGAAAATAGCGGTAGTCTTCACGTGGAACAGTTTCACCTGTTTCTGGGTGGGTAATGTTTTCACGGCCGTATTCTTCCAATCCTTCGGCTAAATCGGTGATGGTATCTTCCTCTTTAAAATTGAGGCTCAGCATTCTTGCATTTGGGTGAGCATTCTTAGTGCTAGCATGAAAAGCGCCGAACTTCCGATACAATGGTTTGCCCTTGATTGCTGGTAGTATTTCACAGATCAAATCGAGATCAAACTGGCCGTCTTTTTTCATAGCCATGGGCTCGAAATGGTATTTGATACATTCCATAATGCCAGCCATGAAGATTTCTTGGCCATCAGCAGTTGTTACATACCTTTTCCAAGCTTCTGAACGCTCACACCAATGGTAACCAGGTTTTTTCTCTTTGCTTTGGAGGTATAGATTTTCAAGACCAATAAAGGTGGAGCCTGAAGGGAAAAGATTGCGCACATCTGACTCTGTGAAGAGGCTATTACCCTTACGAATGGCCTGAATTTCCTGATCCTGTAATTTTTTACGATGGCTACTTCCCTGAGTCTGCCGATTCCATGCTTTGAATATATCTCGATGTAGTGTATTGCGGTTCTTTCTGGCTTTGTGAACCAATAAAAGGGCGTGCACATGGATGTGTAAACCTTGTGCGTTTTTGGTGACCTCGATCCCAAACTCACCTGCATAAACCTGCGATTTCCAAAATGGCTTTTTGCGCATATAGTTGAATTCCTGCATCAAGTCTTTTGCATACCATTCTTTGCCTCTCCAGCCTTTGCCATCATGAGGAACAGTTAATGTTAAGTGCATAAAATCATAGCGGTTCATGAGTTCCGGATCCGCTTCAAAAAATTTCCGATACATCCTTCGAACCTTTTTGCTACGCTGACCATTGCAAACCGGACAAAGCCGATGTTTGCAAGTATGGGATCCGATAAACTCCTTAGTTCCGTCCTTGAATTCTCTAAATAGAGTGTGGTGACAACAATTGCTGATACTGTAGCGAAGGTTAGTCAGGAATTGCAATTGTTGAGCAGGAAGATCCTTTGTAACTAGGTAGTCGTTGATCTGCTGGTACATGAGCTCCTTTTGTTTAGCTTTCTGAGATATTTTTAACCCTCGCCGACGGTTGTAACTAGTGCGCTTTTGCCACTCCGGAACTTCCAGGGTAGGAGAGGAGTTGAAGTCAGTGAATCCGGTGAATCCGACCTCACATTCACCGGAAATCATTCCAAACGTTTCTTTATTATCTAGGAAGGGAATATTACTATATATTTCTTTACACATATTTTCGATTCTGAAGGCTATCTATTGAGATGGCCTTTTTGTTTGGATATAGATCTTAGAAATCATTCTCAGTACATATGGTGTTTCTGAGGGGTTTTTTCTCGGTTACCGTGAAGAACCATTTAGCTTTGACCGTTCTGAGGCTTTTAAGTGTTTCTTAGAGCATTCTAGATATGGAAGGGGAACCAAGCTTAAACTTGGCTCCTTCTTCACGTACAACCCCCAGCTCGTTCGGTCAACCCCTCAGAAGACCCGCGCCGGGATTTCTTGATTTGGCTATTCCAGATCTAAAAATGATTGGACTAATCTGCAATGTGGATCCTCACTGGCTAATCGAACCGCGCTTTTGAGAGCTCTGTTGAAACCGACCTGTAATACTAGAAAAGGAAAGGATTGATCTTGGATTGGAGGCATATCATTAGCCATGCCAATACCCCTGACAAAGTTTTGGAGATCTGTAACTTTCGGATGGGTTGATAGATAAGAAAACGAAAAAGTTGCTTTCTTATACAAAAATGTATAATTTTGATTCATCGAAATTATTTTTTCGGTTAACTTAAAAAAGCTTAAACGGGCCTGGACAGCGTTGTTTAGGCTTTTTTTATGCACGCTCCTGCACCATGGATTCAGGAGCAAGAACTGATTTCACGATTTCGTCCCACAAGAAGTAATTTCGACCTCCAAAATTATAAGTTCGAATAGTACCAGCCTTTCTCAAGTTGTATAAGTGCTGTCGAGAAATTCCTAATTTTTCTTGTACCTCGGCTCCTGTGAGCAATTCTTGGGACAATTCATTCTTCCCAATTTTATCTACGATCTGGCTTAGATTGGAGACACTAGTTCGCAATTCATCAATTAGATCTTTCATGGAGTATATTTTTATTGGATTACTTTAATTGTACTCTTTTGTACTAGTGCAAATATATGACCAAAATATGTCCAAGTAAAATATTGGACATATTTTTTGAGAAAAAAATATTACACTCCAATAGATGTTAGGTTTTCTTGTAAGGTGTCTCCGTTTATAATTAGCTCATTTACAACTGATTCTAGGTGTCCTAAATCCTCTTGTCGTCCTTTGCTAATTTTATCCCAAGCAAAAGTGAAAAATTGATTTTTCTCACCAATTTGCTCTACGCATTCAAAATCAATCGGATTTGATAGAAAGTTTCTAAAGGCTAAGTTAGTACTCTTACCAATGATCCAGTCGAACAATACTGATGGAACAAAAGTCTTGTTTTTACCTAATTGTGTTTCTTCATACAAGTAGAAGTAAGCTGTAGCCTTGATTTTTTCTGTAATCTCACCTGTTAGTTGCAATTGGGTTTCTGGATTGCTGTGTATAAAATAGTAGTCTGAAAATAAAGGAGCCGGATAGAGCCAACTGTTTTTCGTGCTATAGTCCAACATTTCATTAAAACGTCGATAGGTAAGATGATCCTCTAGATATGCTCGAAGAGCTTCGCTTGCCTCTTCGCAAAGTATATCTTTTAGCTTTTTATTATATCGGATGAATCTTTTGAAAATACCTTTTACGTGATACTTCCCAAGTGGTGCGACTCCATATTCATATCTAATTACCTCTTTTAGCCTGTTTGTGTATTCCTTAGTTTCAGCTTCAATTTGTTCTTTGGGAAGACGTCTTGTTGTACTATCCTCGTCACTTGAAACCATGTAAAAATTACCTTCGTCAGAAATATATAGAGTTTGTGCTAATGGCAAAGAGATGAAATAAGGAAACCTTGTACTAGTTCCATCAAAAGTAACTCTGATATAAAGTGGAAACAGTTTCTCTTTACTATCCTTAGGTTCCAGTGGTTTTGATACCTTATTTGGCACAAATTTCACAGAAATCTTTTTTTCTTTACCTCTAATATCCATTACCAGCTTACTTTTTGAAGTTCATTAATGATCTGCTTATCACTTAGTCTCACATAAATTTTCACCATTTCAAGGGTACTATGTTGTAAGAGTCTTTGAAGGATGGGCATTTCTACTTTAGTAGCCATGATTGTAGCAAATGTCCTGCGACCAGCATGGGATGAAAGATTCTTTTGAATCCCAGCCTTTTTAGCTAGAATCTTTAAACTTCTATTTAGGTATTGGTTAGTAATCCCTCCAAATAGGGGCATTGTTTTGAACCCTGTAGGCAAATCTTTGCGGTCAAGCAGGTATTTGCGAAAGAGTATTTCGGGTTTAGAAAGTCCATCTAAACCTGGTTTAAACAATAGATATAATGGTAACCGTAGACTTTTGCCTGTCTTTTGGGCAATAAAGCTTAAGGTTAGTCCATCCTGAGAATGAACAATATTCTTAGGAGTAATTGCATTAAGATCACTAAACCTCAAGCCTGTCCAGCAAGCTGCTAAGAAGAAATCTCTAATACGCCCCAAACTCTTTTCACTATCAGTAAACTCTAATTGCTCAATACGATTCAACTCTTCTTGCGTGAGAAAAATACGATGAGGCTCTTCCGATGAAGGTTTGAATTTTTTATATGGATCAAGATTAATATCTAGATAATCTTCACGAATAGCAATCTTAATGTACTTCTTTAAATTTCTATGATGTTTATTAATTGTATTGACTCCCAAACCCTGTTGTCGGAGAAACTTATCAAAGGAAGTGATAAGGTTGTAGGTAAGATCTTCAAAAAATATTTCTCTCCTAAAGGCGCAAAGCTTGTTTAGCGTTGTACGTTGGTTCTTTTTGGCTCCCTTTCTAATTGGAGCTTCTTCAAGGTGAATCCTATAAAACTTGTTGAAAGACTGAAAGCTGACCTTTTTCTTTTGGTGGTCAACTAACCTATCAATGTGAAAATAGCCATAACGATTGAGCATCTTGAGTTCATAGCTCTCAAGTGCGGTCTTCTTATCTCTTATCCTATTATTAAGAATATGACTATTGGGATGTGCTGGAGATATAGATTTTTGGCTATCGTCCCAATATTTAGGTTCTACCCAAACGTCCGTAGAGAAGTACTTGGACTTTCCGTTTTGATAGGCATAGACCTGTACCAGGGCAGTACCGTCTTTATTAAGGTTTTTAGTACGATTGTAAATCAATCTGTACTTAATTTTTTTGAGATGACTCATAATAACTGTCAATTGAATTAAAAAATGACAGTACAAATATGAGTACAAAAAAGTAATCCTCTAAAAACTACAAATAACGAAAGTCTCTTGTTTAATTAACTGAAGATCAGTAGATTGACTATCGTTATTTTACATTTGTGGACGCTATTTTACGCCCATTAGTGACCCCGGGAGGATTCGAACCCCCAACCCTCAGAGCCGAAATCTGATATTCTATCCAGTTGAACTACGGGGCCAAAGCGGATGCAAATATACAACAATTCTGAGAAGAAGAACAAATAAATTGAATGAGGAGTTCCCCAGGAAAGGAAAGATTTGGGGAGAACAGTAAGGTATGTATTGACCCGGAGAAAGAAGGTAGTAAGGAGGGGAGGCAAGCATCGGCCGAGCGGAGGCTAGACCGATGCTGCTTACTACCTCTCTAATTGTATGGGGTTTTCTTTAGATTTGTTGGGATTATAGACAGAAGCTAATTCCAGTGCTGATTCCAAAGTCACTATTGAAACGCCAGCGACCTCTGTCGGTAACAAAGCTGGGGAAATTATCAAAGATCATGCTCCATGCACCAAAGTAACCGCGGAAGTTACGTCTCAATGCAGAGAATGGAAATTCGAAGTTGATAGAACCGATACCGCTTATCTCTGGGCGGTCTGCAAAATCAGTTGTTACATTGTAGTCTACTACGATTTGTTGCCAAACTGGGCCATCGAAAAAGGCTGCGAAGGGAGCAATCTCACCGCTAATGGTTGTACTCCATACGAAGCGTCCTAGGCCCCCTCTGTTCAAAAGTAAGGATGAGGTAGCATCCGAAGCTCTACGGCCGTAACCATGGTTGGTAGGGGTGGATCGAGTGGCACCGCCTACAAAAACACCTAAGGCTTGCGTAATTTGATACCCCATACCAAAACGCATGCTGTTTGTACCATAGTAACGATTTGTACTGAAACCTGCCATTAAACTCAAATCATAGGAGCCTGCGTCAACTAGATTTTGCGCGTTGATGCCTAGCTGTTGTAGGCAATTTGAGCCAAAAGCAGATATCTTAAGTTTTCCGTCACAGGAATCATCTTCTGCTTCGATGCTGCTACTTCCCAATAGATCACTGCTTGATTGACCAATTACAGTTGTGAACGCGGTAGCTACTGCTAATAATAGGATGACTAAATTTTTCATGGATTTAGTTTTAAAGAGGATAGTTTATGATGTGTTTATTAAATGAATAGGGTGCGCATTGTTATTCTAGGCCTGAGCAGAGGATTAATCCGCTAGGCTGTGTTCATTTTATCATTAAGTATTGTGCTATCGTTACCGAAAATGTATTGTTGGACACAACATTTTCAGCTTAAGTAGCACCTGTCGGATGAACTTAAACAATGTGATGATTGTGGGATCTTCCTGGCATCCCATTAAACTTTTCCTGAAATTCTTAGTGTTGAAGTAACTTGATAAGTTGCGCGTGTTTGATCTAAAGCTTATTTCTAGTTTCTTATTGCTTAGACTTCTCTGGATAACACTACTGGAATTAGTGCTATCATCTCTTGATAAACAAGTAATTGTAGGCTTATATCACTGTTGTAGATCGGTTGGGAATCGATAATTAAGATCCTCTGGCAAGTTTGTAATTTCTGGAACTGAAATTCTGCGTCATCTATTCGCTTTGGAATAAAGCAAAACAATGCGCTACAGACCGATCCAAAACACAACATGGTCAGAGAACCATTACTTTACGGTATAATACTATTCTACGGTTATAGGGGAGGTATTGACTTGTGTGGTATTTATCCAGTTATACTTTTAAATATACAATAGGTTTCAATAAAAAAGGATTATTACTTATAATTAAAAAAAAATTGTATTGGTATTTGAAAGCCTATGATATATGAATCTCTATATTCAAACATAGTGCCAATTTTCGGTCTAGCCGCTAATTTACTTTATAATCCAGGCCAAGTTTATCCAACTCCGCAATTAATTCATTCCCCGCATTTACTTTACGCTCCTTGGCAATCAAACTTAACTTTACTCGATGGGTCTGATCCAAAAGAACCATCTTTAAACGATGTCTGCCTTTATGCGTTTGGCAAAGCTGATCGATTTGGTTGATCATCGCATCATTAATTCTTTCAATAGGAAACTTGAGGGTAATGGATTCTGTCATGTTTTCGGCAATACCCTCTAGTAATTTGATCTCCACGGGTTTGAACTCCAGTTCCTCGCTATTCCAGCGCTTCTGGAACTTGCCTTTGATATATAGGGCCATTCCTGGTTCCAGGAGATGCTTGAACTTTTGATAGTCTTCTCCAAACAAGCGGAATTCCATCTGGCCATTAAAATCACTAATCTCAAAAATCCCCCAACCATTGCCATTCTTAGAGATCATATGCCTGGCGTTGGCCACCATACAGCCCACCGTAACCGAGGCGCGATGCTGGTGCTGATTTAGGTTTTCTAGAGAGCTAGTTGTGAAGTTTTCTATTTCAATACGATAGTCATCTAAGGGGTGCCCACTGACGTAGATTCCCGTTACTTCTTTTTCGCGATTTAGTTTCTCGATCAAAGGCCAAGAAACACCTTCTGGTATCTTTGGCTCCGGGATCATCGCATCCTCCGAATCTCCAAACAAAGAATTCACAGCTTGGGCCCGTTGTGCTTGGTGAGCATTGCCATACCTAAGGGCGTGCTCAATTAAAGTATCATACTTTTCTGAAGGAGCAAAGTACTGAGATCTTTCAAGATTCTCGAAGCAATCCAATCCTCCGCCTAGCACTAGACTTTCCATCACCTTCTTATTTACGGCTCTAAGGCTTAGACGCCGCATCATATCAAAAATGCTAGAGTAGGAACCACTTTCTTTTCGTTCAGATAATATCGCTTCTACTGGGCCTTCTCCGACCCCTTTCAGGGCAGAAAGACCAAATCGTATCTGGCCCTGTTTATTTACGGAAAAATCAGATACACTCTCATTGACATCTGGGCCAAGCACATCTAAGCCCATTCGCTTACACTCTTGCAAGAAAAAGGTAATCTTAGAAATGTCGTTCTTGTTATTGGTTAGAACGGAAGCCATGAATTCTGCTGGATAATGTGCTTTTAGATAGGCCGTCTGGAAGGCCACGAAGGCGTAGCAGGTAGAGTGTGATTTGTTGAAGGCATAGGAGGCGAAAGCTTCCCAGTCTTTCCAAACTTTATTTAGAATATCTTCCGGATGGCCCCTTTCCGTACCCCCATTGATGAATTTCGGAAGCATCTGGTCTAGCAAGGCTTTCTTCTTCTTACCCATCGCTTTCCGAAGCTTATCCGCTTCACCCTTGGTAAAACCAGCCAGTTTTTGGGAAAGCAACATAATCTGCTCTTGGTATACATTGATACCATAGGTTTCTTCCAGGTATTCTTGCATGTCCGGAAGATCATAGGTAACTGGCTCACGACCGTGCTTTCTCGCAATAAAATTGGGGATGTATTCTAGTGGTCCGGGACGGTACAAGGCGTTCATTGCGATAAGGTCCTCGAAGGCAGTTGGCACCAGTTCCTTCATGTATTTTTGCATACCGGTACTCTCGTACTGGAATATGCCCACCGTCTCTCCCCGTTGGAAAAGCTCATACGTCTTTACATCCGTTAGGGAGACTTCGTCCATATCAAGCTCGACGCCATGATTCTCCTTCACCATTTGGACGGCTCCCTTGATGATCGTGAGGGTCTTAAGCCCCAGGAAGTCCATCTTCAGTAAACCCGCATCCTCTGCGACACTATTGTCAAACTGAGACACGAGCATCTCAGAGTTCTTATCAACCTTGACCGGAACATACTGTGTGATTTCATCCGGTGTGATGACCACTCCACAAGCATGAATACCCGTGTTCCGGACTGACCCTTCCAGTTTTTTGGCCGTGCGGATCATTTGCCCAATGGTGTCCTGACCATCTGCCAATTCCCGGAAGCGATAGGCTTTTTCTAGGTCATCCGAATTAAGGTTACCTTTTAGCTTCGGATCTATGTCTCCTTCGGCTAAAACCTTTTTCAGGTTGGCCTTAAGGTGAGTGGGGAAGGTTTTGGCCACTCGGTCCACCTCTGGTAGAGGCACGTTCATCACCCGTCCGACGTCACGAAGGGACATCTTTGCGGCCATTGTACCATAGGTCACAATCTGTGCCACCTGATTTCGACCGTATTTATCTATGACGTAGTCGATTACTTTTTGCCGACCTTCATCATCAAAGTCAATGTCAATATCCGGCATGGATATCCGCTCCGGATTCAGGAATCGCTCAAATAGTAGATCATACTTAATAGGATCCACATTGGTGATCCCGATACAGTAGGCGACCGCTGAACCTGCCGCTGAACCTCGCCCGGGTCCTACACTAACTCCCATTTCTCTCGCAGTAGTGGTAAAGTCCTGCACAATCAAGAAGTAACCCGGATAGCCAGAGTTTTCGATAACCGATAGTTCGAAATTCAAACGTTCTTCGATGTTGGGCGTGATCGTGCCATAGCGACGTTTTGCGCCAACAAAGGTGAGGTGCCTTAGGTAATCATCTTGGCTTTTAAAGCCGTCTGGGATAGGGAAGGCAGGAAGCAAGATGTCACGCGCCAATTCGAGGTGGTCTATCTTATCATATATCTCCGCCGTATTGGCTATCGCCTCTGGCACATCGTGGAAGAGTTGGTTCATCTCTTCCTGCGTTTTGAAGTAAAAATCTGAACTGGGAAACTTGAAACGCTTGCTCTCTTCTAAGAGACTATTGGTATTAATGCAGAGCAAAATATCGTGTGGAGCCCAATCATCCTCATCAACATAGTGAGAATCATTGGTGGCAATCACCTTAATGTTATACTTACGGGCTAATGCCAGCAGTTTCTGATTGATATCTTCTTGGCTAATGCCTAGGCCATCGATATTCTCCAGGCCACGATGACGCTGAAGCTCTACATAGTAATCTTCTCCAAATAGATCCAGCCACCACTTGAGCAACTCCTCCGCTTTTTCATCTTGGCCATGCATTAGGGCTTGTGGCACTTCTGCCCCGATGCAGCAACTAGTGGCGATCAAGCCTTCATGATGCTGTACCAATAACTCTTTATCTATCCTTGGAAATTTACTGTACAAGCCTTCAATGAAACCTAAAGAGCAGAGTTTGGAAAGATTAACGTAACCTGCCTGGTTCTTGGCCAGCAATAACTGATGATAGCGCTTATCAGATTCTCCATTGGCGCGGGAAAAGGACTTCTTATGCCGATCTTGCACTAGATAGAATTCGCAACCGATCATGGGTTTTAAATCTCTACGACTCGCCTCTGCCGCAAATTTAAATGCCCCAAACATATTGCCGTGATCCGTCAGGGCTACCCCTTTCTGACCATCTGCCTTGGCTTTATCCATCATCGCACCTATGTTGGCGGCTCCGTCCAGCAAGGAATATTGGGTATGGCAATGTAAGTGAAGAAACTCTGGCATCTTTGTTCCTGATTCCTAATGGGTTAAATATTATGTTCCTTTTTCAAAAGTAGCGTCGCGCTAAATAGAGGCTTGTAGGTGCAGTTAAGTGAAGGCAAAAATAGAAACAACCTTCCGTGATCTTTCGTTTTCGGAATTAGCAATTTAGGAAGATGAGGGCAGAAAAGAGAGGATCAAAGCCAAAAGTTTTCCACATCTAAGCGGTACCTTTTTGCTGCATGATGGCCAGGATCGGACTTACGAATTCTGACCATATTTCATCAATAGATGCCGAGGTAGGCCAACGGTCCGGATCACCATGCAAGAGCGCCTCTTTCATACAGTCCAGAAATACCTGAAAGTCTGGTGGGGTAATGGAAAATGCCTGATGAGATTGTGCCAATTTCGCCATTCTGTCCGCTAATCTTGGCGGATTTTCGTGGAACAAAAGCATCCGCTCCATGGCTAAATCCAACATCCGATGCTGAAATTGCCAGAACGTTTTCTTCTGCTGGTCATCTAGGCTACGTTCTTCTTCTGGGCCAGTTTGATGGCGGGCTTTTTCCTTAGCCAGGAAGGCTTGCTCAAAGATCGCCGAATAGAGTGGCTTTTTCTCAAAAAAAGATTCGTAGAAGTCTGCATAGAATTCCTCCTGCTTACGACATCTTTCGAAACTCCGTTCTAAAGGCCTGAAACTGGATTTAACCCGGGTCCGATGCGCTTCAATGTCTTCAATTTCATCGATGATTTCATCCATGTCCTGAAAACGAAGTCCAGGATCAGCTTGAAGCAACTGCCTGATGGTATCTATGAAGAATGGTGGACAATCTGTCTCCTCTAATTCTTTTTGTAGAATGTCGGGCTCTCCTTTTTCGTAAAACTGTGTAATGGCTTGTTGCACTTCAAACCGTCTTTTCATGATGTCCAAGACTGTATCGCCAGTGAACAATGGTTTTTTGGTGAAAAGTTCGTAAGCAATCAAGCCGAAGGAGTACTGGTCTGTTTGTCTAGATAAAATTCCTCCGTTTACTTGTTCTGGGCTCCAGTAGGTTACGAGTTTCTTGATCCGTTTGATATTTCTGCGGGTGAAACTGAATTGTACGATTTGGAAGGGTAGCAATTGCGGATCTCCATCTAAATCGATCTTGATATTCGAGGGGCGTAAATTGAGATGAAGCAGATCATCCTGATGTCCTTTCCGCAATGCTTCTGCTATTCGCAAGAGTAACCTGCGTTTTTCGTGCAGACTCATCGGCCAATCTTGCTCCAAGTAATCATCCAGGTCCAGTCCCCGGATGAATCGCATCACATAAAACTGTGGAAACATGGACATATAGCTGGAGTAGATCGTCACGATCCCATCTAGGGTAGAGTATTTCTGTGCTAAGCTGAATTTGTGCTCCAACTTTTTGGCACTTTCATCCTGGATCAGCGAGATGTTCTTAAAGGCCTTGATGGCTACGGCATTTTCTAACTCCGTCCCCGCATTGCGAACAGCCTTGTATACGACATTGTAATCTCCTTCGGAAAGGACTTCCAGTTTGGAATATTCACGAGGGAGAATTTCTAGTAAACTCTCCCTAAACCCTAACTCATCTTCAGAAACAGGGGCTAGCTGTTTGGATCTTTCATGAAGGACCGGAGATTGATAGATTACGTTGATGAGATCTAGTAGTTCCTTACGGATTCTGTTTTCTGTGGCCTGCTCATCCTCATGTTTTAAGACTCCACTTTGACGTTTCTTCTGAAGGGAATTAAATTGAGATTGTAGTCCATTGGCACTATCGGCAAATTCTTGGAATTGATTAGTCCAGGCTACTACCTGCTTCAGGCATTCCTTAAGATCTCCACTTCCAAGCAATGTTCTCCAGTTACCGACGGCTACGGGTTGTTCAGGCATAGTCGATCCTTCTTGTCTTTCTTCTGTCTATTAAGGTATCTATTGTCGCAATATCTGATTCGCAGCTGCTAATATATTAAGTAAACTGGGGAAATGTTACAGATATTTTTCTCCATCTACGATTATACGAATAGTTGTTAGGTAGGTTGTGCTAATTTTTTCCCGGTTTCTCAAAGCTGGGTAAGATGTACTTTAAGAGTATTTCAAAAGGTAATTTACCTCGCCAATTTCCATAATTCCCACCCGTAAATACGACAACCATATCCCAATCCGGTAGGATCATGATGTATTGCCCGCCGTTACCAGAGGCAAACAGGACAACGGTATCTATACCCTGATAGCGTAGACGCTCTTTGTACCAGTAGTAGCCATATCTGGCACTCTGAACCGCTGCATCGTCCATGCGGGAATACCTAACGAAAGAAAAATCTATTGGGGTTTGGCAACGAGTGGAAGTACTAATCCAGGGGGCTGAGATGATCGACTGTCCTTGCCAAGTTCCTTCTTGTAAAACCAATTCACCTAGCTTGACCATATCTCGCGGCTTCATGAAGAAGGAACCCGCTGTCATGCCATAACCCTCTGGTGAGATGGTCCAGCGATAATCTATTATGCCTAGTGGTTCAAATAAGTGTTCCTTACTAAAATCCATGATGCTCTTTCCCGTCGCAAGTGATAAAGCTGCCCCAACCAACATCGGTTCGCAAGAATTGTAAGAAAAATTTAGCCCAGGCTTTTCTTTCATGGGAACTTCTAGGGCGTATTTGACCCAATTGTCTGTTTCCCACATTTCATCTTCTAAGTAGGGCCCTATACCATAGAATTCCTCGACCTTGAACCCTCCCCTCATCTCCAGTAAATGCCGAAGACTGATTTGCTCCTTACGAGCATCTTTTGGATTGAAATCGGGGAAAAACTGTAATAAGGGAACATCTAGACTTTCTAGATATCCTTTATCTAGGGCTATCCCAGCTAAAAGGCTGGTGATGGATTTAAAGGCGGAACGCGTATCATGTAAACTATCAACAGTATAGCCATCGAAATAGGCCTCATACTTCAATGCTCCGGACTGCTGAACCAATACCGAATGGATTTTGGGGTAATGTCCCGAGGTGATCTGTTGGCGCATAGTATCCATGCGGAGGCTATCGACTTGGGCACTAATCTGTCGGGGGTTAAAAAGTAAAAGTGGAAGTAAGAAAAGAACCAGGAAAGGGCTTGAATTGCGGGTGATGTCCATCGGGTCCGAGTTTTTTTGGAAAAAAATATAGGTAAGTTATGTAATTCTACTGGCTCCTGCATCTTACCTATGAAGTTGTTAGAGAATGACTGCTGAGTCAAACAGGGCTTCATCGCGGTCAGGGAGCTATTCCTAAACAACTTCTGTGAAAACTTCAATTATTACGCCATTAAATCCAATTTATCTGATGAAAAAAATACTGTTGCTAATCCTGGGCCTCTTGTTCCTGGTAGAAGGATATACACAAGATAGAATCTTGAAAGGTAAAGTAACTGACTTGGCAGGGAGCCCTTTGATTGGTGCTTCCGTATATTTTCCGGAAGCTGGGCATGCGACCATTACGGATATTGCGGGGAAATTCCGGATCCAATTACCTGATACCTTAGTGGTGCTAGAATTCAGCTATGTT
Source organism: Saprospiraceae bacterium (assembly GCA_013214355.1). Taxonomy (GTDB): domain Bacteria; phylum Bacteroidota; class Bacteroidia; order Chitinophagales; family Saprospiraceae; genus DT-111. Next base: position 34,169 of record JABSSL010000056.1, on the reverse strand, counting down.
GGATTCGAAAAAAAGAGAGAAAAGGTAGCTGCTGGGGCAACGGATTTGCATATCCAGTTGAAAGAGGGGGGGATCCTTTCGGAATCTGTTGTGATCACGGGCAAAGAAGGGCTTGAATTTAGTGATATGGCCATCAGTGAGGAGTTGAGCTTACCCAAGTCAGCGGCTCCAGCGGAACTAAAGATCAGGGGGACAGCATCCCATAGCTTCGCTCGATCTGCTGCGGCTTCCCCGTCTATGGCTTCTCCGTCCATGGCACCGGTGAGCGCCGATTTTGCTGGTGGGGCATCCTTTTTGGATCGGGAAGCCGCTAAGGTAGCTGCGGGGCAATTGACTGCTGGAGAACTACATGATTTTAGTAAGTGGGAATTGTGGCAGGATATCGCGGAATCAGATTTGGAAACCTATCAAAAGAGTTGGAAAATCCATCCAAAGCAACGGTATGCCGTACAATTGCTGGGAGAAAAGGGAAAACCTTTGGTGAATGTGAAAGTCATGCTCAAGGATGGCGCCCAAACGATTTGGGAAAGCTTTACCGATAATACAGGTAAAGCTGAACTTTGGGCTAATCTTTTTGAAGAGACACAAATGGGTAATGCTTTATCTATCCATGCCGAAGTAGGAGGGAAGTCCTATCCATTTAAGGGAGTGACTACATTTCACCAGGGGATCAATATGCTTAAGGTGCCTACCTACTGTGATCTAAATGATGCGGTAGACATCGCTTTCATGGTGGATGCTACCGGCTCCATGGGGGATGAAATTCATTATCTACAGGCAGAATTGGCCGACGTTATTGATAAGGTAAAGGATACTTTACCAGGCTTGTCTTTGCGAACGGGTTCTATATTTTATCGAGACAGAGGCGAGCAGTACCTCACACGTACGTCTCCCTTGCAAGCCGACTTAAAGCCTACTTTAGATTTTATCAAGAAGCAATCTGCAGGTGGCGGGGGCGACTATCCAGAGGCAGTAGAAGAAGGCTTGGAACGTGCCCTGAAGGAACTGGACTGGAATCCAAAGGCTAGAGCTCGCCTATTATTTATGGTATTGGATGCGCCTCCACATCAGGATGATTCTACTGTGCTTAAAATGACGCAATTGACACAACTGGCTGCCGCCAAAGGCATTCGCATCATCCCCGTGGTGGCTAGCGGTATCAATAAAAGTGCAGAGTACCTTTTTCGTTCCATCGCCTTGGCCACCAATGGTACCTACGTGTTTCTGACGGATGATAGTGGAATTGGTAATCCACACATCAAGCCTACCACAGATGATTGGGAAGTGGAAAAGCTTAATGACCTCATGGTACGCTTGGTGTATCAATTTTCTTATGCGCCAGATTGCGAAGAAGAGATGCTAGAAGAAAATATAGCCGACCTTTGGCCAAGTCCTATTAGAACTAGTCCAAGTGATATTGCCAGTCTCTGGAAACTGTTCCCTAACCCCACCGCTGGGCCATTGACCGTAAACTGGGATAATAGCGCCCCTGAAGAGGTATTCCTTTCCGATCTCAATGGGAAGATATTAAAGCGATTCGCTGCCCCAGATCCACGTTTCCAGTTGGACCTCAGTGCTTTCCCAGCTGGCTCCTATCTGATTGGCTTTGAGAAAGATGGGAAGTGGGAGTCGAAACAAGTGTTCCGTATCCAATCTTAGTTTTGGTACGCCGAAGGTGATCAATGACCGGATCGCCTTCGGCGTATTTATGGTCCCACTGCTTAATTTTGCAACTAACTTAAAATCTGCAACTTCGCAAAGCGCAACATAATCCGGCGCTCTGGGTTATCTACCCCCTGAAAGAAGATAGTCGCTACGCGATTATCTTTTCCACCGTCAATGCTCAATACCTTACCTTCCCCAAATTTCATGTGTAGAATTTTCATGCCCACTTGGATCTCATCCGGCGAGTTGGGCTTGAACGTAGAGGGATCAACCATCAAGCGACTGCTTTGCGCCGTCCGAGGCTTTTTGAAATTACCGACGATCCTTGCGCCTTGAGGGGCCTGGCTCGCTGGTGATTTAGATCGGATATAGCCGGTGCTTTCGATATGAATGGGAGGAATTTCCTCTAAAAAGCGGCTAGCTTGGTTAAAGCGCATTTTTCCAAACCGATAGCGGGAATTAGCAAAACTCAATGTTAAAAATTGCTCCGCTCTGGTGACAGCTACATAGAATAAGCGACGCTCTTCATCCAAGCCATCCTTACTATCGAGTGCCATGGCAGAAGGGAATAAATTTTCCTCTAAGCCTACAACATAGATCGATTTGAATTCCAAACCTTTGGCAGAATGCACAGACATGAGGGTAACAAAATCTCCATTATTGTTCTTTTCGTCAAAGTCTGTCAATAAGGCAATGTTTTGTAGGTAACTGGCTAGGGATTTATCGGGGATTGATTCCGTATCAATCAGTGTATCTTCCTCCACAAAGGCATTGATTCCATCCAATAAGGCATTGATGTTTTCCAAACGCCCCATTCCTTCAATAGAAGTATCTGCTTTCATTAGATCGATTAGACCTGAACGTTTAGCTACGTAGGTCGCCAACTCATATGCATTGGCAGAGTCAACCCGCTGCTTGGCGCTCATGATCATCTTCCGGAATTCGCCGATGGAATTCTTGGCGCGCGTGCTGGCAGGTACAGCTGGCAGGCATTCCCACATGGTCTGATTGGTGGCATCCGCGATTTGACTAAGCTTTTCAATCGTCGTTTTACCAATCCCTCTTTTGGGGAAATTGATTACCCGACGCAGAGCTTCTTCGTCATTCTGATTTACTACCAAGCGCAAGTAGGCAATCATGTCTTTGACTTCCTTGCGCTGATAGAAGGACAAACCACCGAATACTCGGTATGGGATATTGTATCGCCTTAGGTACTCCTCAAAGATTCTAGATTGAGCATTGGTTCGGTAGAGGATAGCAATATCACTGTTGCTGAGGTGAAAACGATTTTTTTGTTCCAGGATCGTATCCGCTACTCTTTTGCCCTCCTCATTGTCGGTCATAGCCTTAATGACCTTGATCTTATTGCCTTGGCCTTTATCTGACCAGATTTTTTTCTGAATCTGCCGTCGGTTGTTGAGAATAACCTCATTGGCAGCTTGTACAATATGCTCAGTAGAGCGGTAGTTTTGCTCTAACTTGAACACCTTGATGTTGTACTTTTTAAAATCCTCTTCAAAATCAAGGATGTTTTGGATGGTAGCACCGCGGAATGCATAGATACTTTGCGCATCGTCCCCTACCACACAAATGTTTCTTAGGCTGTTCTCATAATTGACCAACTTACGAACGATGGAGTACTGCAAGTGATTGGTATCTTGAAACTCATCTACCAAAACGTATTTGAATTTGTTGCGATACTTTTCAATGACATTATCAGGATTGCTTTGGAGTAATTCATAAAGGCGGTAGAGTAGATCATCGAAGTCCATTGCACCTGCCCGCTTGCAGCGAGCCGTGTATTTACCATAGATCTGATGAACCAGCGGCATCTTGGCCATGCGATCTTGGGTTTTCAACTCATCATTTTCCGCATATAATTTGGGGGTGATCAAGTTACTCTTAGCCGAGGAGATTCGACTGCGGATCGTATTTATGTTATACACACTCTTGTCCAAGTTCATCTCCTTGATGATGGTGGAGAGTAGACTTTTGGTGTCATCTGAATCGTAGATAGTGAAATTGCTGGGATAACCGATCTTGTCTGCTTCTACCCGAAGAATCCGGGCAAAAATCGAGTGAAAAGTACCTGCCCATACGCTATTGGCTCTGGCTCCCACCACTTTTTCAATCCGTTCCTTCATTTCTCGAGCGGCCTTATTGGTAAAGGTCAGGGCGAGAATTTGCCAAGGAGCGGCGCCTTTTTCGATGATATGGGCTATTCTATAGGTAAGCACCCGGGTCTTTCCTGAGCCTGGACCCGCTACCACTAGCACTGGGCCTTCGGTATTGGTTACTGCTTGCCGTTGAATATCATTTAACCCATCTAAATAGCTACCACCACCTGGAATCATTCAAACTAGTTTTATCGAAGTGTCTAAAGTTTTCTCACTGAGTTACAAAATGCTGTTTTCACCAGCAGCAGAAAACTTGAGATAACTTCATCGTTAATAAGGGCGACTGCGAAAAGTAGGAGTGACTCAGTCGGGACCACTCCGCACGAATCGAATGCGCCTGCAATTTTACAAACTTTTTATGCAGTAATGCTAGAATTCAATGGGCCAATTTTTGCTCCTTCTGGCTGACCATTGATTGGGAGTACTCCCAGAATGGTCTTCAAAGTATAACTTTTTTGGTTAAAATAAAAGAAAGTTGACTTTTTTTGGTGAGATACCTGATTATGGAAAGAAATGCTCAAGAAGAACTACTTCCGGCTTTCACTTGGCGTGACGCCCATTTCCTTGTGGTAGATTCTACTAAAGTAATTGGGGTCCGAAAACCCTACAGCATAGGCTATCTCAGATATATTCATGGAGGAGTTCTCCAGGAGGTTTCTGGCTTTCTTCAGCCGGATATACCGAATGAACTGTACTGGGGTCAGGTTGGTAAGTGCCTTCAACTTTCGATACAGGTGAGCGTGGCTCAGCTGCACGGCTCGACAAAGATCGTTGACAGAAAGGTCAGAATTGTCCAGCTGATCTCCTATACACTTTTTCAAGGCTTCCAGTCCTCCTCCAATTTCATTTCGTTATTGGTAATGGGAAGGAAGAAGGTGAATAAACTACCTTGACCTTCTTCGCTACTCACCGCAATCTCTCCCCCCATCAACTCTATGAGCTGCTTGGTGAGTGCCAAGCCTATGCCCGTTCCACCCTGATTGGCAACCATAGGGTTATCGACCTGATAGAAGCGATCAAAGATGAATGGAAGATCAGCGGGGGGAATCCCCGGACCACTATCCTGTACCTTCAATTGGAGTTGTTGACCCTCCTTGATTTCTTGTATACGGGCATGAAAGATGATCTTCCCTCCATTCGGAGTGAATTTGATTGCATTAGAGAGCAAGTTATAGACGATCAACTGAACCTTTTCTTCGTCGAAGTCCATCATTAGAGTGGGCACTTCCGGGTAGAAAGAAAGGCGAATTTGCTTGGCTTCAGCTGCGGAAAGAAAAGATTCAGTCAGGTACTGAAGATAGGCGATGATATCTCCTTGTACCAGATGTAGATTCATCTTGCCTGATTCTAATTTGGACAGATCAAGAATCTGGTTGATCAGGCGGAGAAGGTTTTCGCTATTTCGGTTGATTAACTTCTTTACCCGTTCGTCGTCAATTTCATTGGCCATGCCCATGATGACGGTCAATGGCGTTCTAAACTCATGGGTAATATTGGTATAGAGTCGATTTTTTAACTCATCCACTTCACGCAGGCGCTGGGCTTCTGCCTGTTTCTGCTGTTGGATGAACTGACTTTTCTCCAACTCATAGTGCGCTTTGAAACGTTCGCGCTCCGTAAGGCGTTGCCGGTAGGCCAAGCCTAAGGTAAAGGCCAGAATTTCAATGATAATACCTAACTCAAGATGGGCAACAGAGAATTCTGGACTTTGTAAACGGGCAATAACCATTAGGATGATACCGGCACTCATGGCACAAATTCCCGCTATGATAAAGTAGGTCCTTGGGTCCTTAGTTAGATAAAGCGATCGCAGAAATAGCAAATTGAAAATCGCAAAGTAAATGCCGTAGCTTAAGGTTACCCGATCGGGGATAATCGAGCTGAAGTTGTATTGCATCATCAAAAAGGCATCCAGCAATAACAGCGGCAGGCTCATCCAGATCGTGAAATTGAATATTTTATCCCAGCGGGGTAGCATCTCCTTCAAGTTCAAAAAGGAGCGCAGAAATAGCAAATATCCCACCATAGCCAGGTACACGATCAGCTTAACGAAAAAGATGTATTGTGGGTGCTCAGGAAAAAGTAGGTTAATCAGGTAGTCGGGCAGATCACCTTCAACATAGGAAGCATAGGTGCTCACTCCGATAAGGTACATGGAATAGAAAACGTATACCTTACTCCAACTTTGGAAGAAAAACAAGATACTTAACAAAGTCATCATCCAAACGAAACCCACGAAAAAGGAATTCTGTTGCCGCTTTCGCTTGAGTTGCTTGAGGAATTCTTCTGCGGGGGAAAGCTGAACGGATAGGGTAGGAGGTACATCTACACGATCACTTCTCAGTCGAATATAGAGGGTAGATTGTTGTTTTTCCGCTAGGTTAAACTTGACTACATTTTCGCGAAGGGCAAGCTTGAAGATTCGATCAGAGACTGGGGTGAACAAGCCGCTCTTTCTTGCTTTAAGCGTCCCGTCGATATCCTCGAAGTAAACTTCGACCTGACTCCAGGTCCGTGAAAACTGCAACATCCATTCAATATGCCCTTCCGTATAGGTATATTGATTATCAAGGTCTACTCTTAGCCAGTAATCTTGAAAAGGAAGGATAGGTGTACCCGTGGGAACACTGGCAAAACGACCGTCTATTGCCGCTTGCCTTGCTTCAGTTATGGTTAGTCCCTCCTCCCGTAATGTTTCCAGGTACCCCCCTAATTCGTAAGTTGTCTTCTCTGTTGTTAAGACCAAACTTTTACCTAAAAGCATTACCGGCAACCCTAAAAATAGGATTAGAAATGTTTTAGTGTATCTGATCATTACCGGGCGTATTACGTACAAATGTACAGAAAAAGGTAACAACTGCTCCCGGCACTACCCAATCATGGGGTCCGTATTAACGCTCTTCGGCTTCCAGTGCTTCCCAGTACTCAACCGCCCTACGCGTGTGCGGAATACAGATGGAACCACCTACCAAATTGGCAATGGCGAATACCTCGTACGCTTCTGCTTTGGTCACGCCTAATTCGTGACAGCTCCCAAGGTGATACCGGATACAGTCATCACAACGGAGTACCATCGAGGCAACCAGACCTAATAATTCCTTAGTCTTCTTGTCCAATGCACCATCCTGGTAGGCATTGGTGTCGAGATTGAAGAAACGCTTAATAACTTTATTATCTTCTGCCAAGATCTTGTCATTCATCTTGGCCCGGTATTCATTGAACTCTGTTACAATTGACATAAAATGAAATGTTTATGTGATTAAAAGAACAAAGGCCGCTAGGCCGGTCTATGTATGTTGCCAATTACTTTCATCGTCATTATCATTGGGGGACAAGCCTAGAATATCGCCATCGGTAGTCACACCTAGTCCAATTACCGTTCGGTTGGCATAGTTGAAGTAACTTACCACTTGGTTAATTTCTAGGATCTCCCCATCGCTTAGCCCCGCCTCTCGCATCGGTCGTAGATGCTCTTCCTTCATAGGATTATTTAGTAGGGTGAGCTGGTGGGCATACACGAGACCCTGGACTTGTGCGGTGGGTAATAGATCTGCAGGAATACTTGCTTGTTCCAGGCCTGTTCTAAGCCGTGCTGCCTCGGTCTCACCAACCAGACGTTGTAGGCCTGCAAAGTGATGATCTACGCAGTAGTCGCATTTGTTCAACAGACTTACATATACACCAAGCGTTTCTAAGTACCATTTCGGGAGTTGATTGTCTCGGTGGTGTAAGACGTTCTTATACAGACTCATATGTCCCTGTAGGGTATGTGGGCGAAGGCTATGGGCCATCAAGATATTGTCAATGTTATCATTGGGCCCTTTGACACGCTTGTATAACTTTTTGAGGCTTCCGGTAGCTTCCGGATAGTCAATTTCTTTAATCCAGCTCATTGATAAAGTGGTTTTAGGTTAGTATTCAAATGAAAAAGCATTGGCTAAATTAGAAAAGGTGGGCGGATTGCTCGGAGCGGAGAAAAAAAAGGCTCCAAAGCTGCCTTTTTGGGGAGCTTTGGAGCCTTTCAGGAGTCCTAAGGGCTGAGGTTTACGGCTTATCCGTTTTTCCCATCGAGATTAGATTGGCAAATAACCTGTAGGCTCCAGGAACTCCGGCGGGAAGTTCTCTAAACCAGGAGTATCCCGTATAAATGTAATTCCCTTCTCCGTATTGGGCGACCAAAAGACCTCCGTCACGTGCAGGTTCGCCTGGATCATTGGAAGATAGAATGGGGGTGAATTCTTCGCCCCATTCGTTCGGGAAGTACAATCCTCTTTCTTGCACCCAGCCATCGAAATCCTTGGCGGTGATCTTATTAGGATAGTTCAAGACGGGGTGCTCTGGTTGCAAGAGTCGGACTTCAGCTTCCTCCACGGTAACCCGATCTCTAGAAATCTTCAAGTGATAAGGGGAGATCTTATCTTGGGAGACTTTGAGTCTTCTGGTGGTATTGTACTGTACAATCATGTTTCCTCCTTCCTCTACGTATTTCAAGAGGTTGTCCTGGTAGAACTTGAGGCGATCTACAGTATTATAAGCTCTGACACCTAGGATGATCGCATCATACTGCCGCAAATTATCTAGTTGAAAATCTCCATCCTCCAATAGGCTTACCTCATATCCAATCTGTTCCAAGTTAGCTGGAATTTCATCACCAGCTCCCATTACATACCCCACTTTTCTACCCGCCGTTGCTAGGTCAATTTTTACGACACGGGCTGTGGATTTTCGGAAGACTGTTTGTGTTGGGATATGGTCATATGCTATGAAGATTGCTTCTTTATCATAAGTCTCATTACCCAGCTTTACCCGAGGAGAGATCGAAGCCTCACTTTGCCCTTTTGGAGGGAACAGTTGGAAACTAAAGAGTTTTTCTTCTCCTTTTTGGTTCAACTCAAAATCGATGCTTGCTGGTTCTACTTTCCAGCCTTTTTGATGTTGGATATCCAGGGTGCCGGATAGGCTATCTTTCCCCGCCTTCAATACTACGGATACCGTTTTAGGGGCATTTGTATTACCAAAGATTAAAACCTTGTCTACGAAATTAGCATAAATGGGAGGGGTAATCTCAAAGGGTCTGAAAACTTCTCCTTTCACCGGATCCGTTCTTTTGTATACGATGGGACGTTCTACCTGTAAGGGGACACCTTCTACCTCCAAGTCAAATACTACCCTGAAAGTACGTGGTGTTTCGGGCACTCCTCTAAGTTTTTGATCATTCACTGTATACATCCCTAAGCTAGCCTCTTCATTTAGCCAGTATGGGTTGGTGTAGGGAATATCTTCTGGAAGTTGAACAGTTCTCTTAAGATTGTACCGCTCATTGTTGGCTAGGGGCTGAGCCAAAGCCGTGTCCTGGTTTAGTGGTTGAAAATCAATTTTGTTTAGTGTAACCTTGGCACTTGATCGGTTGATGATTTCTAAATTTAATTGAAGAAATTCTCCCGGAGTGGCGGAGTAGGCATTCGCGCTGGCTTCCGCATACATGCCTAAGCAAGATTCGATTACCTGCTCGATTTCAGCCTTCTTAACCCTTTTCCAGTGCCCGTCAGGTAATCCTTTGATCAACTTGTAGGCTTTCGCCAAAGCCGGGATACTTTTGGCCGGTTGGTCGAAGTCGAAGTCTTTTTCAACTTGAGCTAGTATTTTGCCAATTGGGGCTCCACCTTTCACTCGCGTCCAAGTAGTATTGATACCTTCAAATAGATCTTCGCTCGGTTTGTCTCCTTTGATTACTTCTAGGTATTCCAACTCCGTTCCTCGAGAACCAGAGGATCCAAAGCCCTGGCATTTGTGCATACTTCGGCTTTCAGCGGCAATTTCCGTATTAGACTTACCCAGGATTGGATAATATACCCCAGCATCAACACTCAACATCATGCTCTTGTCGGCCTTCGCAAAAGCTTCGCGGCTTCTGAAGAAGAACCAGGAAGTATTAAAGAACAAACGTCTGGGTTGCCAAGGTTCTACATACTGAAGCTGTTCAGGGTATACTTTTGGGTCCGCCGTAAGATCAAAGGCCTCGTGCGAAAGCATGGCCGAGGCGGTGTGGTGACCATGGGTTCGACCCGCTCGGCGGTGATCAAAACGGTTGACGATAATATCTGGCTGCCACTTTCGGATCGCCCAAACGACATCAGCTAATACTTTTTCTTTATCCCAAATGGCGAAAGTCTCATCGGGATGCTTAGAGTAACCAAAGTCATTGGCCCTGGAAAACATTTGGTTGCCTTTGTCTATCCGTCGTGCGGCTAATAGCTCTTGCGTACGGATAAGACCCAATAGCTCTCGGATTTCGGGGCCAATTAAGTTCTGGCCACCATCGCCCCTAGTAAGGGATAGGTAGGCAGTTGTAGCCTTTACTTCATTGGCCAAATAGGCAATGAGTCTAGTATTTTCATCATCTGGGTGAGCTGCTACATATAGTGCAGAACCCAGAAAGTTGAGCTTTTTAATCGCTTCATGAATATCTGCCGACTTCCATTTCTTGGGTGCTTGCGCAAAGCCCCCCTGGCTGGAGAAAAGGAAGGTGCAAAGCAGTAAGCATGTAAAAAATCGCATAACTCAGTATTATAGTAGTTTAGATATAGTTGTGGATCTTTTCCTGGCTTTAGGGTGGATCGCTGGTTGTCAGTATGTTGTGAGAGGAGATGTTCGCGAAACTTTACTACTAGACAGGAGAGATAAGAGGTCAGACCGCTCCGCTGTGAGAACCCATAATCCCAGGTTTTAGGACGAACTTGGCAGTCTGTTTTCTTGTTTTTGACTTCTACATGTCCAGTAGCGTGCCGCGAAGTTTAAGCTTCTTTTTTCGATCGAGTAATAAGCCTACAAATATAGTCGCTTATCTGAAAAATTAGAACCTTATGTTCGACTTAGCGCAAAAAAGAGCTTAGGTGTCCGCCTCCGTACTGTCGAGAGTATAACAATAAGGGGGGATCCTAAGTTTAGGGAATCCAGATCGGATAGTTCAAAGCTGTATTCAAGCAACTTTACATCAATAATCTCGTAGAGAATAGAAAAATCAAGCTAGCCTTCAAGAATTTTCTATTCAACTGCCTACTTTGTGTATATTATACACTTATTTCCCGAAATCTAAGGTCATTCTAAGCTATATTTGCAAATTATAGGGTATTTTAACCCCTGTTCTAGAGCTACTTTGCTAAGAAGATTTTGAAAGCGGTAAAGCAACCTTTCTTAATACGCAAATAGATCTGGCGCTGACACTATCAAGAAGCACCAAGAATGAGTAAAATACAGAAGTTCGTTTGTATTCACGGCCATTTCTACCAACCCCCCAGGGAGAATGCCTGGTTGGAAGTGGTAGAATTACAGGATTCAGCCGCGCCTTTCCACGATTGGAACGATCGCATCAATTTTGAATGCTACGCCCCGAATACTGCTGCACGAATCCTGAATGATCGCAACGAAATAATTAAGATAATCAACAACTATAGTTGGATGAGCTTCAACTTTGGGCCAACGCTGTTGTCCTGGATGGAGATTGCTGATCCAGATACCTATGCTGCTATTCTGAAAGCGGATGTGACTAGCCGGAAACGATATGGTGGGCATGGTTCGGCTTTGGCACAGGTGCACGGGCACTTGATCTTGCCGCTCGCCAATCAGCGTGACAAGGACACACAGGTGATTTGGGGGATTAAGGATTTTGAACACCGGTTTGGTCGCATGCCAGAAGGGATGTGGTTGTCCGAAACGGCTGCTGATACGGCCACTTTAGAGGTGCTGGCAGAGCAGGGGATCAAGTTTACTATTTTGGCTCCGCGACAGGCCAAAGCCATACGTAAAATTGGAGATGAGGACTGGCAATACCTCGATCACGGTGCCATCGATTCGCGCCGACCCTACCTTTGTCGCTTACCTTCAGGACGTACGATTTCTCTGTTTTTCTATCATGGGGGGGTGGCTCAAGGAGTGGCCTTTGAGGGACTACTCAACAATGGAAAGCATTTTGCCAACCGTTTGCTGGATGCCTTTGATTTTGGAGAAGAACCACAGATCGTACATATAGCTACTGATGGTGAAAGTTATGGCCACCACCATAAAAAAGGGGAAATGGCTTTGGCGGATTGTCTCAACAGTATTGAGAATTGGGACGGTATCGACCTGATTAATTATGGCCAGTATTTGGAACTATTCCCACCGACTTATGAGGTAATGATCCATGAGAATAGTTCCTGGAGTTGTGTACACGGTGTCGAACGTTGGAGATCCGACTGCGGATGTAATACAGGTGGTCGGCCAGACTGGAATCAGAGCTGGAGAGGACCACTTAGAGATACTTTGGATTGGTTAAGGGGAAAAATTCTTCCCAGTTTTGAAGATCAGGCTGGAAAGCTTTTTAAGGACCCTTGGGCCGCTAGAAATGACTATATCCAGGTGTTATTGGATAGAAGCCCAGAATCTGTTCAGCGATTTATCGATCAGCATGCTAAGGATAACTACGAAGAAGAGGATCGTTCTCAGTTTTGTCGATTGATGGAAATGCAGCGGAATGCCATGTTAATGTATACCAGCTGCGGTTGGTTCTTTGATGAGGTATCTGGGATTGAGACGAATCAGATATTACAGTATGCCAACCGAGCCATCTACTATGCTCGGCAGACACTCGGATTAGAGTTGCATGATGAATTCTTGGCCAAGTTGACCGCAATTCATAGTAATGTCTATGAAAATGGGGCAGTCAGTTATCGGGAAAGTGTAATGCCAGCTCGGGTAGATTTGGCGCGGGTGGGGATGCACTTTGCGGCTTCCTATTTGTTTGAAGCTTACTCCGATGAGCTAGATGTATTTAACTACACGGCCAATAGTGAGATTCTGAAAAAGCAGCGCGCGGGTAATTTTATTTTGGCATTAGGCCGTACAACCATTCGATCCAAAATCACCTTCTCCGAAAAGCTTTTCAATTTCGCTGTACTATACCTGGGACAACAGAATATCATCGGTAATATCTCGATGGATATGAGCCGGGAGGTGTTTGATGAGATGTCAGAGGAAATTATTAAGTCCTTCTTGACGCCTAATTTGGGGAAAGTGATTGGTACCATGCAACACTACTTTGGGGAAGAGAAGTATTCCATCTGGCATTTGTTCCGGGATGAGAAGCGTAAAATCCTGAAACAGATTACAGACCAATCGCTGCAAGATGCGGAACAATCCTTCCGAGATATCTACCAGGATAATTACCAATTGATGACTAGCATGGCCAGTAGCAATATCCCAATTCCTACAGCCTTTAACAATGCAGTACAGTTTGTTATCAACCGAGATTTCCAGCAGTTCTTCAGCAATGGGTCTCTGAAGGTGAGAGATCTACATCACCTCACCGCCGAATTCAAGAAGTGGAAGGTTAGCATGACGGATGAGTCCACTTTATTACTCGGCATTAGTGAGCGGATTTATGCGGAAATGAAGTCCATCAATTCAGCGGACAACGTCACGCTTGATAAACTCCATGTCATTATCGAGATCATGGAGGAGGTCAAAGATCTAAATCTTTATCCGGACTATTGGAAAAGCCAAAATCTATACTGGTCCGCACTGAAGGCCTTCAGAAAAGGGAAATGGAAACCTGAAAATGAGGAATGGGAAACCGCCTTTTATAAGTTAGGAGAGTTACTATCCATTAAGCTCTAGCATAGTAGGGCCACTCTCTGAAGGTTTAGAGGATTTGCTGGTGGGAGCCTTTTTGGACTGCTGAGCAAATTCTCTCAACACATTGTCGCGGTTAAAGGTAATAGCAATAAGCTCATCATTTTCTTCTTTCTCATCTTCCCGAACTCGCAATAGTGGGCTTATCTCTTCGTAATCAGCTGGATCATATTCGTAGATAGACCAGCGGCCCCATTGGTATTCTAGGGCGGTTAGGCTTTCTACCCAGTCTCCAGAATTAAGGTAGGTGACGGTATGGCCAAATTCATCATTGACCCGCATGGTAGGGCGGTGAATGTGGCCACAGATTACGTAGTCATAGTTCTGCTCAGCTGCTAGTTTGATAGCTGTTTCCTCAAAATTACCGATAAATTTTACTGCTTCTTTTACTCGGTATTTCACTTTCTTCGCAAAGGACATGTGGGACTTGCCAAGCGCTGTACGTACCTTATTGATGAGGCGATTTAGTAAAATCAGCAGATCATACCCTTTACCACCTAACTTTGCGATGTAAGGAGAGAGTTTGATGGAAGCATCAAAGATGTCACCATGGAAAATCCAGTACTTCCGACCACCCAACTGTAGTACTAGCTTATCTCTTAGATGGATATTACCGGAGGAGAAATCGGTGTACCGACGAAGAACGTCATCGTGGTTACCGGTGATATAATAAACCTTGGTGCCTTTAGAAGCCATTTTCAGGATTCTTTGCAGCACCAACATATGTTCTTTGGGAAAGTATCGCTTTCTAAATTGCCAAATGTCTATAAAGTCGCCATTCAATATTAGGGTATGTACCTTGATGTTTTTCAAATAGTTGCAGAGCTCTTTTGCATGGCATCCGTAAGTCCCCAAATGTACATCAGAAATGACAACAATATCCAGTTCTCTTTTCATACTGTGATCGACATTTTGCGTTTAAGCTACTTTCACTTCGTAGTATTAAATACAAAAATCGTCTCCGCATGTAAAGTATGCGTTAAGAACTGATTATAAGATAATTAATAATGTAGAGAAATATTAGAAGGGTGCGGGCACAAACGCTCTAGGGAAGCTGGAAAGTCCTTCGTCTATGTCTACTTCCACCCGATCTGAGCTATAATTTAGGATGGGGTGAGCTACATTTAGGCTACCATCTACCTTAATATTAAGGACCCCATCTCCGACAGACCAGTCCCCTCTAATATTAATCTTTGGTAACAAGAGCTGCAACCGCCCATCTGGATTAAAGATGAAATATCCACCTTCCATTTGCTTGATATTGCGCTTCATCCGTTGTTCGATCTTTCCATCCTGGTTTTTTGCTGATAGAATCCGGAGCATCGCTTCCGCATCGTATTGCCAGCGGGTCGTGGCAGTTAAGATCTCGGTTAGCTTTTCTGTTTCTTGGGTGGACTGTGAACCACATCCTACTAAAGGCAGGAGAACGGCGATCATAATCGTAATTCTCATAAAGTACAGGGATATTTTAGTGTGCTATTAAAAGCGCGCCATAGTGCTGACGAATTCGCTTTCAATACTGTACGAAACAGCAAAAATATTGTTGTGATTTACCGTAATTAATTGTCAGGGGGAGGAAATTGCATTTAGTCATGTGGTATGAGTTAACTAAATGCACAGTGGAAAGTGTAGCACAATATCCAAAATCTGAGGATTACTGTATTCTCCGATTGGAGACTTTGCCCTATCATTTTAGCCATCTCATGGACAACCGCAATCAATAAATGTAAAGTTAAATAATATTATGCATCCAATTGCTCAATGGAGGTGTCAACTTTAATCAATTTCTTCCTATTCTTACGGTAGTCTCTAGGACTTAGACCGGTAACAGCCCGAAATTGTTTGTTGAAATGAGATAAGTTATTGAAACCACTTTCGTAGCTAACATTGGCAATGCTAAGGTGGTCTTCTGCCAGCAATCGACAGGCATGTGCGACCCTATATTCGTTAGCAAACTGGATGAAAGTCTTTTGGGTCAATTTCTTGAAGTAGCGGCAAAAGGCGGGGATGGTCATGTTGATCTCCTTAGAAATCGTCTCCAGTTGTATACTGCCCTGGAAGTTTTCTTGCACATATTCATAGATCTTCTTCATCCGATCTTGATCTTGTGCATTTACTTCCACCGGGAAGCTATCCGCATTCAAAATACTGTATTCCTCTGCATTGGCTAACTGTTGCAGTATTTTTAGCAAGTGAAGCAGTCGTTCAAATGCGGACATTTCTGCCATCGCAACCAGTTGATCCCCTACTTCCTTTTTGATTTTACCCTGGAAAGAGAGTCCTAACTTGGCTCGCTCAAACATTTGCTTGATGGCAAACATCTCAGGTATGTGCAGAAAATCGGATCCTAGGAATTCCTCCTTCATTTGAACCACAATCTCCACATGCTTTTCTCGGAGTTCTTCGGTGAAGCCAAGGTGAGGGAGGTTGGGTCCCAAGAAAATAAGATCTCCATCTTCGTAAAAAGAAAAGTGATTACCGATGTGGCGTTTACCTTTTCCTCCAGAAATGTAGACGATTTCATATTCAGGGTGGAAGTGCCACATGGGGACATTGCTAGTTATCCCACTTTCAAATTTCCGGAACAGGAAAGAACTGCCAAATCCCGGTTCTATTCTCTCAAGCGCAGCTTTCATACTGATCTATATTTTTAGAAGACCTATTGAAGGTCTGTTCTGTCTCTTTATGTGAATGAGGCCGTGAATCAAAGGGTAGGCTTTTCTTTGCCTTTTCAATCTCATCATGTTGAGCTAGGCTACCCATGGTATCCACGCCTATCATACACTAAATTAACGCAGAAAGTTCAGAAAAAGGGCGTAGGAGTTAATATAACATCATTATTGGTGAAGATTGTCACAAATAGGGCAATTGAGGATAGGGTAGGTAGGGCAGAAGTCAAGAAAGAGTAGAAACAACAAAGGGGGCTCAAATGGAGCCCCCTTTGTTGTTAGAGTTACCTTGTTGCCCTTTAGATGTTAGTTACAATTTTGAAGATACGACTCCAATCTCTAGAGGAGAACCAAACAATCAGTGGCTTACCGACGACGTGGTCTTCTGGAACATAACCCCAAACCCGAGAATCTTCGGAATTGTGACGATTATCTCCCATCATCCAGTAGTAATTCTGTTCGAAGGTATAGCTAGTAGCTCTTTCTCCGTCGATGTAAACTCCGTCTGACTTCACTTCTAGATCATGATCTTCATAAATATCAATGATCCGACGATAGAGGGCGATATTATCGATACCAATATCAACCGTCTCTCCTTTTTTAGGAATCCAGATCGGTCCGAAGTCATCTACTGTCCAAGCAGGGAAGTGCCGAGGGTCATGAGGGAAGAGACTATACGGATTAGCCTTGGGACGGAAACTCATGTCCCAAGGTTCAATTTTGATATTAGGATCAAGACTCTGTACTTTTTCCTTTTGAGACTCACTCAGAATCATACGGAACCCATTAGGGGGCCGATAAGCGGCAAAATCCTCCGTCGTATTGATTCCCCATTCTTCAAAACGGGAAGTATTGATACTGCTGAGGCCATCAGGGAAGGTCACCTCATACATAAATTGCATGTTCTCCGGGTTCTCCGCAGCTTGTCCGTTTACGTATACTTGTCTTTGACGGATCTCTAAACTATCGCCAGGTAAACCGATACATCGCTTAATATAATGGTCTCGTTTGTCCACGGGGCGGGTCACCAGCGGTTTGCGCCCTTGCTTGATCAATTGATCATATCCCGGGTTAGCTTCCCGGACGGCACCGAAGCGCACATCTTCAGTGGACCAAGTACGGTCAGGGAAAACATAAACACTATCACCAGCTGGGAAATTGAATACCGTTGGTGAATTATGGGTTACGTCCACTTTACCAAATCGACGGAACTTTAGGTTAGGCTTTTTCAGGTAAGACTCCTTGTTGATTAATGGTACTCGGTTGTGGAGCAGCGGAATCATGGCGATGGTTTTCGGTGTACGCATGCCATAGCTGGTTTTACTTACAAAGAGGAAGTCGCCTACCATCAGAGATCCCTCCATCGAAGAAGTAGGAATCACAAAGGCTTCGATCAAAAACATCCGAATAAAAGCTGCCGCAAAAACGGCGAAGATCACTGCTTCCACCCATTCTCTGGCTGCTGACTTCTTATAAGGATTACCCGCTTGGAGTTTCGATAGCAGCCTATCATTCTTCGCTTCCTTAGCTTGTTCTAGCTTTTCCATATAGGCTTTCTCAGCCGTTAGGGCTGGGCCTATATATTTCTCTTTGTCGGTAAATCCTAAGTAGAAGAAGTAAAAAGGAGTAAAGACCACAGCCACTACGCTTTCCCAGAACTTGTTCTTGTCAAAGGAACGAACCATATCAATCGCTAAGCCTGCGTAGATGAAGAAATTGACGATCGGAAGGAGCATCAATGCTGCGTACCAGGCGGGTCTACCCACCAATTTACACCATACTACAAAATTGAGCCCGGGAACTAATCCTTTCCACCCTGCTGCACCGGCTTTTTCGAAGACCTTGTACAAACTAATACTGAGTAATACGTAGCCTATAATTAAGAATGTGAGCATAGCCTTGCCTTCTATTTTTCGTAATTTCTGAAAAGATGGGGCAAAGATAAACTTATTTGGAATTTATGGCTGGTAATGAATCTACTAAGTCGGCAATTTCATAGACAGGTATCGCTTTCCTTCTTCAGGTAGGGGGAATTATAGCATAGAAAAAGAGGAATTTAGGATAGGGAAGAGACAGAATTTACCCTTCTTTTTAGAACGTCTTGCTTTTAATTTTTGGAAAGGAGGCCAGACTAGTTACACACTAATATTCAACTAGTTATTCCTCGAATGATTGCTTCTTCAGGGAACAACCTCGCCTTCTAAATACAGCTTTTCGGCCTTGCGTTGACCGCTGACAAATACCTTCACGTACTTTCTAAAGTAGCCTAGGTCATGCGCATCGTAGATGACTTCGATACTGGCTGTGGAGTCAGGAAGAATTGGAGTTTCTTGCCAATCAGCAGCTGTGCAACCACAAGAGGTGCGCACATTATCAATCACGAAAGGAGCATCGCTGGTATTCTTAAACGTGAAATGGTGGGTAATTTCCGTATTGTGCTTTATTTCCCCAAATTCGTGGGTTTTGGGGCCCAACCATTCCACTTTGCTCGGCGGGCCAAGTAGGAGGAGAAAGCTGGTAAAGAGTGTGGATAGGATTAGTTTCATAGCGTGACATTGTCGACGGTAAAATCTTCGCCTTTTTCTAGGATCTCCCAGGTGTGATCTCCGAGCAATCGAACGGTGGCCAAAAACTTATAGGGCATATTCGCTCCCCATTCTCTTGGACCAACCATGGAAAGAAGTTCTTTCCCATCCGACTTTTGGTACAAATGGTAGTTGAAATTGATCAAGGGGGAAAAGGGAATATCTGCTAGATATATCTTTTCAGATATGGTAACTCGGTCCTGGATCTCCTTTGCCTGCTGAGCTAGCAGCTCAAACTGTTTGCGGAGTTGATCCAGCTGCATATCCGTTTGTTCGTACATGGCAGAAACTGCTCGCCCTTTGATTCGCCCTTTATCTTCAGGTTTCACCAAAGCCCCTCCTACGGTATGGGCATAGGGAAGGAGGTGCGGGTTTTCCGCAATTTTGTCTTTATCAATCGGATTTACAGCTGACTTCGATTCTTGCTTTTCCATATTCAATTTCCTACTACTGGGGCAAAATTAAAAACTGCCGACATTGTATGCAACAATGCCAGCAGTTCTAAGTTCATTCCCAATGGGGAATCTATTTTTTTACTTCAGTTGGAAGCTTGTTGAACCAGCTAGGTAACCTTTGTTGTATACTTCAACTTCGTAGTTACCTTTTGTGAAAGCTTGACCGGGATTCCAAGCGATGCTTACTGCATCACCTGTACCGTTAAATTCGGTCTCTGCTGTCATCGTGTAACGGATTTGCTCACCCGTAGCGCTGTTGGTAAAGATACCAGAACCCAATTCCTCCATGGCTATCGTCTCACCTAGTGGGTTGATGATGCGTACGTGGAAAAACTCCGTACCTGGGTCAGTTACTGCATTATCAGTAGTGTTGAATTGTACGATAATTCTTTCTACGTTCTTGGCATTATTCTTCTTAACCGGCTTGCCGCTTTTGCGTAGTTTGTAACCAGCAGCGTCGATGTTTTCTACTTTGATCACAGAAGCGATATCAACTTTTTTCGCCAATTGAGCTCTTTCAGTTTCCAAAGTCTCTTTTTCACTTACCAAGATAGCTCTCTCGGAAGTCAATTGAGCAGAATTCATACGCTCTGTTTCCAGATCAGAGTTCAAGGTTTGGTTCTGTTCCGTCAATTGCGTATTGTTAGCGGCTAACAACTCGTTTTCTTCGCGTAGTTGATTGATTTCTGCCACGTATTGCTCTACTTGAGATTTCAAGTTGGCCATTTCTTTACGGGCAGCTCTATAATTGCGGCTGTCGCTCAACAAACCGTCAATTTTGTCTTTCTGTGTTTTTAGCTCTTCTTGCTGTTGTTCAATCAAAGTGTTCAACTCCTCATTGCTTCCTCTCATCTCTTCCAATTCGGAAAGCGCCTCATAATACTGCTTCTCTAACTCGACTTTCAGTTCTTCGGTTTTTTCGAAATCTGCAGTCAACTCCTTCTTAGTATTATTGAGCTGGAAATTTCTTACCCCCAAGAATGCACTAAGACCGAGTAGGGCAACAATGATTACTGCCGCGATAGCAATAGTATTATTGTTACTTGGTTTTGGACTTGAACTAGTTGGATTCGAATTTGAACTGTTCGTTGTCATGATTTTTGATTTAATGAATAAATGCGTGTTTACTAAAAATCTTGTGCTACTTAGACTGGAAATAAAACGCAGGTAACGTTTTTTTAATTGTATTTCGCGCTGCAAAGTTACATATACCACATCTTTTTTGCCACTTTTATCAAAACTATTTACATATAATAAATAGATCTTATTTGTTTGGTTTTCAAATGTTTATTGTAAGGTTTTAGGCCGTAAAAATGTGGGGTTGGTATCGAATCCATACTTTTTTTGAGAAATTTCAAAAAAAAATGTTCCCGCCCAAAAAAAACTTACTTAGGATACAAAAACTAGCTGTTTTCGATACTTTAAGTGACTTCTTACAGTGCTTTCCTAGCTACTTTTTGAGTCAATCTTACATGGATGCATATAGCTACATATTCTTAAAAAAAAGCATTTTGTAAATTATTTGGTGAAAAAATATTTGCAAATTAGTTCCACTTTGCTTATATTTGTACAGTAACAGGATAAAAACAGCATGATTGACAAAGTAACCATTGGAGATGTTCTCTTTCTAGATATTGAGACTGTATCCAATACCCATCATTTTGAAGATTTAGATCCCGCTTTGCAAGATCTATGGCGACTGAAGAGTCAGCAAATCCTTCGACAGTATGACGAGGAGTTGACTACTGAGGAGGTTTCTGCCCTATATCCAGAGAAAGCGGGTATTTATGCAGAGTTTGGTAAAATCGTCTGTATTTCGGTCGGGAGTGTGCGAAGAGATAAGGTGACTAAGGAGTTACATGTACGCTTAAAGTCCTTTGCGAGTGATGATGAGGCGGAACTGTTGCGAGACTTTAGCGAACTAATCCAACAACATTATAATGATCCTACCAAATACTCCATTTGTGGACATAATATAAAGGAGTTTGATATTCCTTATATCTGTCGGAGGATGGTCATCAATAGTTTACCATTGCCACGTCCTTTGAATATAGCGGGAAAAAAGCCTTGGGAAACCAAGCATTTGTTAGATACTTTGGAGTTATGGAAGTTTGGTGATTACAAACATTATACTTCTTTGAAATTATTGGCTGCCATTCTTGGTTTCCCTTCTCCTAAGGATGATATTGATGGGAGTGAAGTGGGGCGGGTGTATTGGGAAGAAAAGGCGCTATCTCGTATATCTAGATATTGTGAAAAGGATGTCTTGGCTACCGTGCAACTGTTTTTGCGATACCAACGCAAGCCCTTGCTCAAGGAAGAACAAGTTACCCATGTGGAAATGGCCTAGAATTACTAGGTTTGAATTCATAATGTATAATCTTTATTCCTAGGGGATAAGGGGACTCTCTTAGTGTTTAATGCGCTCAGCCTTCAATAAAATAATGACTTAGTACTTGAATCTGATTAGCAAGGCTAGCTCTTTTGCTAGATCTTCCTATGCTACGACCATGAGTGTTTACTCTCAAGGTAAGGGAAAGGTAAACCCTTTTTGATCCAAATACCAACTTTACATGAACCCATATGTGCACGCCAAAATCTCGGTCAAGAGATTGCGAGGAAAGACGGATGACTATTATCAGCTGCATCGGTTTATCGATAGTACCAAAGAGATCTGTAGTGACAATAGGCATCGGATACTACATACACATTGGGCAATTCACCGGGTGATTACACCTATCTTCGGTCATGTCTTTATGAACAGTGACGGGAAGGAGGTAAATGTAAAAGACCTTTGTGAAAGAGATCATATCCTGCCAGATTATCGGAATCGATTCATTCCTACACTCGCAGATTTTTCAATGTGTATTCGGGAAAACGAAATCCCAAACTGGCAGCAACGCATTGAAGCCTTGCATCAGGTCTATGCGAATCAGCCCGAATTGGTAAAATTGTTGCTTTCCCCCTTATCCGCGACGGGACAATTGAAATCCCTCCTATTTACCCACAATAGCTGGTTTTTAAATGAGATTGTACCTCGAATTTTTCCTGTTCCTCCAGCCCTACGCGAATTTGAGTTGGGCTTGAACGAGGTATTTGCGGCCATGGATTTTCAATTGTGGATGGATAATGGAGCCAGCTTCCCACCCAGTGCCAGAAAAATTGAAGCAATAAAAACACGCTAAAACACGCTAAAACACGCTAAAACATGCAAAAAACCTATGTGATTAGAAAGGTCGCGTACCATTACAGCGACGAGTATCTCTATGTACATACCTTGGGTGGAATCCATGAAATCCTGCACAACGAAGAAGAGGCCATGCAACTGTTGGCGAAGTTAGAGCGTGATTCTTGGGCGCAGACCAGCCTGGGAGACATAGAACCTTTTTCCCCTTGCTGTTCTGGCGATGTTGATAAATTGGTCGCCTTTAGAGTTTACTGCCAACGGAAATTAGGACTGGATCTCGTTAAGGTGAGTGAATACGGAAGACTTTATTGTGAATATGACACGAGACTCCCCACGGATCTATCGGATGAGATAATCTTGGATATCCGCAGAATATCGGGGGTGAAATTCTATGATTTGTCCGTCTATGAAGGCGAGCCTTCTTTTTATGGTGTCTGGGGAACTGGTCAATATGGAACACCATTAGGATATGTACAGTATTCAGAGGCGCTCTATTTTCATAATACCTATGTAGAAGCGCTGGACTGGGTGAAGAGTCAATTATCTGGAATACTTTCTCACAAAGAAATTTCAGGAAGTTTGGCAGAGCTTTCTAATACTCCGAGTTTTCTACGTTCCTTAATCAATAGCTCAGAACGGCTTATGTATGACGAAAACAAGTCTGTTCTAACAACACGTTTTCTGAAGGATGAAGAGGCCGTGGCTTTACAAGAATTGCTTAAGGAAAAGGTATTGGAGATTAAAGCTTTAGATCTAGGGAGTGTCAAAGACATCTCTCACTATCAATATGAGATCATGTGATCGTCTCAACAGCACCAAAAAACGCAGGAATAAATGGAAAACTGTACGCTCTATAGCCATCAAACTGATTTTGACCGGCTTTTGCAAATCGTAAAGGCAAAGTTGCCGACTAAGTATAATTCATGAAAGACATTATGCTCTAAATTGGCTCAATTGTTATCAAGAGGCCACCTGGGATGAGGTGTCGACCGATACCTAGTTTTTTATGCAACGCTGGCTATTGAATAAGGGCCACAGAGCCTGTATGTTTCCGGACTACACCATCAATAAAAGCAACATCAGCCACAAATACATAGACACCAGAGGCTGCTAATTTACCATTAACAAAACCATCCCAACCGTCAATATCACTATTGACTGGGATGTTGCTTCGCTCGAATAGGACTTTACCCCAACGATCAAAGATCATCAACTTTTGTATGTCACTGACTGCATTGGATCGGGCATAAATGGTGAAGAAATCATTAATACCATCATTATTGGGAGAGAAGACATTGGGAGCATAAATCGGGTAGTCCTTACTGACTACAATTTGAATGCTATCAGTGGCGGTACACCCAAACTCATTGGTAACCTCTACGAAGATTAGTTGATCTTCTAAGGGCAGCAGATTGGGTCTACTACAGCTTTCACAATTGAGCACATCTGCCGGAGACCATTGATACTGAAGATTTTGATAGTTGGATAGAACAGATAGGGTAGTACTCTCTCCTAGTTTCAGGCTGATGTCCGCACCAAGATCTACTTCCAGAGCGGGCGGGACCGGAATGTCAACGGTGAGTACGGCTGAACAGCCATGGCGGTCTCGTATCGTTAGGGTATAGCTGTTCTTGTCCAGTTGAGTAAAGATGTTTTGTCTTTGGGGAGGAAGGTCGTCTAGTTGAAATTCGTATGGAGGGAAACCATTTCGCACGGAGAGAATGTCTATCGTTCCAGTGCCATCGCTGGCACAGGCAGGTGGAATGACACTGATATCCGCCATAATATTGGGATCAGGTACCACGGTGAGGTCTAAGGTAACGATACTGTCACAGCCAATGCTGGAAATCAAGCTATCCACATAAATCCCACTTTCTGTATAGAGGGAGTTACCTACTGAAAAACTTGATCCCGAACATATTGTGTCAGTAATACTGTACTCTAGTGGAACCACTATAATAGTCGCAGTTTCAGAAAGGACTCGGCATTTGTCATTATTCAAATTCTCTGGTGATGCGGCCAATTGGAAGCGGTACAGGTAAGTGCCGCTGGCAAAATCACTGATGGTATAAAAAAGATCTGAGGCACCTTGGATCACGCTCCAACTTTGGCCATTATTGGTACTGATCTCCCATTGAATAAAGTCTTGCTCAAAGGGAGAGTTGAACACTTCAGCTTGTATGGTGACGGGATCGTTGTCCAAGCAAACGAAGTTAATGCCTACGGGCGTGATCACTGCATCTGGGCCACAAGGACGAAATGTAATATTGTCGAGGGCGAGGTCATTGCCGATGCCCCCGGGAGCATTATTCCGTATTGAAAGCGTTAGCGAGGTCGTCCCAGGATCAGTGACAAAAGTAAAGCCATAAGTATTCCAACCATTGGTTTGAGGTACATTACCAGTAGTAAAGGCTTCTTCACCATTGATGAAAAAGCTAACATTAGGAAAGATATGTCCCGTTACACCTCGAGCTATGAGGTTGGCTACGTCCACTGAAAATTCATATAAGGTGTTTTCACAAAGTCCTGTAATTTCTTGCCGATAGAAGACGCCAGGAGAGAAGCTGGCATTAACTACCATCATATAGCCGTCAGGCATGGAGCTATTGTCTTGTAGGTTGATCCAGGTAGGGAACAGACCGGGCCAAGCCCCGGTCCCATTGGTAATGGTATAAGAGCCATCTTGTGGAGGGCCGAAGGTTACGTAGGTATAGTCAGGGGCAATACCGGGATCATTGGGTAAAATGTTAGCTGCTCCTCTGCCGAAGTCACCATCTTCAAAAATATTTTCCCCGAGGCTTCCCGTACAGGTATCATTCATCATCAAAAAGGGAGCAGATTTCTCCAATGTACCAACAGGAGTCTCTGACGTATTTCGACTGCTAAGCAGCAATGCCGAAAATAACACCATGAGTAGTAAAAATAGGAAGGGCGATTTCAACTGCATGAATCGGGATGTTTAACCTAAAAGTAGTGAATGCAATAAGCTGTTCCAATACTAGATTTTCAAATATAAACATATCTGCCAGTAGGAATGCGGCATTCTTCCACTTTAACCCGTGTGAGACAAATATGTGCCAAGGAATAACAGAAAGGTATCGGTAGAAATGGCCTATTTCTCTTTGGAATAACCCTGGTTTTTTTCTCGACTTTTAGCAATCGCCTCGATCTTAGCAGCAAAATAAGGGTAGTGGGTGATGACTTGATCAAAGGCCGTTTTCGATAGTTTATACATATCACAGTAGGTCTCAGCTACGATAGAGGCGGTGCGAAGGCTGTGTAGAAATAGAGAGATTTCTCCAAAAAAGTCGCCATCAGATAAGCTCGTGATTTCCTCTCCTTCTTCATTCAGAACAGCTACCTCTCCGTATACAATGAAATACATCTCCTCTCCAATTTCCCCAGCTCTAGTGATATAGCTTCCCGGGGTGAAAACTACAGCTTGCAAGTTTAAGGCGATGGATTCAATAAAGGCATCACTGGCCTCCTGAAAGAGTGGAATCTTTTCCAGGATATCTGTCTTCATTTGCATGGCCACCTGAGTTTTAAGATGCAGTGGAAGGGTATCTAGGAATTCCTCTTCATTCAAGCCCAAGCGTTTTTGCCATTTATATTGGTAGTATTCTTGGATTCCTTCCTGCAGTTCTGGAGGCAAAGGGCGATAGCGCATGAACTGAGATAGCCTTTCAATATTCTCCAAGTAATGCTGATTGGCAGGATCACGTCGGTTTAGCAAATTGGCAATTTGACCAATCAATAAACTGAAAAACGCAAATCCGGTCAACATGGTAAAAATCGCATAGGCCTTTTCAACCATATTTTGAGGAACTATATCTCCATATCCAACGGTAGAGATAGTGGTCAGACTCCAATACAAGGCATTAATATAGTTCTCAGTTGGTCCCAAATTTGGATCTGGTGTACGAATCAAGAGCCAGCCACAGCTGATCCAATGCGTCACAAGAAAGATCACCAACACCAAATACATTAAGGCGAATTGCTGGGAAAAGCGAAGGTTCTGGATACGCAGTCTTCCCAAAATAATACGCACCTTATAGAGCTTTGCTAGTCGTACCAAACGGATAACCGAATTCGAAAACAATCCTAAAGGCAAGGCAGCAAGGATGTCAAATAGGAGTCCATTTTGCAGCAATCGATGTCTTTTTCGCCCGCTAGTTTTATACATGGGATCAAGCTGGTAATAAGGATAGCGGTAATCTAGCCAGATATCAAAGGAAAATATCAGGGTCAGCAGTACGGTGCCGGATAGGAATAGATTATCATTACTGCTAGGTAAGGCCAAATGGTAGGGGATGTATACGGCAAGGTGCAAAGTGAAAGCAGTGATCATAAGATCCCAAAGCAAACGAAAGTGCTTGTGTCGAAAAATAAACTCCATGCCGTGTTGTGCCATAAGGGTGCTTTTTGCCTGCCAAAGTACGAGCGTTAATAGCAAAGATAGAATGGCTAAAGTTAAGGTAGCTGATTTTTGGGTCGTACTTAGCTATTTATTGGCCACTTCATCCCTGATTAAGCAGTTTTTGCCTTCATCATGCCCCCAAAATGGTGCTGAAGTCCAGCAAATCTGAAAAATCTATGGTTTTTTCCAAAAAAATGAGTTGTGCTCGTCCACAGAATCCTCCCCTAGCTTTGTTCCGCAAATTGAAATTATTCAGGGTTTGCTCCTCTTTTGACCGACTTCTGTTTCGAGCATTGACTGCTACCCAAATTTTATTTTGCTTAAAAATATGCTATATTGATATGTTTTATTGTTAATTCTCTGTTAAGGGTTAATATTGCATCATAACAGGTCAAATAAGAGGTAGCTTAATGTAAAATGTACACTTACCTTTGTAATGTAATCATCACCGGATACCCCTAATAGTAAGAAAGTAAGAGGATTTAATCCTAAAAGTAGGAAGCCTCGATAATCGATTACTAACCAAAAGATGAACTGTTATGAAAAAGGTTATGATTAAATGTGCTTTGACAGTATGCTTTTGTATTGGAATGCTTTCCTGGGTGATGGCCAACCCGAATTTGCCAGCTGTTGAAATAGTAGAGGCAAAGTTCGAAAAAAAAATCAGTTTTGAGGCCAGAAGTGTGCAAGGAAAAGCTACCGTATCATTACTAGATGATAATCAGGTTAGCCTCTATGCACAAACATGGAAAGACCAAGCTTCTATCGGTAAAGTCTTTGACTTGGATGCCCTGCCTAGCGGTAAGTATGTGTTGTTTTTCGAAACGGAAACCAATGAAATCATACAACCTTTCCAAATTGAAGGAGGCAGAGTTAAGCTTAAGGAAAATGACCGAGTGATACGCCATGTGCCGATAGTGAGGAAAGCGGGAGAATACATTAATCTCTCTTGGCTTAATGACGAGACTACAAACGTGCAGATTGCCATTCAAGATGAGTCGGGAGCCAATGTACTGGAAGAGAAGCTAAAAGGAGTGCTAAAAGTGGCACGCCGTTATGACATCAGCCGATTGGAAAGCGGGATTTACTTGGTGAAGGTAAAAACCAAGGCAAAAACCTACTACAGAGAAATCAGCTGGTAGTCCAAACTGAAGTTCTAAGTTCTTGATGATATTATATTCCCGTCCCTTTTGGGGGAATTCAAATAATCCATTAGGGGTTCCATAATTTTGTTGAAGGATTTATTTGAAAGCCGCGCCTTTGGGCGCGGTTTTTTTTTGCTCTAAACCAAAGAGGCGAATTCCACTCCATCTATGTCGATGCAGGTAAGCATTATCTTACAAGGTAATGGTCACTACAGTTCCTTCGCCTTGAGCAGATTGCAATTCCAAATCCCCTTTGTGTAGACGGATAATTTGGCGAGATAAGCTCAAACCAATACCGGAACCTTCTTCCTTAGTAGTGAAAAAAGGAACAAAAATTTGTTCCATCATATCCACGGGAATGCCTTCTCCATTGTCCGATACGCGGAAGATTACCTTGCCGTCCGGATGCTTCTGCAGACTTAGGTCGATGATTGGGTTATCACTTTCCTTTAAGGCATCAGAGGCGTTTTTGATGAGATTAATGAGTACCTGTTCTAAGAGGTTAGGGTCGCCTTGGAAATTGACCGGAGTGGGAGGGAGTTCGAGTCGAAGATCGATTTTTCTAGCCTCCAATTCCGCCATGAATAAGGTCTTAAGTTCTTCTAGTAGGGCATTGCCATTGATCAATTGGAAGTTTGGTGGTGGGATCCGGGTAAGACTCCGGTAGGTTTCTGTGAAATCCAGCAGCCCCTCACTGCGTTTCTTGATTACTCTTACGGAGTTCTTGATCATATCTATATAGTCTGGATCCAGTTGATCTTTATTGGCTACTACATCATTGATCGTGGAACTCAGAGAGGCAATTGGAGCAACGGAATTCATGATCTCATGAGTCAGAATGCGAATTAGCTTTTGGTAGGCTACTAATTCCTGCGCCTCCAATTCGCTTTGAATATTTTGAAAAGAGATCAGTTTTAGATTTTCCTTATTCAGGATCAGATCGATAGTTCGCACGGCGATCTGCATGAGCCGGTTATCGATGTTTAATTTAAGCAGCTCCCGGTCACCTGGTTTCAGGTGGGTGACTGCCTCCCAAAGTTGTTCATCTATCTTCTGCAAGCCACTGAGGTTGACGAGATAGGACTTTCGCAGAAGCCGTTGTAAGGCTTTGTTCATCAACACTACCTCCCCATCTTCGTCAATACAAAGCAAACCTACTTCTACATGCTCCACCACCGTTTGTAGAAATTGATGATTGGCTTCCTTTTCAGCACGGATATCCCGAAACTTCCGGTTGATCAAATTGAAACCATCATGTAAGTCGCCAAAGGAATCTCCACGATGCCTCCCAGATCCAGTTGTGTTGAAATCATTGTATTGGATACTCTCAAAAAAATTGGCGAGATCTTTATTGGTTTGATCGACGTAATTAAACAAGTTGACGATCAAAATAATGGATAATATTACCCCAAAGCCGGTAGTCAGGTGAAAGCCATTGTCTAGGCTAAGCGCTATTCCTAGTATCAGCAGTAGCAGAATGCCTAAACGAACAACGATATTGATCTTAAAGTTGTATACCACTTTTTGCTTTCAATATAGGAAATTTCAGGGCTCTAGTCCACACCCGCTCCTTGATGATGGAGGGTATGGTCTATTTTGGCTAAATTTTGTTTTTTTGTGAAGCGGAGGAATCTCTACGCAAATAATTAGAAAAGAAGGGTAACTAGGGGAAAAGTTGTGATTATATACTTCCTACTCAAGCCCCGATGCATAAGCTCCTAAATATCTCCTTACATTTGAGTTATGAAAACGTGCTTAAACTGTGGTGAACCATTGAAGGGAGCCTTCTGTCATGTCTGTGGACAAAAGGCAAGTACCCAACAAATCAATTGGAAGACCTTTCTGGAAGAACTTCCAAGACGTCTATTCAATTTGGAACATGGATTTTGGTATACCTTAAGAGAGCTAACACTAAGGCCTCGTGCGACCTTGGACGGTTATTTAAGCGGAAAGCGAACGCGATTCTTCAAGCCGATTCAATATGCCCTTCTTGGTATTACCTTATATACGCTACTGCAAGCGTTCAATCCCTTAGATCCTCCAGCAGTAGAAGGACTCCGCGAAGAAAATGAGCTATATGGTACCGGCTATGCCATCGGAAAATTAATCGGGGATAATCTAAAGTTCTATTGGTTGCTTGGGATCTTCTTATATGCTTTTCCAGCTAAGCTTTTGTTTCGTAAATACAATTTTACGGAGCATATGGTGATCTGTGCTTATGTGCTTGGGCACACGGCATTATTGGCGTCCTTGACTATACCTTTTCTTTCCGTGCCTATCATGTTCAATCCCTTCATTTACCTCTTTATCGGAATTATGTATTTCCTCCTTTTTAAAGATCCTGTCAATCCTTTAGGAACTTTTAGTGCTGTATTGGGACATTTGGTGATGTGTGTGGTCATCTACTTTGGACTTCCAATCCTCTTGTACTATGTCTTTAATTGAACCCAAACAGCTATCTGCCCTACAAGAAAGCTGGTGGGAGCTGACGGAGCAGGTCGGCTTACCGCAGAATGCGATCTCCGACAGCTGGGCTGAAATTTCAAGTGCTTATCAAAGTGCCGAGCGGTACTACCACAATTTGATCCACATATCCGACATGTTAGGATTATGGAAGCAACATCGGTCTGACCTTAAAAATGCCAATCTTCTGGCTCTATGCATCTGGTTTCATGACTTAGTCTACCAAGTCGATCGAAAGGATAATGAGCAGCAAAGCGCTGAACGAGCTGTTTTCTATTTGGGGAAATCCGAACTCTCCACGCTAGCCATTACCCAAGTATATCAATCCATTTTGGCTACACAGTACCATCAACTATCGTTCGACTATCCAGATCTAGCCTATCTCTTAGATTTTGATTTGGCCGTGCTAGGGCGTGATTGGGAAAGGTATGTGGAATACACGAAGCAGATTAGAAAGGAGTACAGCATTTATCCTGATGAGCTATATCGACCCGGGCGAAAAAAGGTACTCGAACACTTCCTGGCCCGGGAAAACCTGTATTTCACATCCTACGCGCAAGGAAAATGGGAGGCTCAAGCCCGGTTGAATCTCAAAATGGAACTATCCAGCCTTTAAATCCCAAAGCGGGAATTTTCCAAAAAACGACAATAGCTACCAAAAAATGGGACGGTATGCCCAAAAATAGAAAGATGCCCAAAATGGGGTGCTTCTCCCCCTATCTTTGAATCGTAATTAAAAACAAAGTCAGTCATCAACTATCAAAATCGACTCAAGTGCAGCTTGGGTCACCTGACCATTTTTTGCCTAAAAAAACACAAAGACATGAGAAGCTTAACCTTACTAACCATCTTTTTCTTCTTCATCACAGCACTTAATGCAACTACACACACTACCGTGAGCAACGGAGACTGGGACGATGCAAGCACCTGGAATACTGGACAAGTTCCAAATATTGGCTCCTGGCCCGGCGACGAAGTAATCATCAACCACAAAATCGAGGTGGATAGAAACCTTTCTTTCAAACAAGGTGCTTCCATGACGGTAAACAGCAACGCTTCCCTAGAAATTGACGGCTACCTGAAGCTAGAAGGGACAGGTACCTTCCTTATTGCCGTCAACGGAGCTGTTGAATGTGAGGAGGTGAGACACACTGCCTGGGACGGCTCTTTGAGCGTGAATGGAAACCTAGTGGTAGAGGGAAAAATTAGCATAAGCGGAGTAGCAGAGTTTAATACAGGCGGTAACATCTACTGTGAGAAAATTGAGGTGAAAGGAAGCGGGGCTTTCACAAGTAAAGGAGGAATGATCCAAATCGAAGACGAGTGGAAAATTACGGGAGGAACAGAAGTGAAAATTAGCAATACTGAAATCGTAGTGGAAGAAAAATTTAACCGAACGGGTGGTCCAAACATCTCCTTCATTGGAGGAACATTGAGCGTAGGTGAGCATTTCGTTGGAAAAGGAGGAGGTACTATCTGCTTTGACGGAACCGTGGTAACTGTGGGGGATAAAACGGAACTAAAAGGTAGTGTGATTGTGAGTATTGGGGGCAGAGGATCTTTTACTTCAGATAAGATCAAAATGAGCGGAGCAGCATGCTTGATTGGTAAGGGATTAGGGGGATGGTTGAACTGTGAAACTTTCGAGTGTACCGGAAGCGCCTATGTATACTGTGTAGATGAATCTTGCTGGTACGACGCTGATAATGATGACGAAATGCCGAAACAACTGGATCTAGGATCTGGCAGCAACACAGTATTACCGGTAGAACTAGTATACTTTGATGCAGAAGTAGCAGCGGATGGCATGTTGGTAGTGAGTTGGGCAACGGCGGTTGAGATCAACAACGACTTCTTCACTATCGAAATGTCTTTGGATGGTAGAGATTGGACGGCGATGGACGAAGTAATCGGAGCAGGAAACTCTGATGTGGAACTTTCTTACAAGTGGACAGAAGAAAACATGGCAGTAGAAGGGACAGCTTACTTCCGCCTCAAGCAAACTGATTTTGACGGAACCTTTACTTACTCTGAGATCGAATCTGTAGAGTTTGCAACTGCTGAAAGCGAAGCTTTTGAAGTGAATGTTTATCCAAATCCAGCTACTGAATATGTAATGATCCAGGGTTTAGCTGCGGATGCAGCCCCTCAGATTATGTTGATCAACATGCAAGGACAAAACATCAAAGTAGTATCAACTGATCAAGGACAAAATACAAGAGTAGATATCCCAACTAACCTGCCAGCCGGAACTTATGGCTTAGTGATTCAAAACGGCGGTATGGTACAAACGCAGCAGCTGGTGATTCAGAAATAGAAAACCGATAAAAGACATAGGGTTATTATGAGTTAGGCAATATGATAGTTGAATTAAGCTTCTCGAGGGCCTCGGAATTTGTTCCGGGGCCTTCCTTTTTTGTGGGAGAATGGAATTTCCCTATATTACTTGGAAAAGCCAGTACAGCAGAACGTGCAAATATTGGCTTTCCCTCACCCCACTGAACTTCACGGACAAAATACCAACTTGACATGTTTATCATTGAAACCTATCCTGTAGCAGTATTCTTCTGCATTATTACCATGTTGTGCTGGGGCTCCTGGGCCAACACTCAGAAACTAGCAGCAAGTACCTGGCGTTTTGAACTCTTCTATTGGGACTATGTAATCGGCATTGTACTTCTATCCGGTTTATTCGCTTTGACCATGGGCAGTATGGGAGAAGCAGGTCGTAGCTTTATTCCCGATCTTCAGCAGGCCTCTTCGGACAATATTGGATCGGCCATCTTGGGTGGCGTACTGTTTAATGGGGCCAACATCTTGTTAGTGGCAGCGATTGCCATTGCGGGAATGTCGGTCGCTTTCCCTGTCGGTATTGGACTGGCATTGGTGATCGGAGTGATCGTGAATTATATCGATGCTCCTGTGGGTGACGTCACGACCCTTTTTGCTGGTGTAGGGCTGATCGTTGTCGCCATTCTGTTGAATGCCGGCGCTTATCGCAAGATGTCCAGTAGCACGGGCAATGTCTCTACAAAAGGATTGGTTTTATCTGTGGTTGCTGGTTGTTTGATGGGGCTATTCTACAAATATGTAGCCAATGCGATGTTCCCTGATTTCAGTCAGCCTATTGATGGGAAACTCAGCCCCTATACTGCCGTTTTCCTGTTCTCGCTTGGTATCCTGATCAGCAATTTTGTGTTCAATACAGCTTTAATGTACAAACCCTTTACGGGTACCCCAGTTAGCTATGGGGATTATTTTAAGGGCAATATGAAAACGCATTTGACTGGTGTGTTGGGAGGCATCATATGGTGCGTAGGTATGTCTTTCAGTATCATCGCTTCTGATAAGGCCGGGCCAGCTATTTCATACGGCCTGGGACAAGGTGCAACGATTGTAGCTGCACTGTGGGGTATCTATATTTGGAAAGAATTCAAAGATGCTCCGGCTGGGGTACCTCGCCTACTGAATATTATGTTGCTATGTTATGTAGTGGGCTTAGGGTTAATTATTGCTGCCCGATAAGCGCCAGTCCAACTGAAATAGTATGAAACAACTAAAATTCCTACAACCCATACCTCCACCTTTCACCTATGAAGAGTGGAAGGCCCAGCCATTCAACGAACGCCTCCGTATGCTTTGTGTGGCTTGGGCAACGCAGGGTTACGGTTCTCCGTCGTCTATCTATGTTTTTTATATTCTAAAGATTGGCCTGTATGTGGGCATGTGGGGGT
>JABSSL010000055.1 GCA_013214355.1 Saprospiraceae bacterium | reverse complement strand
TAGATAAAGCAAAAGGGAGTATTAAAACCAAAAGACTCAAGGCAGCCTGGGATCCCACGGTCAGAGAAAGGATCTTAAATATCATTTAAATGCGATCGCCCTGGCAATAGAGGATAACATCCTAAATTTAAAAATTAGTTTGTATGCGACTTCTATTCCCATTTCTTCTGGTTTTATTCCTGCCAACTCTGCTTCCCGCACAAAATGCTTTACGGGTACTCAACTTTCAAGGGGACAATGGCTTCCAACACGATTCGAAGGACGAGGCCTTACAAATGATTAAGTTGCTAGGCATTAAGAATGAATGGGATGTTCTCACCACTTCTAATATTAGTGTATTTACCGATAGTCAATTGAAGCAATTTGATGTACTTGTGTTCAATAATAACTGCGGTACGGCTGGTCCCATCTTTACAGCGGGGGCTGCTCAAGCTTTGCAGAACTATATTAGAAACGGAGGGGGCTTTGTTGGTATTCATTGTGCAGGTGCCATTTGGAAAGAGGAGGAGGGGTTTCAGGAATGGTATGCCGGTTTAATTGGTACGACGCTAATTGCGCACCCTGAAGTGCAGCCTGCTACCTTAGATGTAGAAAATAGAGCTCACCTGGCCACTTCACATCTTCCCAGTCGGTGGCATATGAAGGATGAATGGCACATCTTCTCAGCCAATCCTCGCGATAAAGTGAACGTACTTATTTCTCTTGACGAAGGTACTTACAAAGCGGACGAGGGACTAAAAATGGGAGGAGATCATCCCTTCACTTGGTATCACTACTACGATGGGGGGCGGTCCTTTTTTACTTCTTTGGGCCATGAGACGGATACTTATAAGGATGCCAACTTCCAAAAGATGGTGGAGGGTGGTATTAAGTGGGCAGGAAAACGCTCAGCTAAGCCTACGTCATTTCCTGATTATGGCTTATTGCTGGACCTTGATGCGGACCAAGGAGTTGCAGTGGAGGAGGGAGATCGGGTAGTCCGATGGACTAATCAAGTCCAGGAATCAATCGCTAAAGAATTTGAACCTCATGACTATGGGCTTCGACTTCGCAAGCCGGGATCTGGACGTCCATTGTTGAAACGAGCTTGTGCTGATCTAAATGGTCATAATGCTATTGTATTTGAGGAAGATGAGCTGATCAATCAAGAAGAGGATGCTTTTGATTTCCTGCTTCAAGGTAGTGGGTATACGTGGATCACGGTAATTAAACCTTATCCTACAGCTGATCCGGATGGGAAAACTGAATTTGGATTGTATCGATTGAAGGATGTCAATTCCTTTATGGGCAACCTACGCAATGATGGACGCTATGAAGGCCTATGGGGGTGTTTTGACGATGATCTTACGGTATGGTGTGGGTCTCGTTCGGGAGTGACCTTTGGCCGATTTGACGAAAACAATCCCAAGCTGTCTGGACCTACATTGCAGCCCAATCAATTCTATGTTATTGCTGCCAGAATGGGAGCGGGAGTAGGTACCGTCAATATAGAACTCTTTGTGAATCAGCCCGAAGCCTTTTCTCGAATCGATTATCCTGTTAGTCAGGCATCTAATCCATCGAACTTAGCCATTGGTACAGAACGAGATGCTACGAATCATCCTGGCTCAGAATCTTTTGATGGAGAGATAGCACGCTTCCTTATCTATGAACGTCCGCTATCAGACGAAGAGCTTGCAGGAGTTATGAATTATTTGCGGGAAACCTACCGGCTGTAGCAGATGAAGGACAACGCATGATTCAGACGATGCGGATCTTTACTGTATACGGAAATTGAAGTCAAAGACGACATGATAAGATTAAACAAACACTCAGCTCAATGGCCCCTCACACATCACCGTACGCTGCTTTCCAAATTCCTGTGGGAGGGGCCACTTGTGCATATAGATACTTAGAACATATATAGATTAGCCTGACTCGAAAGCCAGGTCCTTGCCTCATTTATTCAATGTGACTTTCCTCAATTATTTAGTTCTAGTTATCCCCGTCATCACTTTCTTCTTCTTTCTTTTTGGGTCTATCTTCCTCGGCAATTATGCCTTTTGCTTTATTCCGTAGCTGACCAGGTTTCTGATTCTTGTATTTCGGTCCTTTCAGCTTGGCGTAGTAAGATCTGGTGCTAGCCTGGATATAGTTTGCATTCCGATTCTTTTCCCAAGCCTTTTGGTTTTTTGCAGCTGGCCCTTGCAGGCGCTCTGGAGTGATCTTTGCTACTGGAATTTTCCCTACTTGTTGCTTGTCTTGCCAAGGTTTATAATTCTTGGCTGCTGGCCCCTTTAGATGTCTTGGAGCTTGAGCATGGACTATACTTACCATGGCAAGCAAGCCCATTACCGTGATGATCCTTTTCATCATGATTGGTCAATTTTGTTTTATGTTATTATGCTAGTTTAGCTACTAAAAAAGATAGCTATACTATTACAACTGAAGAATGTGGTCAGAAGTTTTACCCTTTTGAAATTTTTGTTCCGATGGATAAACTAGAGGGTTTACTCCATGCTTGGGAATGAAAAACTACAGCCTAAAGAGCCTAAAGTAGTAAGGGAAGGCTACGACTTATTGGTAGGATACTTCATCCAATTCGAATTTAGCATAGCAGAAGTCGCCGTCCTCAAGGTTCCAGATGGCTTCAGCGTAATGAGGAATATGCATACCATTCACTAAACGATAATCTCGACAGCGGGTGGTCCATTCTTCCTGATGGTTTTCATCCATAAAACGTTTGGCATTGAACTGCGTGATCTGGCCCAATTCATTAAATTGGAAGGTGCCTTCTACCTGAATGTTTTTGTCGTGGTAGTAGATTTTTGCGGAGCGTTCATCGATTGCCTCCCATGATAGTTTTTCAGAGGGAAGAAGGGCGGTCGGAAACCAAACAGCTTCGGCTAACCATCGGAGAAATTCCCCTTGATCTGCTGCCGGCCCTTTTGCATTAACTACTGGGTATAGTGAGAACAATTTTACTTTAAGGTTTCCTTTCCCCTTGATATATTTGTCAACTGCAGAAAACCAGGAAAGCTTCCCAAGCCATAGGAAACCTGGAGGCGAGCAAGTGAAATACTCCTCCCCGCGAATGGGCTTCCATCCCTGCTTGGGACTGGTCCTAAACTCACCACTGTGTTTTAGCCTAACCTGCTTTATATAAGCCTGTCCTTCAGTTAGAGCATATTTGAAATACCGTTGGACGATTTCTGGAAGCCCGGTTAGGGAGTGTGCAGTATAGCTGAGAGGTGGGGATTGATCGACTGATTGATACAGGTCTTGCAATCCCGACTTTACTTCGGTTTGCCTCGAAAGGTGACTACGGCGACCTAAAAGTAGAATAACTGGGACGAGGACGATTAAAAATGTGATACTTGTAACCATCGTTAGCTTATCTTTTTTGTTTGTACAATTAACAAAAGAGAAGCCTTAGTACGCGATGATCAAAGTCAGTGTAAACATTGATTGTGCTTAGATTAAAGCGAAATCTGCCAGTACAGCATCTTGGTGGATAGCTTAAAAAAGAGGTTTTTTGACTTTAATCCAACACGATTTTCTCTCTGGTCTCACACTATTTGTAGTACCTTTGGAGGCCATTTTAAACAAGTAACTTCTCGGATGACTTACAGTTTGCACGATTTACCTAGAGAGTGGTGACAGAACGGTCAAACGCAAACCGTCCTTGTGCTGTTTACAAAGTTATCTGGGAAACAATATGAATTGATGAGGGATAAAAAAAACGTCCTCCAAGCAGTTGCCAAGGAGGTATTTGAGCAACGAACAGAAAAAGATTGGTATTTCTCTAAATTGGATCGTTTACTTCAGGGAGCTCCCCCCGCACAATTTTACCTGACTTTTAGCAGCGCTGCTCGCAAAACATCCAAAGATCCACTACAGCTGACTGACGATCAGGTCCATCGAATGCAGTCCATTCAACCTGCCTTTAATCTGTCCACTTGGACAGTAGATGAGCTAGCTCGGGTGTCTTTTATGAGCATTTTATCAACGGATGATAATCAGACTGTTATAGGTAAGCTGATCGATGCAGCTGATATGAGGGAGTCCGTGGCTCTTTATAAGGGACTTTTCTTTCTGGATAATGCGGAAGATTTCACGCTCCGTGCCATCGATGGCCTCCGAACCAATATCTCCCACGTTTTTGACGCCATTGCCTTAGATAACGCCTTTCCTACCCAGTATTTCGAAGAGGATCCCTGGAATCAGATGGTCCTCAAAGCTCTCTTTATGCAGCGGCCGATCTATCGAATCTGGGGATTAGATGAGCGGAGAAATAAGACACTAGCTTTGATTATGCGGGATTATGCCCAGGAGCGTTGGTCTGGGCATCGTCAGGTGAGCCCCGAATTATGGCGAAGCGTTGCGGGTTTTGGGGATGAGAATTTCCTGCCAGAATTCGATAAAATGCTCAAAAGTGAACACGAATTAGAACAATTTGCGGCTGCCAAGGCTATAATAGAAAGTAAGCTTCCTCAATCTGAATCCCTGCTGCAGGCTGCGGGTATAAATAAGGATCGTCTTCCCTCCTGGGATGAGATTGGTCGGCAAGCAGAAATTGAGGCTACCACTTAAACACTATTATCTACAAAATAACAGCAGTTACCATAATCAAATACTTATGAATTTTATTGATCCACACATACACATGATCTCGCGTACTACGGATGATTACGAAGCTATGCGTAGAGCGGGAATTGTAGCCGTGATTGAACCAGCCTTCTGGTTGGGGCAGCCGCGTACCGAAGTCGGTTCTTTTAAGGACTACTTTAGCAGTCTTATTGGTTTCGAACGCTTTCGTGCTAGCCAGTTCGGCATTCGCCACTATTGCACCATCGGACTAAACTCCAAGGAAGCTAATAATGAGGCTTTGGCAGAACAGGTGATGGAATTGTTGCCCCTTTTTGCGGCCAAGGAAGGTGTCGTAGCTATTGGAGAGATCGGATATGATGATCAGACCAAAGCGGAAGACAAATTTTTCCGTCAGCAAATAGAATTGGCTAAGGAGCTTGATATGCCGATTATGGTACATACCCCACATCGGGACAAAAAGCGCGGAACCAGTCGAAGCATGGATGTCCTTGAGGAGCATGGCGTTGATCCGTCCTTGGCTGTGATTGACCATAATAATGAAGAAACGGTCAAGGAAGTACTAGATCGTGGATTCTGGGCGGCTTTTACCATTTATCCCAATACCAAGATGGGTAATGAGCGTATGGTTGAGGTTGTAAGACAGTATGGTCCCGAGCGAATTATCGTTGACAGTTCGGCGGATTGGGGGGTTAGTGATCCTTTATCGGTGCCCAAAACGGCCAGTCTCATGTTAGAAAAAGGTTTGACTGAGGAGGACGTACGTCTTACCTGCTATCAAAATGCCTTGACGATTTATAGTCACAATGGAGAGATGAAGGAGTCGGATTGGAAAGATGGTTTTGATGTAAATCAGAATGATTTTTTCGAAGGGAATCGTGTCCTGCGTGGGCAAGAAGCCAAATCAGGACGATCCACCAACATTGTTGAAAACTAATGGCCCAGTTGAAGCTAAGGTATTATATCAGCTTTGTACGGCCTGCTAATGTCGTCACAGCTATTGCCGACATTATCGCTGGGGCAGCTATTAGTGGTTCTTTGTCAGGTGGATTAGGGGAGCCGTCGTCATTGCTATTGCTTGTCATATCTACCATCGGATTGTATGGTGGAGGAATTGTTTTCAATGATATATTTGATTTGAAGCAAGACCGAATAGAACGTCCGGAACGAATCTTGCCGAGTGGAAAGCTGAGTCTCAGCACAGCCCTTACTTTTGGGAGTCTGCTACTACTAATGGGAATTTTTGCTGCTGCCCTCGTTTCATGGGTCAGCGGTGCTATTGCTCTTTTAGTGGCCCTTTTAGCTTTAACCTACGATAAGTTTAGCAAACACATACAAGTTTTAGGCCCCGTTAATATGGGGCTTTGTCGAGCAGGAAATTTAATGCTGGGTGTCAGTATTATTCCTGTTGCTGTCAATGAGTTTTGGTGGTTAGGTATCATACCTGTACTCTTCATCAGTGCAGTGACCCTGACCAGTCAAAAGGAGGCAGAGGGTAATAATAGAGCATCCGTAGCTTTAGCCCTGGGACTTGATGTTATGATACTCATTATCTTAGTGCTATTGGTGAGGCTCACAGATTTCCAATTGGAGCTGGCAGCTGTATTCATGGTGATTTGGTTTTTGATGAATGCTTCCGCAAAATACAAGGCCATTACCCATAACGTACCCCAAAACATTATGAATGCGGTGCGAATGGGCGTTTTATCGCTGATTCCACTGGACGCTGCTATGGCGGCTGGTTTTTCCGGTAAACTCTGGTTGGGCTTGGCAGTTTTATTGCTCTTGCCTTTATCCATTGCCTTAGCTAAAAAATTTGCAGTAACCTAATATTCGAAATAAGGTTCTCATGATGAATAAAATCACCCAAGAGTTCTCCATAGCTTATCAGTATCAGATCCATTTTACGGAGGCGCTCTTTGCAACTTCAAATTCTCTGTTAGCGGAGATCATACGTGAAGCAGATAAGCGATTGCCTGCCAAGTTAGGCGTGGTCATTGATTCTGGTGTAAGTGATCATCATCCGGAGTTAGCGCAAGCAGTAGTTGACTATTGTGCGCATTATGCGGATACTATTTCGCTCTGTGGAAGTCCATTGCAGGTACAAGGAGGAGAAGATAGTAAGAATACCTTTGCTTATGTAGAGCAGGTGCTCGAGTTGATCAACGAGGGAAAAATCGATCGCCACGCTTTTATTGTAGCCATTGGTGGCGGTGCAGTGCTGGACATGGTCGGCTTTGCGGCTGCCATTGGGCATCGAGGTATAGGAATCATTCGAGTACCAACGACCGTTTTATCCCAGAATGACTCTGGCGTTGGGGTAAAAAATAGTATTAATTACTTCGGCAAGAAAAATTTCTTGGGCACTTTTGCTCCTCCCGTAGCGGTGATCAATGATGCTCAATTTTTAACCACCTTAGATGATCGTCAGTGGCGGAGCGGTATCTCAGAGGCGGTCAAGGTAGCCTTGATTAAGGATCTTTCCTTTTTTGAATGGATCGAAGACCATGCCGCCCAGCTTGCTGACCGCGCCCTACAACCCATGCAATATCTAATTCACCGCTGCGCAGAAATGCATACGGAGCATATTGGGGGAGGGGATCCTTTTGAAAAGGGATCTTCCAGACCGCTAGATTTTGGTCACTGGGCCGCCCACAAGCTGGAGCAGCTATCGAATTTTGAGGTGTTCCATGGTGAGGCAGTGGCCATTGGCATCTGCCTGGATGTAGTCTATTCTCATTTGTTGGGGCTGATCGACCTTGAAGCTACACACCGGGTACTCAAGTGCTTCAGTACCTTGGGCTTTGCGCTGACGCACCCACTATTAAGCGGATCAGATGGTACCCATGGCTTGAATCCTGAGCTGACCAAAGGACTCGATGAATTCAGAGAACACTTAGGTGGGCAATTGACCATCATGCTGCTAGAAAGCTTGGGGAAAGGGGTGGAATATCACGAAATGGATGAAAAACTGATCGGGGCAGCCGTGAAATACTTGGAAGAATACACCGTGGCTGAGCCTGCTTAATTAGTGGTGAAAAAATAAGTTCTCGTTTTTGGGTAAGCTATTTTGTGGACTGGCTAGGCAAAAAACCTGCCGGCCGGCAGGCGGGCGTAGGCGAAGCAGCGCTTCGACGAGGCTTTTTAACAACGCCAGACCGCAATAGAGCTATTCATAAATGAGGAAGTTATTGTTTTACCATTACTAACTACCGGATACTATGAAACTTCAAAATGGGGCCCACCTCAGCTATTGCACCAATATTCACGCCGGTGAATCTTGGCCTGCCGTTTTCGAAAGCCTAAAAGAGTACTGTCTGCCGCTAAAGGCTGCGCTGAGCCCGCATCATCCCTTTGGCATTGGACTGCGATTGTCGAACGAAAGCAGTGTTTTATTAGCAGAGCCTGCACACTTACAAG
This sequence comes from Saprospiraceae bacterium, assembly GCA_013214355.1. Classification (GTDB taxonomy): domain Bacteria; phylum Bacteroidota; class Bacteroidia; order Chitinophagales; family Saprospiraceae; genus DT-111. The sequence goes on along the minus strand of JABSSL010000055.1, from coordinate 36,234 downwards.
CATTTAAGCAGTGGCTAGCAGATAACGACTTGTACGTGTTCACAATGAACGGTTTTCCGTACGGCGCATTCCATTTTGCGGTCGTTAAAGATAAGGTCCATCAGCCAGATTGGACCACCATTGAGCGCTTGGAGTATAGCAAACGGTTGTTTGACATCTTAGCTGAGTTGTTGCCAGTGGGCTTGGATGGGGGTGTTTCTACTTCTCCACTTTCATACAAGTTTTGGCACAAAACACCTGAAGCCCTGGAGCAAGCCAAGCTAGACTCCTGCCAAAACATGGTTAAGGTGGCTGCTCATCTTGTGCGCCTCAAGGAAAAATATGGTAAAAGCCTTCACTTAGATATAGAACCAGAACCGGATGGAATACTAGAGGATTCGGCCGGGTTTATCCACTTTTACAAGGAATATCTTCTGAAGCAAGGGAAAGTCCAGTTGGCCGCCGAGCTCGGGTGCAGTGCATCGGAGGCGGAAGGTCATATCAGGGAACATCTACAGCTCTGTTACGATGTTTGCCATTTTGCCGTTGGTTTTGAATCACCAGCTGCGGTCATCGAGGCTTTGGAAGCGGAGGGGATCAGAACCGGTAAGATCCAGATCAGTGCAGCGCTGAAAGCCATTCTACCCCCAGTCCCCCCTTTACGGCAGCAGATCAAGGAGGAGCTTAGCCCATTCAATGAATCAACCTATCTGCATCAGGTCACCATGCAGGATCAAACTGGAAATTTGGCTTACTTTCCAGACTTAGCCGATGGATTGGCGCAGCTAGAGGATTTAAAATGGGAGGAGCTAAGAACCCATTTTCATGTTCCCATCTTTGCGGAGGATTACGGCCTGCTGGAATCTACTCAAGATGAGATTGTGAAGACACTGGCACTTTGGAATAGACTTCCTTTCACTCAGCATCTGGAGATTGAAACCTACACTTGGGAAGTGCTACCAAGCGACCTGAAATTGGACCTGCGGGATTCGATTGAACGAGAAATGCGTTGGGTATTATCACAAGTACAATAGTTATGAAACGGGTTGCAGCCATTAACATCGTTGGATTAAGTAGTCATCTGATTGGGGAACATATGCCCAATCTCAAAGCTTGGATGGAAAAGGGGGCCGAGCTTACTGAAATAGACCCCATTCTGCCCGCGGTGACCTGTACGGCTCAATCTACCTACCTCACGGGTAAAACGCCGACAGACCACGGTATTGTAGCCAATGGCTGGTACTTCCGAGATGAATGCGAAGTAAAACTCTGGCGCCAATCCAATAAGCTCGTGGAAGCGGAAAAGATCTGGGAAAAGGCAAGGCGGATCAATCCTGAATTTACTTGCGCCAATCTCTTTTGGTGGTATAATATGTATTCCACCGTGGACTATTCCGTCACCCCGCGGCCACAATATTTGGCGGATGGTCGTAAACTGCCAGACTGCTACTCGCATCCCGCTTCTCTACGCGATGAGCTGCAAGAAAAATTGGGCACCTTCCCGCTCTTCAGCTTCTGGGGCCCCAACACCAATATCAAATCCAGCCGATGGATTGCTGAGGCTGCCCAGCACGTTTTCGAAAAACACCAGCCCCCGCTCACCTTGATCTATTTGCCGCATCTCGATTACTGTCTACAAAAGTATGATCACGATAGTCCACAAGTACAAAAGGATCTGGGAGAGATTGATCAGCTTTGTCATGAGTTGATTCAATTCTTCGAGCAGCGAGATGTGCAGCCAATTGTCCTCTCAGGCTATGGCATCACACCCGTCTCACGCCCCATTCACATCAATCGCCTGCTCCGGAAACAAGGACTAATCCAGGTCCGGGTAGAGCGAGGCTTAGAACTCTTGGATGCCGGCGCCAGCCAAGCTTTTGCCATGGCCGATCACCAGATTGCCCATGTGTATGTCAATGATCCCACTCAATTGCAGACGATTAAGGGATTATTGGAGTCTACCCAAGGGGTAGCAAAAGTACTGGATGCAGAAGGTAAAAAGCAGCAGGGACTCGATCACTCCCGAGCCGGTGAATTGGTCGCCATCGCGGAACCAGATAGCTGGTTTACCTACTACTATTGGCTGGACGATAAAAAAGCTCCAGATTTTGCCCGTAAAGTCGAGATTCATCGCAAGCCTGGCTACGATCCTGCCGAGATGTTTCTAGATCCGGACAAATCCTTCATCTATCCCCGTATCGCTTGGAAAGTGCTGAAGAAGAAATTGGGCTTTCGGATGAACATGGATGTGATTCCTCTTCGGGCAGATTTAGTGAAGGGGTCGCATGGGGCGGTGGATCTGCCCAAAGATCATAAGCCCGTATTTATAAGTCCCTCCTTTGCTGCAGAAGACTTAGAGGCTACGGCCGTTTGTGATGTACTATTGCAGCATATTTTCGGTTAAACGTACTTGCTTTCAACAATAGCAGACCCGCTGCTCTTTAGATGGCTGAAAGACCATTGGCACCCACAGTGATGAATTTGCCGGAGGATTCCCTATTTTGTATGCTACTACAAAAATCCTTCACTATGCAACGCATTAAGAAACTCAAACGGAAGATTCCTCATCTCAGCACGGAACAGATGATCGAAGTAGATCGCCTAATGATCGAAGAGTATCGAATTGACTTGATCCAAATGATGGAAAATGCTGGTCGATGTTTAATGATTGTAGCTGTTTGTGAGTTCTTGAAACGCAGGTTGGGGCGAAAGAAGGTGACTGTTTTGGCCGGCAGTGGTGGGAATGGGGGAGGAGCGATGGTCTGTGCCCGGCGCCTACACAACTTGGGGGTAAAGGTAAATGTCTACATCAGCCAGCCGGCTCATAGAATGGGTTCCGTGCCTCGACAACAGTTGGAGATCTTAAAGGAAATGAAGGTCCCCGTCAGAATGGGGGATGAGTTGAATAATATAGAAGATGTGGATTTAATCATTGATGGTTTGATTGGGTATAGCATCGATGGGAATCCGCGGGGATTGGTGAGAGAGATGATTGTCTGGGCCAATGCGCGTGGCGTACCCATCTTAGCATTGGACACCCCCTCAGGCCTAGATCTCACCTCCGGAGAAATTCACTATCCTAACATTGCTGCTGCCGCCACCTTGACATTGGCCCTACCCAAGCAGGGCTTGTTTAGCGACTTAGCCAGGAGTGTGACTGGCCGTATATTTTTGGGCGACATTAGTGTTCCGCCGGACTTGTATGGCGCCAGAAGCCTCAAGCTAAAGGTCAGCCCAAAGATCTTTAGAGATGGAGATGTGGTTCGTCTAACTTGAGGTGGGGTGACTAAGAATTTGATCGGAATTTGCAACAAGGATGATCGGAGTTTGTAGCAAGTTTGATCGGAGTTTGCAACTCCGATCAAAGCCACGCCCCTAGCATCCTCCCCTTTTCTTCCCTATCTTTGGAGAGACCATTGGTGGCATTTCTTTCAATTTCAGATGAGCTATGATCCTGAAAAAATCCTTTAAGGCATTGATCCATGTGGGCTTTTGGCTGGCCTATTTATTCCTGATCATGATGATTGCCTTTGCTGTTTCACAAGGCATAGATATCAAGCCAGAAGATGCGGGTTATTACATCACTTTTGTGATGGGGGTGGCAATTATTCCGCCGGTGACTTCCTTCTATCTGCACTACCATTATTTGTTTTCCAACTATCTACAAAAGAGAAAATTGGTCTTAAGCGTGGTCGTAAGCCTTGCGATTTCATTGTTGGCACTATCCGCTGGTTTTGCCATGATGTTCTTGGCTTCGGAGGAGGTGGCAGGTTGTATTCGCACCGGTTATCCTTATGCCATTGGATTTACCTTTTTACTAGCCACCATCTTTGGAGTGATTGCTTTGGTTTTAAAGGGCTTTCTCACCTGGTATGAGGAATTGAAGATGAAAGAGGAATTAATCGAAAAGACCCACCGCATGGAGATGGCTTTGGTTAAGTCTCAATTGGATCCTCATTTTTTGTTTAATACTATTAATAACATAGACATCCTAATTTCGCGAGATGCAGAAGAGGCTTCACGATACTTAAATAAGCTGTCAGATATCATGCGTTTCATGTTGTATGAGACCAAGTCGGACGAGATACCATTGAGTAGAGAGTTGGAATATATTGAGAAATACATCCAGTTGCAGAAGATCCGAACTTCAAATAGTAACTATGTCAATTATGAGGTGTCTGGCAAAGCAGATGCGAAGACTGTGGCTCCTATGGTGTTCATCCCCTTCATTGAGAACGCTTTCAAGCATTCTGGGAATAAGAAGAACAGTCGGGCTGTGGATATTGGGGTTAAGATAGAGCAAGATGCCATCACATTTAGCTGTGAAAATCGCTTCGAACAGAAGACCAAGAAACCGAATGGTGCCAATGGTTTAGGCAACGAACTTATCAAGCGAAGATTGCGACTTTTGTATCCCGATAGCCATGACTTAAAAGTAGATCGTCAAAACGGGCATTATAGCGTAAAACTCAAGATCTTGAATGGAGCGATATAGTTGTATTATTATCGAAGACGAGCCCTTAGCCTTAGACCGTACCACAGAGTATGCGCTAAAAATTCCCTTTCTGGAACTCAAAGGGACCTTTGAAGATGCCTTAGAAGGTCTAGCTTATCTAAGCAGTAATCCCGTAGATGTACTATTCCTGGATATAAATATGGACGAGTTATCTGGTATTGAATTGCTGGAGAGTGTCACTATTACTAGTCAAGTGATTATTACGACTGCTTATCAAGAATATGCTTTAAAAGGTTTCGAACTAAACGTTACCGACTATCTACTCAAACCCTTTACTTTTCCTCGGTTCTTACAGGCAGTGAATAAGGCCAAAGAGAATCTAGCGAAGGAAAAATCTGATCACCAACTGGATTTTATATTCGTTAAAACGGAGAATCGATTGGAAAAGATCATGGTGGCGGATATCCTCTATATCGAAGGTATGCGGGATTATCGTCGTATTCACACCACCTCAAAAAGTGTCATGACGCTCCAAAACTTTGGAGAACTTGAGCAGTTGATCCCAAGTCATTTGGTATGCCGGGTCCATAAGTCCTACATGGTTTCGCTACACCGAATCGAGGCCGTCGAGAGAGGGCGGATTATCATTGGAGATCAACGGATTCCCATCTCCGCTACTTATAAGGTCCCCTTCTTTGATAGAATTTCAGGTAAAAGCTAGTTTTTAGTTTGCAGATCGAAACTGCAGTTTCGCAGATGTCTTCCTCGCCTTCACAAATCTCCTTTGTGTTCATTTGGGTGATGATCTAATTTGGATCACAGAAAACAATCTTCTAGAACCAATAGATTTTATTCCAACAAAGAAATCATCCAATGACAAGCAATCTACAAATGGAGCAAAAGGTGGAGGTAAAGGCACCAAAATTTGCCAAACGCCTCCACCAATCTAGTCGTGCCCTTTTTGCCATAGCGATCACCGGTCAAATGATGTTCGTCTACTACATTGTAGCTTTTTACGGTGGCATAGCAGTTAGTGGTCAATATGAGAAAGTAAATGAGCAACTCGGTCATGGTATTATGGAAGGAGACCCGATCGGTAATGCCATGTTGGCTATCCATATCTTCTTAGCTGCGGTCATCACTTTTGGCGGACCTCTGCAATTCTCCACCGCCCTGCGCAACCGCTTTCCAAAATTTCATCGGTGGAACGGGCGTATCTACTATGTNACGGCCTTCATCGTTTCTTTTGCCGGCTTGTATATGAATGCTACAAGAGGGGCACATGGTGGATTTATCAATAGCATGGGGAATTTCCTCAATGCGAGCCTGATCATGGGCTTCTCAGTCATGGCCTGGCGCACGGCGATGCAGCGCAAATTTATGGCGCACAAAAAATGGGCCTTAAGAGCCTTCTTGATGGTGAGTGGCGTGTGGTTTTTCCGGATTGGCTATGGATTATGGCTCCTACTTACTGGATTTTCTGGGATTGGTGTAACTAGTAATCTAACTGGACCATTTGATCGCTTCCTGAGCTATGGCCATTCATTGGTGCCTCTACTAATCCTAGAATTGTACTTTTTTGCGAAGGCGCATCCTAGCTTTCAGGTGAAAAAATGGACAGCAGCCTTCCTGACGTTATTATGCCTCTTCTTAGTAGGAGGAATAGCGGTCATCAGCATGATTTTTTGGATACCCGCCCTACATTGATCAAGTCCCCGAAGAAGCGGTCCCAGATTGGCTGGTATGGGTGCAAAAAAAAGTGTGTCCAAAATTCCATCCACTAACGGACTGTGACCTGTCCGGCTGACGGACAGGCACAATCCGGGAAATTTGAACACACGCTTAAGTTCTTGGGATCATAAGAGAGGCTACAATGTTTATTTTAACTATATAATATAGGATAAATAGCTAAAATAGATTATATAGTTAAAATATACACTATAATTAATTCATCCAGGCCTCTATGGCCAAGGCTCCTTCTTGCTCCTGCACTTTACTAAAATCTTCAAAGGCGAGAGACTGAGCTCCAGCAATAGCCTGTTGTATGGCTTCGGCCTCTGCTGCCATATGTTTCTTGTCGTTTAGCGCATATAGAATAAAACTGGGGCAATCAATTTCTTTTATTTCATTGATATCCAGGTTTATACTAATCAATGACTCAACTGAAGCTTTAAGTCGAAGCAGTTTCTGAGTACTCCCATTTTCAAGGTCTTTTCGCAAGACCTTGCTAAGGGACTGTAGTGGGTTCGTATGCTTCAACAAGCGATAAGCAAGTGGTGCGGCTTTGCTAACGATTCCAGATCCAAGCAAGGGTAACAATTGGAGATAAGTAGGCATTTTCAATTGCAGAAACGGGCAAATCAGGGTTAGGGACTTAGGCTTTCGGTCGAGCTTGCTCCAAGCCTTGATAATGGTGGTAGCACCTAGTGAGGCGCCAACTAAGTGATAGTCTTCTTGTCTCTGATTGAGGTAATTCGCAAGGTCATCAGCAAGCGTGTCAATATCGAATGAGATCTCATCTGCTTTGTATTGCGTACCAGATTTTTCACGAGACTCAAAATATTCAACGGAGTGATTTTCTGATAGTTTTTCAATAAATGGTGTCCACTGCTGGATTTCAGCTCGCCAATTTGGTACAAAGACCAAATCTTCCACCTCATGTCTAGTCTGAAATCTGATCACTCGATTACCTACTTCTCCGTTTTGGAAGAAGAAGGTATATCGGTCCTTACCCTCGTTTGGGTCAGAATAATAATCGTTTAGCATATTTACCGATGAAGGGTAGGAGAGCGTAAGTGGAGCAGCTAGGGTTTGTTGGATGGGGTAGATTTGGGTTCGCTGGAAAAAGGAATTTTCTTGAATCTGCTGAATGAAGTTCATCTTAGTTGAGTTAAAAGTTTGTAGCTAACGAGTGTATTTCAATCAGTTGATGGGGAACGTACTAGTTACTAGAGGACTTAAGCCCAGTTTTTCGGTTGATCAGTAATTTCAGTGAGAATGACATCTTTGTCGCTTAATTCTGCCGTCGGGGTTGGAATGCTTTGATATAGGACTATTCCACAAAGGGCGAAAAGGATGAATACGCAGATCACGGAACCTCTTAACCAGAGCGCTATATCGTGATCAGGGACAGTGGTTTGAGCCACAAGAAGTGGAGAACTGGTTAGTGTAGAGGTGGTGCTGAGGCAGTAGGCTAATGCGTTAAACATGCTCTTTGTTTTTGAAAGCTATTAAAACTTACGGTACAAAGATGCAGGGAATGGAGGCGCGGCGAATCCACCTTTAGGGGGAATCGGAAAATATCCCCCTAAAGGGGGAGAAAAAGAGGAGGGATGGCTTAATCAAGCAAACCAAATTCGTAGGCTGCCTTCACGAGGCCGGCGGAATTTTTAGCATTGAGCTTTCGGAGCAGGCTTTTACGATGGCTGATTACCGTACTACTACTAATGAAGAGCGTTTGAGCAATTTCCTCGGTGGTTTGTTCTCCTACGATTAGTCGCAAGACCTCCTTTTCACGACGAGTTAGTTTTTGAATGAAGTCAGAACTGGTAGGCTTCTTAGGCTGGTGCATGCCCGAAATAAGACTTTGAGTAACGGCTTGGCTGAAAAATTGCTGGCCAGTCATCACGTGTTCAACCGCCTGGATAATCTCGGCCTTACCGGAATTTTTGAGGATGTATCCATCCACCCCTGCTTTAGCCATTTTGGAAATGTAGGCGGGTTCGCTATGCATGGTTAGGGCGATTACTTTCGTCGTGGCTCTGATTTTCTTTATCTCCCGACAAACTTCTATTCCGCTTTTATCGGGGAGGTTGATGTCCAGTAATACCACTTCAAAAGCTTGTTCTTCCAACGCTAGTAAGGTTGCTTTACCCGTTAAGGCTTCTGCCACGATTTCGATCGTAGGATGTTGCTCAAACATCGCTTTCACTCCATCGATTACTACTTGATGGTCATCAACGATCAATATGCTAACTTTTGCTGAGGCCGCCATAATTGGAAATAGGTATGGTAATGGTAAAAGTTGTGCCTTCGCCGGGTTCAGATTGTATATCTAGTTCGCCATGTAAAGATAATGCTCTTGTCTGTATACTTTCTAGGCCAAGTCCAGCTTGGAACTTTTCATCCTGGGTATCAAAACCTTTTCCATCATCTTCCACGGTAATAATTAATTGTTCATCTTCCAAGGTAAGTTGTACAATCACCTCTTTTGCTGCTGCATGTTTAATCACGTTTCGGAGCAGTTCCTGGACCATTCGCAAGACGTTCGTTGCTACGATATCGTCATCTAGGCTTTCTAAACCATAGGGAATATAGCTTATCGATATATCCGGTCTACCTTTTTCGATTGTAGCGCACATTCTACCAATAGCTTCCTGCAAGCCATATTTTCCTAAGCTTCCTGGCATCATGTCATGCGAAATTTCACGAACATTATGACAGGCTTCATCAATCAACTCCTCAGCGATGTGAAAGCTGTCCATCGACTTCAATTGAGGTATCTGGTGACCCAGTGTGTTGACCCTGAGCTTGGCGGAGGCCATGACTGCTCCGAGGCTATCATGCAAATCTCTAGCTATTCTAACCCGTTCCTGCTCTTCTCCCTTGATCATGGCCCGCAAGATCTGAGATTCCCGTTCCTTTTGCACGGAAGCAAGCCGTTGCTCGCTCAGTTGTTTATTTCTACGGTTGATGATAATAACAAAGGCACTTAAGGCCAATAAGAGTAAGAGGCCGATCAGCAAGAGGATGTTGTCAAAGGCCTGCTGCCTAAGTACACTATTTTGCTGTTCTAAGGTCGCTCGCTGTTGAGCGATTTCCTTATCCTTCTTTTCGGTCTGGAAACGCTGATCCATCTCTTGCACGATCATCGCTGTTTCCTCATTCAAGACACTGTCCTGTATGCTCTTGTGAATGCGATAGTGGTGCAAGGCCAGTTGATATTGACCCAACTGCTCAAAGTGCTGACTTTTTAGCCGATGTGCTTCTTCTAAGCTACTTAGGTTTTGGCTAGAAATCGCCATCTGTTCTGCCTTATTTAACCAAGGTAAGACGGAGCGTTGATCTTTTGTCTTTAACAGGACTTGACACAAGTCTAGAATGGTATTCAGTTCTCCAATCCTATCTTGCTCTTGCTGATATACCTCTAGTGCTTCCGTTAAGGCGGTTTTAGCTTCCAGAAACCGAGGTAAACTATTTTCCACTTCCGCCATCTTGACCAAGATATTAGCTAGTTGTTTCTTACTGTTGAGACTTTGATAAAGATTAGCAGCACCTTGAAAGGAGGCCAAAGCGCTGTCTTGGCGATTGAATTCTAGGTGCACATCCCCTAAGGTGACTAAGCTTTGGGCTTGATGAAATGGAATATTGTTCTGCTGGGCTAGCAGCACAGCTTGGGTAGCGTATTTCTCTGCGGGTTTCAACAATCTTTCGTCCAGGTAGACTCGGGCTATATCCAGGCAAATATTGGTTTGACTTAAGGTATCTTGTAGGTTTTCGGCTTGCTTTAGGGCCAGAATCAGATTGGATTGGGCCTGTTGATACCGACCAAGTTCTAGGTGTAAGTTTCCTACTGTGATATAATCACTTAAGAGGCCCATATCATCCCCGATAGCCTGCTTGATCTCAATGATTTTGTTGAAGAAGAGGATGGCAGAATCTACCTGTCCGCTCGAATGATAAATCGTAGAGATTTGATTCAGAAGCTGGCTATAATGGGTTACATCTTCTGCTCTTTGGGCAAATTGTGCTGCCTCCTTCAAAAGTATCATGGCCTGGGCATCCTCACCTTGCATTCTGTGCAATAACGCTCTTATATCGTAGACTTGGGGCAACAATTGACTTTGAACAAGTCCCTTCTTTTCTTTAGTCAGTCGATCCAGGAAGGCAATAGCTTGCGCAGGTTCTTCCAATTCTAAGTGTAGCAGCGCAAGTTGGTAGGCGGCATGAATAATACCTTGTTCTTGATCTAATTGTTCATATAACTCTAAGGCCTGATTAAGCCCTTTTTCTGCCTTTTGGTATTGCCCGTCATGAAAAGCTATAGCTCCTTGGATAAAATCGGCGGTAGCTCGACACGGGTCTTGTTGGTTTTCAGCAACTTCTCCTAGATTTACCTTGATGCGGTCTAGCTCTTCATAGGCTCCCGCTTCGAGTAGCTTGTTGATTTCCGGAAGCGGGGATACACACCGGTGTGCTTGGCCCCATGTGAGACCAACCCAAAGTAGCAAACCGATAAGGCAAATTCCGTGGCGCATACTCGCCGTTTTTATGGGAAGTTGTTGAAGAATGTTTTTTTGAAGAGAAGGTAGCTAATCATCATTCAACGACTTCTGGATTAAAAATGCAAGGTCAGTGTGGATCGAAAGGTATTCTGTTCCCAGACCGGGCGATCCGACTTATCCATCAATAGGTAATTAAGGCGTAGCAATAAGAATCGATTTAACTTATATCCCAGTCCCAGGTTGTGTGCAGTGACTTGCTCATCCCACCGTTGATCCTCTACCTTTGAAAAAGTCATGATATCAAATCGGTAGGCAAGATAAAGACCAGAAAGGAATGGAGTTTCGTATCTTATTTGACTAGAAAAGGCTAGGCTATTTAGTCTTACTTCCTCTTGCTCAAAATCGGAAGTATTTCGATCGTATATGGGACTCCGATACCAAGCTGATATCAACTCGCCTGTCAATTCCCAGAAGCCAATTCCAGTCCGCCAATCCGTTCCTAGCAGCCACTGCTGCGGGTTAGACGGCAAGCGATTAAAAAGGCTGGAATTTTGAACAAAAGACCCCGAACCGAAGGACAACCCTTGTTCCCAAAAATAAGCAGGTCGATACTGTAGCCGGGTACTGATGCCCCAATTTTCTGTATTGAAGGCTTGATCCAAAATATTGGGGGCTGAGTTTCCGATGGCCAAAGACCATATCCATTGATCATCTTCATCTATATCCCAATCAAAGCGTAAGCCCTGCGTGTACCCACCATAATATACCATTGTGGTTCCCCAAAGCACTGTTTCATCAATTTCAGTCTTCGTTTCTCCGAGATCCGTCGCAAAGCCAATCTGAGCAGCTATATTCTGATAAAAGGAATAGGCCAGTGGGATATTAATAAAAGTCCGATCCTTTGGATGTTGCCTTTCGGTAAAGGATCCAAAAGGAGTAATGAAACGACCCAAGGCAAGCCTCCACGATTGTTGTCTAGGTTGATACTGAATAAAAGCGGCAGGTAGTAAGAATTCATTGAGGGCTTGGCCCGCATTGCGCTTCAATTGGGCTCGTACTTGCACCGTCCAGCTGGAATCCAATTGTGCGGTCGTTACCAGATTGATATCGGAAAATCCCAATCTCCAACCCAGATGATCTTTATGGATCTGATTGTAGAAATAGTGACTATTCGCTTGAGCTTCGGATAGTTCCAGATCAACCCAAGCATTCCAATCCAGTCTAAACTGAGCCGCTAAACCCATTGGTAAAAAAGCAAGTAGTATGGTCCAAAGCGCAAGTGTTTTCAAGAGCTTAGTTTTAGGCTTTATTCTTTAGATTAATATCCTTGTTCATTACTTTTCCTCGTTCTAGCGTGACAGGTTCTCGATGTGTTCTGAAAGAAGGATGATATACCCGAAGTTCATACTCTCCATCTGGAAGGCCAGGGATTGAGTAGGTACCATCCGTTTTAATCTTGGTAAAATAGGGGGTATCTAAGCTAAGAATGACCGCTCCCATTTCGGGGTGAATATCGCAGCCTAATTTTACCACTCCCACCTTCGTGATCTTTTTAGCATAGACATTACCCGGCGGGCGACGGCCTATGTTAAAGCGAGCTTTAGGGGTTAGGCTATAAATATTATGATAATGTTCGTCTTCATTAAGCAGGTAGACGGTGGATCCTGCCGTGATCGCTACAATATTAGGGAAAAAGGTCTTTTCACGCTGGGTAATCCTTGCATCTTTCTGGATAATGTTGGCTTGAAAACTTTTGGGGTGCAAGCTGATGTAGATGTTTCTGGAAGGAACATTTAGCCCATCCAAGCGGATTTTTTCGGCCGAACGATTAGCATTAGGACTTCGATAGGACTTTCCTCTTTGTAGTAGGGTAGGGCTGAAATCGGGAAGTAGAATCTGCCCTCGAATGGTGTTACTCCCAGACTGAGCAAGGCAAAGATTAGTGGTGATGATAAGTAGAAAAAAGGTCCATTTGATCATCTATGTAGCGTGTTGTTTAAAGAGGGAGTTAGGATTGCGATATAACAACGAGGCGGAAAAATACTTTATTTCTATGAAAAAGCCGTGCTTCTGAGCGTGCACGCACACTTCCGATGGATAAGGAAACGGGCTCACCCAATGAGGAATATATGTTGCTGAGCGGGGTTGGAATGTGTTATTTGTAGTTTGAAAAGCTACGAATAACTATTCCACTGGAATCAGTACAAATGAGTATTCATATGATCTGGAGGGTAGTGTGTACTCCTCATGGACAAGGCGACCCCAAGAATTATCTCCACCGACGCCCATTTGCTTATAGTCTATATTCCAAGTAATAAAATCTCGAGGGAAAAGATCTGCACCGTGTTTGCTAGTAACTGGCACCAGGCCAGAGGCAGATTCTGCTCCTTTTTCTCCCGCTACAAAGCCCAAGTCTTCCATCCCAAAAGGCCATGCGCTCATGGACAAGGGAGAAGAAAGAGCCATGGCTTTACAACCTAAGCCAGCTTCATTTCTTAAGGCCATCTAGCGCACTTCCGTCTTATTTCCGGTTTCTTGTGGTCTTGAGTAGATGTGAACCTGATCCCAAACTGTGCCCTTCCAGATACCAATTTCCCCAGAGGCTTTTCGATCCCAGTAGGTCTCATGTGGCCCTTTTCCATACCATTCCATAAATCGGAAGTTAGCAGGCATAGAGAGTTGTAGACCGACTTTAGGTAGTTTAGGTAAGTCTGCCTCAATGCCGCTTAGTTTATAATCTACCTGTATATGGCCACTGGCTAGGATAGTATAATGTAATTCTACTAGGCTCCCCTCGATGCTGGGCAAGCGATATTGAACCTCCAGCGTAACTTTCTCTTTGGAGTGAGCTATTGGCAACTTCAGTTCACTCATCGCTTCCTCACCACTGGTTTTCCAAATGGATGCCCACTCCTGCATACCATTTCCAAGGTCATTATCTGTAGGTGGCCGCCAAAAGTTGGGCCGTAGAGGGCGGTGTAGGAAGGGTACTCCTTTATAGCTAAAGCTATTGATTGTCCCGTTTTCCTTATCTACCTCCAATTCAAAATGATCACCGATAATGCTCACTGTATTATCTAATGCTCGCAATTGCAGTCCACCTTTCACCTTGTCTCCGGCAGGAATTTGTTTATTAGAAGAGGGGGAGAGTAGAAATTGCTCCCAAGCTATTTCATGGCCGATGGGTAGCATGGCCAGTTCTTTATTGGTAATGGCACTGATCTTCAGAAAATACTCCTTGTCGGCTTGTAGAGGTGTTCCGTTTAGGTCAACCTTGAATGAACGGGTTTGCTGTGGGGCGGTCGGGATGACCCCTAAATTTCCTTCAGCTATTGCTATCCCATCTTCGCGAAGTGACCAATGAATATTCAGGTCAGCCGTACCCGCAAAAAACTGTTTATTAAAGAGCTCAAAGCTCAAATCTTTTAGATCTACTGCTTTGAATTTAATGGGCTCATACACCTTTTTTACCTCGTAGAGATGCGGATGCGGTTCTCGAAAAGGATTGACTAATCCATTGTTCAAAAAATTACCGTCCGTTGGAAGGTCTGGGTGGTAATCATGGCCATAAGCCAGGTATTTCACCCCATTTTCATTGGTATACTCTAATGCCTGGTCTACCCAGTCCCAAATAAAACCACCTTGTAAGGCGGGATAAGCCTCAATGGCATCCCAGTAGTCCTGAAGATTACCGACACTATTTCCCATAGCGTGACAATATTCAATCATGATGGCCGGCCGAGTGGGGGAGGATTTGGCGTAATTCACCAGCTTTTCAAGGCGTGGGTACATGGGGCAAAAAATATCGGTATAACCAGCTTCTTCAGCCGGTTCGTACTGAACTGGGCGCGTAGAATCATGGTCCTTCAACCACTGGTAGGTAGCCTCAAAGACTTTCCCATGTCCTGCCTCATTTCCTAAAGACCAGATAATGATAGCCGGATGGTTTTTATCTCGATGAAACATGCTTTGGGTTCGGTCTAGATGCGCAGGTAGCCAGCTCATTTCATTGCCTATCTGCGTCTCCTCGGAATTGGCCAATGGATGGCTCTCGATATTAGCTTCTCCAATTACGTATAAGCCATATTGGTCACATAGATCATACCATGTGGGATGATTTGGGTAATGCGAGCTTCGGACTGCATTGATATTGTATTGTTTCATCAGCTCAATATCCTTTAGCATAGTGGCTTTGCTGATCACATGTCCCGTCAAAGGATGCGTCTCATGACGATTCACACCCCTGATGTAAATTGCTTTACCATTTACGAGTAGTTGTCCGTTCTTGATCTCCACCCTTCGAAATCCAATCTGATCTGTAACGGTTTCCAGCACCTGGCCCTCTGCCGAAAGAAGTGTAATTTCTAAATGATATAGATTTGGACTTTCTGCGCTCCATTGCCATACGGATGGGATGAGTTTTTGGAAGGTAAGTGTTTGCTGTTCGGAGCTACTTAGCCTTAGCTCTTTTTTATCTGCAAAGACCAATTCATGTGCCTTTTGCAAGTCGTATAATCTAGTCTGCACTTGGACGTCCTGAGGGCGGTTTTGTAGATTGGCTATTTCGACCTCTAATGACAGTAATCCATCCTTATATTGCTCATCCAATCCTCCTTTAGCAAAAAAGTCTCGGATTTGAAGTTGCGGGCGAGCGTAGAGGTACACTTCCCTTTCAATGCCTGATAACCTTAGCATGTCCTGACTCTCGATATAGCTAGCATCACTCCAACGATAGATCTGTAGGGCGATAGTGTTTGAGCCAGTATTTATGTAATCTGTAATATTGAACTCTGCTGGGGTTTTTGATCCTTGAGAAAAACCTACGAATTGACCATTAACCCACACATAGAGTGCCGACTTGACTGCTCCGAAATATAGATTGATGTCATGATCTTTCCAATCTGCTGGAATGGTGAAATTACGGCGGTAGGATCCCACTGGATTGTACTCTTCCGGCACCTTGGGCCAAGTAGTTGTGAAAGGATATTTTTCATCCAAATAAATCGGATATCCATACCCATGTACTTCCCAGTTTCCTGGGACTGGGAAATCAACCCATTCTTGATCGTCATAATTGAGCTTTTCAAACCCTTCTGGCTTATCTGCCGGCTCACGCACCCAATTAAACTTCCACAGTCCATTCAGAGATAGAAAACGATCCGATTGCTCCATCTTTCCTTGCCAAGCTAGCTGCTCATTTTCATAAGGGAAGAGATCGGCATGTGCTGTTGCTTTATTTATACCAAATACCTCGTGATTTTCGTGATAGTTCTGGGCGACGATAGTCTGGGATAGTGCTAATAGGAATAGAAGGGTGAAGAGGTATTTCATCTTGTTGGATTGTGGTGGCGAAGCTTAGGGCTTTTCGAGCTTGGAAAGAGGTTAAGATAGGAGATTTATGGGAATCTTGGAAAATCCAATTCCGCGCAGAATTAAGTTGTCTACTGCAGTTGCATGGTTTATAACATCCACACCGAAAGGAGAGCTGTATGCTCATACCAGCCTAGAGGTCATCAAGATTATAGACCCTGATTCTAGCTGGAGCTACGGGGGAACAATTGACAGAGTGGGACATAACTATAGATTGGAAGCCAATGAAAGAAAAGACTTACTTGTGAAGATTAGAGACGTGATGGAGATGGACATTACTCCGGATACAATTAGTTTTTATTTTAGCTATTATCGCGACGCTAGGCCTTTAGATTTGCAAAATTTGAAGGTCTCCGTGCCCGTCAAGTCACAATTGAATCAATAGTTATCAAGAGGTCGAGATTCTGGTTGGTTGCTAAGCCGATGCAACCTGAGGTATCGGTTCCGCTTGATAAGCAATGATGTTATCGATCATGCCGTTAAAGATGAAGAAGTGGAAGGGCAAGACTGCATACCAGTACAACCGCCCCCATAACCCATGTGGACGGAAGGTAGCCGTTTGATAAAGGGTATAACGTCCTCGATCTTCCGTCAATTTAAATTCCAACCAAGCTTCTCCTGGCAATTTCATTTCTGCAAACAACAACAGGCGACCCTCTGCCCGACTTGCAACTAGAACTCTCCAAAAATCGAGGGCATCGCCGGCTTCTATGTCTTCCATTCGCGTCCGGCCTCTTCTCAACCCGATTCCCCCAACTAGTTTATCTAGATATCCCCGGAATTTCCATAGCCAGTTACCATAATACCAGCCTCTTTGCCCCCCAATGGACCAAATGTTGCTTAGCACCCGTTCTACATCTTTGGCAGCAACTACTCGTTCCCTCTCATCGCGGAAACAGCCGTAACGAGGTATCTTGATGTATTGCCCTAGGTTCTTATCTCCTAAGCTGGATACAAAACTGTCTTTCCAACTAGAAGGGGTAGCATCTTTTTCAATAATCGATAGCGCCTGCTCGATACATGTACGGTAATCATATTGCTGGATACCCAATTCCTCAAAAAGGGTGTTGGGACGACCAATGATATCGTGCTTCATGCTCTCCACTAGGTTAACAGCCAATGGATAGGAAGTTGAGGTGATAAAGTATAACCAATAGCTGGACAATCGTGGCGTCATCATTGGCAAAGGAGTAATCCATCTGGCTAGTCCACGGACCTCGGCATAAGTCTTTAACATCTCTTGGTAAGTCAAGACTTCCCCTCCACTCACATCAAATTGACGGTCATAATACTGGGGTTGTCCCAGAATTTTTACTAGTATTTCCAGTATGTTCCGAATACCTATTGGTTCGCAGCGAGTCTTTAGCCATTTCGGGGCTATCATGACAGGGAGTTTCTCTACGAGATCTCTGATGATTTCAAAGGACGCACTGCCAGACCCTACAATAATTCCTGCTCGAATAGCAGTTAAAGGAACCCGGCTTTGATTGAGGATCTTTTCCACCTGCCAGCGCGAAGATAGGTGAGGGGAAAGCGTATCTTCTTGGCCAATGATTCCCGTTAGGTAAATGATCTGTTTGGCCGAGGATTGATCCATCAGCTTCACAAAATTTTGTGCAGCTTTGGCTTCTTTTTCTTCAAAGTCGCCAACGCTGTTGCTCATGGAGTGGATGAGATAAAAAGCTGCATCAAATTCCGTGGGGGCAAAGAGATTATCCACCTCCTTCAAAAAGTCAATTTCGAAGATAGTAATGCTAGAACGGTATTCCTTAGCAATATGATACCGTTTGCGATCCCTGACGCAAGCAATCACCTCATGACCTTGCTCAATTAATAGCGGCGTAAGTCTTTTGCCGATGTAACCATTGGCTCCAGTAAGAAGAATTTTCATCGAATAAATAGGCTTATACTATTCTTGTAAGATGAAATCTCGAGTTATGTTCACGATTAGGCAACTTTTTGGACTAAATGAACAGTTGTGTGTAGTTTTTAAACTACACACAACTGCACCACTTTCAATTGAGTACTCGTCCAGTAAGGACTACTTTTTAATAAAGCTTTTAGACAACCAGTGTTCTTCTCCCTTAGGACGAATGGAAAGAGAGTAATAACCTAGACCATAAGGACTTAAATTTAAGGTTGCCCCGTTTTGATAATTAGGAATGTAAGCCTGTGTCCTACCATTTATATCATAAATCCGCACCTCATAGCTAAGTGCTGCTCCACTTATGCGGAGATAATTTGTCGCTGGATTAGGGTGTAGCGTAATATTCGTGCTTACATTAAGCTCAGAACTATTAGAGATTAGCCCAAAAAGATCAAATACTCTGGCCTTACCATTTCCAACAAAACTTCCATCAGCAATGAACTCACAAGCACCAATAACAATCTTGGTCCCGTCTCCAGAAAGTTTCACAGCGTACCCAGAAAGTTCAACTGCTGTTTCTCCGTACAGTGTTGTTCCTATCTGTTCCCAAGAATTATTACGGTTTTGGTATGATTTTGTGTGACCTGTAAAGTAGCCATTGTCTCGATTGAAGGGGGAGCCCACAGCTAAAATTCTTCCGTTGTCAGATAGGGAAATTGCGTAACCGAAATAATCATTCCTATTCTCTCCAAAAATAGTTGAGCCGATTTGATTCCAACTCGCATTTCCCCATTCAAATACCTGTACATAGCCCAGTGCATTAATGTCATGATCTCCTCTAGGGGATCCAACTGCAACCACCTCTCCATTACCAGAAAGCGCAAGGCCTGCACCCAATTCCCCACCTTTATAGATCCCATAGATATCCTGCCCTCGTTGAGTCCAATCTGTGCCATTGAAGCGGTATACTTTCGCGTAACCGGCATTTCTATCTGTATGATCATTACCATTTCCTCCAATAGCTAAAGTGAAACCATCGTCGGATAAATCTACTTCTACGCCAAACTGCTCTCCCGCTTGCGAACCATTTAAGGCATTGCCCATTTGTACCCAGGTATTGCTCTGCCATCGATATATCCTTACCTGACCGGCATTGCTGCCTGCTTCGTCATTTCTGATGGCACCGATTGCAACGATTTTACCATCCGCCGATAAAGTCACGCTTGATCCCGCTCTATCTCCGGGATTACTACCTCGGAGATCATTCCCTAGCTGCACCCAATTATTGTTTACCCATTTAAACACTCGAACCTGACCTGCATCACTGCCATTTGTGTTACTGTAAGGTGCACCAATGGCGATGATATTGCCTTGCTTGGATATACTTACTGCTGAACCTGACAGATCTTCACGACCTGTTCCGTAGATTGGACTTCCCATCTCTACCCAGTTGGAACCATCCCATTCGTAGATGTTGGCATGGCCAGAAAATCTTCCACTACTACCCCTTTCTGGATTAGAACTATAGCGAGAGCCTACGATGATCCGATTGCCATCCCCAGCGATGTCTACAGAATAGCCCATGACATCATTGGTTCCTGCCCCTTCTAGGGTGTTTCCCATTTGCACCTGGGCAAGAATAGGTGCATGTATATAAAGTAGGCATAGATATAGGCCAAACTTGACTGCGTGTTGTGTATGCATTGTTTTTTGATTTTTATGATCAGAAAAGGCATAGAAGAATCACCCCAAATTGATGTTGGAACAGGGTGCTAAATAAATGCTTGCTTTAGTAATAATTACTTGTTCAAGACAAACCGGAAGAGGCTTGAGAGCACTATGGTGCGATCTTCTGATTCGATGCCTTTGGTAAGATTAATAGGTCTATTGGATGGTTAGTTCTAGCTTATTTTCGTTGAAACTCAGTATTTCCAACTTGAATTTACGCTCTTGCTGAGATAGTGACATGGCGACATCTTCCAAAACTGCATTGTGTGAGAACTGAATCCTTCCTGTATTCCCACTCATTTGTTTTTTGATGATAGTTTGTACTTCGGGTAAATTCTCCAGTTGTTTGGCAATGGCCATGAAGGATGTAATATCGATGTTGGAAATAAAAACTTCTGCCTTAGTTGTTCTGGGAGCATTCGATGTTAAGCTTGTTCCTGCACTGGTCTTGGCTGTGCACAGTTGCCCGAGGAAGTAAGTAGCCATTTCTTGGCCTGCTTTTCGAAGAGCAGCCTTAGCTGCAACATGTTGTGCCACATCTAAGCCAGATCCATGTAAGCCGTGTGCGGCCATTATTCTGCCATCAGTGGTACGGACGAGGCGGGCTTCGACCCTTGCACGACAAGCCTGCATTCCATTGCGTTGGCCTACGGATTCACTGAAAGCCTCGCCAAGTATTATATAATCAGCATCAAATTCTGCACCTAAAGCTGCAGCTTCCTCCGCATTTTTCAGTGCAAGATTGAATCGTTCTCCTTCCCTGATCTGTCCCACCGTTTTGGGATCTACAACTTGAATTCCAGCTTCAACTAAAGTTCTGATAATTTCAGTCTCTCCAGCTGGGTCCGGGATTCTCCTTTGAATGTGCTGCTCTGGAATAATTACCATGAAGGTGGGTTGGGTGGATAAGATGGTGCAATCTGCTATCTTATCGGGAACAGGTGCACTTGATGAGACTAATTTACTTTTCATCTGCTCTACTAGAGTTCCACGTTCATTGCATATAATTCCCACTGTTTCAATAATGGCCTTTTCTATCGCATCCTTCATGGCTTTACTTTGGAAAAAACCAGCTCCAGCTAAAGACCTTCCCTTTATTTTGATTAGGCTACCCAGGCCTAGTCGATTAACTTTCTTGTTGACGGACTTTGAAATCATTACCTCTCCTGTAGTTGTATTGACAATCCGCACAATTAGTCCAATATGAGCATTCCACATTAATCCACCACCAACAGATAACAAGCCACCACCTTTTTCTACTTCCTTAAACTCTGTTATGGCACCCATCACCAGATACTCTGCTCCTAGGCGGTTGCCCGCTTGTGCTGCGCTGGAGGTGCTGGTCTCTCCTAGCATGCCACTAATAATTTCTTCATTGATGGCCTCTAGTCTTTGCTTCTCCGTAACCCTAAAGCAACCGCTTTCTACTAGCGCATTGACCATCATATCAGATAACCCTTTAGTAATATCAGAATAGCGATAGCGAGAACCCCAATATCTTCTACTGGTCGATGAAACCTTGTTTTCAAAATTCAGCACGCCTAAGGAGGGTTTTTCTGCTAAGGATAATCCTTCACAGGTGAATTCAGGTTGTTCCACTTTAGCCTTAGACTTAAACAATTGGGCTTGTAGGAAATTGAGTTGCACGAAGCTATAACAAAGAATGAATAGAAGTGTCTTTTTCATTTTCGTAAAATTTAATAAGTTGAAAAGAAATACACTTCTATGTTCTGCAGTCACTTAAATGGTTATCAGGAATTTTTTCTTTTTTTTAAAATTCTACTGTAGTAGAATGAATGCTCCCCAGTATTGAGCTGGAATCCCCTTTTTGTGCATCATTGCTTGGGCATAAGTCAAGGCTGTACTTGCTGTTCCATGATCACTATAATGATGCAGAAAATGCTTCATGAATTCTTTACTTTCTTTATCGGGTATTTGCCAGAGGGACATCAAAATTTGTTTGGCGCCAGCTCTTTTTAGCGCTCGTTGCAATCCAAAAACACCTTCTACATATCTGATCTCCCCAAGGCCCGTGTAACAAGCAGACAAGATGACCATTTCCGTTTGGGAAAAGTCTAATGTGGCTAGTTCCATGGCAGTGAGAAAACCATCTTCTCCTGTTTGGGCTCCATTTCTAATCGTTGCATTGGCTTCGTTTAACAGTACTCCACTTCTTAGCAGCGGGCTATTACTTCTTTCGAATAGCTGTAGATAATTGCGGGCATCGGAAGTAGACTCTTCAACCTGGGATAAGAAAAAGGCATGGGCCGTAATAAATAACAATCCTTTATTGGGCTTTTGGAATTGCTGCTTTAGATTTGCTTCACTTGCGGCTGATCCTGAGAAAAGATTGACCTCCAAACCACGGGGTTCCAGAAGTTTCTTGATTTCTTGAAGTTCTTTCTCACTGGCTTCTAAAGCTTGAAGACGGAAGGGATTATCTGCCGTGAATCCATCCGCATAGTCGATTTCACCAAACCC
The DNA here is from genome assembly GCA_013214355.1 of Saprospiraceae bacterium. Taxonomy (GTDB): domain Bacteria; phylum Bacteroidota; class Bacteroidia; order Chitinophagales; family Saprospiraceae; genus DT-111. The sequence continues at coordinate 14,129 of JABSSL010000055.1, read as the reverse complement.
TATCAAGCGTTTGACCTGCTGTCGGGGCTGGGATAGGCCAAAGTCTTTGAAACTGCTGTAGCGGAATAGATCATATTGCTCACGGACACGCTTCGTCCCCTCATCGTTCACTGGCAGATTTTCTAGTACCAGTAGATGAAGTAAACCATCAGGAGCAAAATGAATCGTTGCGTCCCGGTCAGATTCCTCTAATATAGGCTCCCAGATGCGTTGGTATAAGGGAAAACCAAGCTGACTAGACCGTATATAAGCAGGAATTTTCTCTGTACTTGGAAGTTCTTGTAGGGTAGTATCTAATCTCAATAATTGTAAAAGTTCCTTTTCTCGGAAGAGTGGTATGTAGCTAGGTACCGGCTGCTTGGGGCTGTGAATTAAAGCTGCATACCAGGGATCGGTAAAGGAGTCTCGCTCCGGATCCCAATAGGGAAATTGCACGAAATCGATGAATATTTCCCGCGAAGACAGGGCAGAGCATATCGAGTCATAAGGTTGGTAGGGATTGAATAAAGACGAGCGAATAGCTTCGTCTCTAGTAATTTCCTTTTCTACAGCAGCCAATTGATCTTCCAGTGTTCTAATTTCTACGCTAGAAGCTAAGCTGTCAATACCCCCAGCCATCAGATACTTAGTAGCTAATTGTTCTTTGATCTCTTTCCATCGGCTATATAAGAGATATTGTTGATTGCTATCCTGCTCAAGGCTGGCGATTTGGTTGAGCATGCTATATTGCAAAGATAAATTCTTAACTGCATAGTGGACTTCTGCCACTTTTATCATCAAGTGGGGATGCGTATCTCGGTTTCGATGCACAAAGGAGTAGAACAAGCCAAGTTTCTCTCCCATCACCTCCATGTATTTCAATTGTGTGCCTTCATCAAAACCTCCATAGATGCTTAGAATGAGCTTTAACAAACGATCTACGGCTATTTCATATTGAACTGCTGCTTGATCGATTTCTCCCTGGTTTTCCAACAAAATGGCCAGGTGAAAGAGGGTCCCAATATAGGAGTGATGTAGCTTCCCGAGGCTTTTTTCACTAGCTACTAATGACTCTTCTAAGTAAGCCTTAGCCTTCCGGTACAATTGATCTGCTTCTAGCGAATCTGCTGCTGCTATAGATTCTAATTCATAGTAGTAGCCCAGGTTGGTAGTGACATCGCCGAATACCTTACTCGTTGTTTGATTGTGATCGATCAGCAATTGGTAACAACGTTCATAATAGGGCAGTGCTTTCTCATATTTGCCGTAATTATCTAGATTATATGCATAGTTATTCAATGATGTAGCCAAAGAAGGGCTATCCTTACCATATTGTTTTCTTCTTGTTTTTAGGACTTTTTTCGCTCGCTTCAGAACCTTATTCAGTTTGCCCATTTCTAGGTACACAGTCGCTAAGTTATCGGCCAGATTGCAGTATACGCTAGGATGATTTTTGGGGCTGACTAATGATTCAGCTTTTTTACTTAGTCGTAAGGCTTCCTCCATATTCTGCAATTGTAGGTTGAGGATAGATCTATTAGAAAGCGTTTCGGCTACTTGAAAGCTTTTCGGCCCAAAATGCTGGGTATTGATGGCTTGCACTTTTACAAAATGACTTTCTGCCTGTTCCAGCTTGTTTTCATTGAGTGCAATTAGCCCTAAGCCTTCCAATACTCGGGCATAAGCTGGATTGTCCTGCAATTCTAGCTGAGCCCAAATTTGCTCTGCCTGATTATATTTTACCTTAGCCAAGGTAGTTTGCCCTGAGGTGAAATAGTTATAGGCTTGCCATTCCAATAGTTCCGCCAAGAGAAGTGAATGGGATTTTTGCTCTACCAGAATGGATTGCGAACGGTTATAGTAATCTTTTGCCGTTTGATAAGCCGCTTCGTAAAATGACGACTGGCCCATAAACAATAACCATCGACCCATTTTTATCGAGTCTTTAGGGGAGTTGGGCCGGAGCGTGTTAGCTTTCTTCAGATAGCGATTGGCTAATTCCGTTTTTTCCCAGAATAGGTATGCCATGCCCCATAGTTCGTAAAAGTCGGCTTGGCGTGAAATGCTATCTCTAGGAGTGAATTTTAGGCCTTGTTTAGCAAGGGCCTGGGCTTCATTTGACTGATTTAACCTAAGTGCCGCCCAGCCCTTTACAAGCATGAGTGCTGTTGTATACTCTTTCGGAATATCCAAGAGTGGTAGCTGATCCAGAGCTTCATTTGAAACGGAATAGGCTACCCGTGAATCCCATACCTCTAGCCCTAAAGTAGCCAGATGTTGGGCGATTCGGAAATAGTCTTCAGATAAAGATTCCTGAACTTGAATCAGCTCATAAGCTGCTCTTGCTAAGCTGTAGCTCTCCTTTAGTTCACCTTCTTGCCACTTTTGGATAGAGGCGTCAAAAGGCTGCTTCCACGGGGTTTGCTGCCCTTGTGTGGTACTGTAAGCACATAGAAGGATGGTTACCAAAGGTATCTTGACTAGGCTAATGGATATAATAAAGTTCATGTTCTATTTGTTGCTGGTTTTGGGGCAATGAGCATATTACTTCAGCAAAATCATTTTTCCTGTTCGTGTGTAGTTTTCAGCGGTCAGACAATAGAAATACATTCCTGATCCGTTTAGGTCCACCGCTCTTAGTTGAAGGAAATGATGACCTGCCTGATGCCAACCTTTTTTCCGAAATACTTCCTTCCCCTCTATGTCTACAATGCTGATAGCTGCCTCCATATTAATCGGCAGGTAAAAATGAATGCTGGTTTCTTGGTAGAAAGGATTTGGTGCATTGGAAAAGAGTTTAGGGAGATCAGAATTGGCAGCTGGAAACTGCAATTTTAAGCCACGTACTTGTTTGAGCGAGGAAAAGGATTCAATGGAGGTAGGCTTATCTTCTAGCCAAATGCTATTCTCCGGCAGATCCTGGGACAGTTGCTGGAAGACTAAGGTAAATAGTCTTTGGCCTGGCTGCTGATCTGAGAATGGTTCAGCCCAATCCCAGCTAAAGCTGATCGCCCCATCTTGTAAGTACAGCCACCCAAAGTTACTTTCGTCAGCGAGGTCGTATAAGATATCTTGAAATGCCAAGTTCTCAGTGTCAAACCTGAGAGTTCCTTGTAGACCTACAACCGCATCTTGCGGTGGTAATCGGAAGTCTAGTTGGATTACATTTTGCTTTGGCACCGTTTGCATTTGCACAACCAACGGCAAGGGAGACTGCCTGGATCGAACTATGATTTGCTCTCTGTTTTTTCGTGAGTTGTTATTGATGTCAGCTACTTTGACCCCTTGGAAATCAATTGTCGATAAGCCCGTTTCAGGCAAATTGACAATAGATTGCATTTCAGGGAAGTTAGTACTGAGTGCATCTGAGGGGCTATCGAAATCGAAGAAAGCAGCAATAAATCTCCAACTAGTATTGTCCGAAAAATCATTCATTGTTCCCAGGATAAGTTTTCTAGTCAGAATGATATCCAAAGTAGTGGCCCGGCCATCATTGTTGACATCTGCTGCCAAGTATTGCCAGGCTTCTGTAAATGTCTGCAAGCCCAGTATGTTTCTGCCCATTAGTGCTATATCGATGGTTGAAACACCGTTTAATGGATCATCATTCTTAAAAGGGGTGACGGTGTAACTCTGCCCGGAAGGTAGGTCTGCAAAACCATATTCACCGGCTTCGTTGGTAATGGTAATAGCTTGCTGATGACCGCTCAATCGAACTTCAACTCCTTCAATAGGAATTCCCTCTGGTCCTCGAATCTGGCCACTAATAGCACTCGGCCCTTGCGGCGGATTGCAAAATTCCAGATTGTCTTGCACAATAATTTGGCTATTGCACGTACTCCAATTGCCGTTTGGACTCAGGCCAAAGGCCAGTACTTCCACAGTTTGTGTGGTGTCAGAGCAAGTCAAAAAGAGGCTTTCTGTTGGATTGGCAATCTCTGGAATCCAATCCGCTTGGAAACTTCCATCAGACTGTAGTATCCCGGCTTGTTCTAGGGCTGATTTGCGATAGATCGCAAATTCATTGGCACCACTGCAGCCCGCCGTGGAGCCCACGATAAAATCGGAGGCGTATACCTGTACATTGGCCAGGTCGGATAGGCCATCATTGTCGGTGTCCATGGGGTTATCAGGGGAAGTCGGCAATAATTCGACGGCCAGAGCCGAAATACAGCTAATGGTAGGGGTGGTGCAATCTTCAATGTTGATTGGTATCTCTATGTTAAAATAGAAGGGGCCATTTTCTTCAAAAAAGGCATCTGGTTCTACTTCCTCAGATTGAATGTAAAGGATATGTGATCCAATCGGTAGGTTTAAGGAAAGTTCTTCATTAGGCCAGGCCTGCAAAGAGTTTGAGCTAGATTGTAAAAGTATTTGATCTAGGCTTCCGTCTGCGTTGAGATCGATGCTTGCATTTAAACTGATGTTTCTAAGATTTCCCCCAATGCAAGTATCCACCAATTGGAATTCAAATTCCATTTGTATGATACATTCTTCTTGTCCTGAAAGACAGAAAGTGGGCGGGGAACTTGAGGAAAAGGCTAAACAACTTTTATCGAAGTCAAGCTGAAATGTATTGCAGGAAAGCTCATTTAATGGAATTTCATCCCTAATTGTAAGGCAAAGATTCAGCATATTATCTTCATAGGCATTCATTGAATTGATCACCCTGAAATAGACTGTTTCGCCGGGCTGATGCCGAAGGTGGTAAATGTCAGAGAACTCTTGATGATCCATGGGAAGCTGGCGAAAATTGTTACAATCTCCTGCATATGCATCGGAAACAAATGAACCTTTCATGGTTAGCTGGCCAGACGATGGAATGATAGCTTTAAACCAAAGATCTCCGGCAAATCCAGGTTCAGTAGCGACGGCTGGATAGGTCTCAAAAGTAGAGTTTAAGAAAGCAAAGCTCATAGGGACACACTCATCATTTACCGGCAACTCAATAGCAGAACTGCATAAATCATTGGGTGGTGAGGCTGGAACATAGCTTGTTATTCTGAACGCGCTTAATTCTTCTACTGGGACACGTAACCACAAGACTTCATCAGGAACTAGCTGACTGACCTGCAGACTAGTTTCACATGCATAAGTCAATAACTCCAGGTCACTACAATCTCCGCGATATAACTCTAGGCTTTTGATATGGTCACTGAGAAACTGATCTACCACTTCAATGGTCAATGTTCCTTCTGGAGGAGCAATAAAGCTAAACCAGAGATCGCCTACTGGATTGCTTGTAAAGCATTGCTTGGGGAAAGTAAGATCCAGCGTACTATTGAAACTGGTATATCGTTCTGATGTCTGTCCAATAGCTAAGGGTTCAGCTAGATTGCAAATGTCTGGTGCTGCTGCGAAAAGACAGCTTAGCCCTAGGGATGCATCTTGATCATGACAATCCCCTGCTTGGTCTACAAATGCATCAACGTTATTAGGTCTGATAGGCCAAGAAAACCTAGTGTCAGGATCACCCAAGCCATCTCCATCTCTATCGAGGTACCAAGTTTGGTAATTAGTACTATTAATGTTCTCACGAATCGTATAGGAAGTGCTATTGCCACAAAAGTCAGTGGCCGTCCAGATATGATCAACCAAGCTAGAGCCCTGTCTACTTTCTGTCCTAAAACTTACGGTGGCAGTATCATTATCTATTGCGACCACTTCAAAAGGGAATTCCCCTAAATTTTCATTAGGGACGAGTGTGATTTGTGGTACTTCTTGATCAGCTACTGCAAAGAAGCGCCTCGTGACGAATGAATCAACTGGACTTTCAAAGTCCACCTCGTATACATAGGTAGTCCATTGCCATTCTTCCAGCCAGCAAAAGTCATCTCCCCTCAAGAGTTTCTGAACACTACGTCTTCGCCGTGTTCGATCCCGACGTATACTTTGTGCAGAAGTTGGGGATGGATTGGTTGGGTCACAGCCAGGGCATCGCCGTCCACCAAATTCCTGATCAATGTCCAATCCGGTATCTTCCGCATACTGCCTTGCTCGATCCAAATCAATAAGTTGCTGATAGTTCTCTATTGGAATGGTATCTAAATCATTGAGTGGAAGATCAAAATATCCAAAATAGGGCTCAGAACAGGAAGGGACGATGCCATAGTGATTCAGGGCTGCCCATTCATCCAACCACCAATAGAGATGAAAAGCACCAAAGTTGAAGATTTCACATCGACCATTGAGCGTTGGATTCAATTGAACTGGTTCTTCTGGTGATCGGGCAATGCTAAAGAATCGAGGGTCATCAAAGATGTTTCTGTAGGGAATGAGGAAGTTATTCAAAGGAAACGCTACGTCATCTAAATCAGCATTGGTTGTGGAAACTTCAAATAGATTTGCTGCTTCCCCCAAATCCCACCACACATTGTCATAAATGATCAATTGACAAGCTTCCAACTGTGCAAGCGCGTCTACTCCATCTTCCAGGTCCTCCACTTCCAAGCCGAAATTGGGGAATTCGGTAATAATACTGTTTCCCAGGCTGCCAGCGGTAGCTTCATGGAACAATATGGCACTTGGTATATTAATGGAAGCCTCAGAGCCGGGACCAATAAAGGTTGCGTCCGTGATCTGCGGCTTAGATACCTTATCTGGCGACAAATCATGTCCCCCTCGACCCTCCAGGGCTTGATCACCGGCGTTCTCTGCGTGAATAGAAAACCAGTTTTCTCCTAATCCTCTGAATCCTAGATCCCATTCAAACTGATCTTCTCCGTTAAAGGCTGCTGCCAGGTACTTAGTATGTGCCATACCACCCAAAAAACGAAAGCCATCACCCTCGGCGGAAATCACCTCGATATGGCGAATGACAGAAGGTTGGCCGACACCAGCAGCGGTAAAACCTGCCAAGCCAGCTGCGCCGGCATGGCGAATAGAAATATATCTTAGAATGCCAGAATTATCAAATTCATCTTGTCCACCAAATTGGGCTTTGGAAAGAGGAGGGAGCCCTTCGAGGGTAGGACTTCCTTGGGCGGCATTCACCGGAGCCCCACCTAGAATGATCAATCCGCCCCATAGCCCACGCTGGCTAATCTGTAGGTCGCTGGTATCTGCAATGATGTCCTGTTCAGGGGTAAATAGGATAGGATGAAGAGGACTACCAATGGCTTCGATTGTAGCTCCGCGGCTAATGATCAAGGCAGTTGTTGCATCTCCAGTGCTGGGGTTGTTTTTGGCCTTAATCACGGTGCCGGCCTCAATGCTAAGGCTGGCTCCTGCTTCTAGAAACACAAAGCCATCCAGAAGGTAGGTGTTATTCGCGGTCCAGTTATAATTGGTATTGGGCAATAGATCATTGTCTGAAACGGTAATGACCTGTTGAGCAATAGTTTGCTGTATCAAGGTGAAAAAGATGGCAAGTAGGCAGAACGGAGGGAGTTGAAAACGCATTTTTTTTGATATTTGAAGGGGGTATCATAATCAGTCCAATATCTCCTTAACTCTTGTACCAAAAAGTGGATCTTTTATTAAAGGATTTAGATATTGGCGTGCTTGGTGTTTTTGACCTAGTTGTAGATAGGCGTTTCCCAGGATCCAGGAGGCGGTGCTTTGCCCTAAGAAATGTTGGTCTTTACTCAAAATTTTAAGCAAGCGTTCTGCTTTCTGGTTTTGTCCTTCTTTAAGTAGGAGTTGGGCTTTTAGTAGATCCAGAAATTGCAGTTGAGAAGAACCAACCTCTGGCAGTGCTGAAAGACTATCGAGTAGGAGAGCGGCGTCGGCAATATTTTGGGTCTCTATTGCCGCTATAGGAAGCGACAAAATATTTCCAGCCGAACCTTCGAACCCCTTTCGATTAGCATAGTCTCGTGCCACTTCCAGTTCCCATTCTAACTGCACAAGTTCCTGATCAGAGAGGCCCTGTTTCGACCTCCATAGCCAAAGTGCTGCCAGCGTGACTATAGCTATAGATGCTGCAATACTCCATCTACGTAACAGCTTGACTCTTTTCGTTTCTTGTTTTGGCTTTACTTCCTGTCCAAAAAAACCTTCCGACTTCAAATCAGCCCGAACCTCCGCTAATATGTTCTCGCTTTCTTGTTCTTCATATTTCTGTAGACCTTCTACTAGTTTAGTTTCATTTTCAAGGAATGCTTTGAAGTCTGGATCCTCTTCCATCCGTCTACTTACCTTCAGCTTCGTTTTATCACTAGCGGTACCTTTAAGGTAGCTGTCAATGTCTTCATCTGAGAGGAAAAGGCCAGTATCTTCCAGTTCGCTTTTAATCCCCTTGAGAAAGTTCAAAGTGCGTTCTTCGTCAGCCAAATGCAGCCCATTAACTAGCTGCTTATAGATTTCAAACTCTTCCCAAAAAGATGGATCGGAATGAAGTTGCGTTTCAAAGTTTTTTCGTTCAGCTTCTTCCATTTGCCCCTGAGTATAGGCATCAAATAGGGCGATTAGATCTTCCTCCTTCATAGCGCAGGGTTTTGACTCGCATAAAGCTTTCGTAGACGTTGCATACAACGATGTTTTTTTTGTTTTACATAGTTAGGACTTAACCGTAGGTCCTGCGCTAGTTCTGCAAGGCTCAGTTTTAAGACGTAGAAATCTAGCAACAGTTCCCTGCATTCGATTCCCAAGGCTGAAATGGCCCGTTGTACTTGTTTATCCAGTCTAAATTGAGGCCGATCTTCCATAATTTCGACCATAGAGATATCAGATAATTTACTTTTCAGGTTGTTCCCTATATCTTCATCAAGAACTAGATCAACCTTGTTCTTCTTTTCTTTCTGTAGCTTTTTTAACCAAAGCTTTCTTACGACGCCATAAATGAATGCATTTACGTTAATCCTCAATACAAAATCTTTATCCCGTGCTTTACGGATCAAGACTAGAATAGCTTCTTGAAAAATATCATCCGCATCCTGCATGGTCCCATTATTTTTCAACACCAGTTTTTGGCAACTGGGGTAGGCCTGTTGGTACAGTTTTTTGAAAGTTTCACGATCATTTGTGCGAATTAATTGCAGCAGTTCTTGATTGTTCATACAGCTATAATCAATGACTAAGAGCAAGCGTTTTACTTACCAGATTTTGTTTTTGGGAAAAGATTAGGGTGCTAATGCATCCAATGTACATCCCGTTTAATTTGTTGGGAGCATGGAAAGTTTGGAGCAAAGTCTTTTAAATGGAAAAATACTTTCACACCTTAGTAAAGGAAATAATCTTCAATAAGCTCTAAATATAGTCATTAGAAATTGTATTTTGAAACTGCTTATATTAATGCGTTCTGTTTTATGTCCAAAGGTTACCACTATTTTTCTACACCTATGCGAAGTATTGTTATTACCTGTGTTTCTGTTCTGTTTCCTATTTGTATTAGTGCCAATTGCTCCGTTTATTTTTCTGCCAGCGCATCTTGCGATGAGGTCCTGCGAGAACAGGCAAATGAACCCTTGTTGGAACCAGAAACTTATGATCAAGCTTTAGTGGAAAAAATCTTGCAGCGTTTATGGGGTGCCTTGGGTGACGGGCGTCGAGCTTTGCCTGAAATCCGCATAGTGGATAACAATAGTATCGCTAGTTATCTGGCCATTGGTGGTCGAGATTATATTGAGTTTGACCGAAAAACGCTCGAGATTTGCAGGGGCCTAGGGGATAACAGAAATGCTGCAATAGCCTTTATTCTAGGGCATGAATTGACACATCTTTATCGTGCTCACGCTGGCAACGGCTTCCTACCTCCCAGGAAGAATTATAGAAGGTATGAACCGGAAGAACAGGAGGCAGATTTATACGGCTCTTTCTTTGCAGAATTAGCTGGTTTTCAAGTTGAAGATTCTATCGAACCTCTATTTGAAGCTATTTACACTAGCTTTCCAAAGAAAGTTGTGAAGCAATATCCTTCGAAAACTGATCGAATAAATACAGCCCTAGAGAGATGTAGAATATCGAATGAATTGCAAAAGGTGTTTAAGATGGGAATTATTTTGAATGTAGTGGGAGAATACCAAGCTGCGATTCTCTGTTTTGAGTATGTTAATCGAACAGTCCGATTTCAACAAAATTTCCTGAACCTGGGAGCAACGTATCTTAATTTGGCTCTATTGAACAGGATTAAACCTATGTCAGCTTTAGACTATCCTATTTTTTTAAATCAGGAGACTCCATTTAGAAAGCTGCCGAGTTTTGATGTTCCACAAGAGGAATTACTTAGGAAAGCGGAGATTTTCTTAAGGGAATCACAGGCTTATGCACCTAAAGATCCTGCCACGCTAATTAATCTAATTGCTGTTCTTGATCAGCAAGGGCTCTCATCAGAAGTTTATACATCTCTGAAGATTCTAGCTCAACTTCCAGTTGTCAAAGTGGGAAAATATAGCCTGGCTCATCGTCTTCTCGAGGGCATCATTGCTTACCGGGAAAACCCGGAAAGTGTTGAAGCTCGAGATGCTTTTAATGAGGTTTTCTTCAACAGTGAAACACCTGCTTCTTTAAAGCAGATTGCAAGGAATAACATTCGGATTATGGACGGTAAATTGAAGAAAATTCCTTCGCCTCCAGAGGTCTATTTTGAAGATCGTATGGACGGCTTTTTTATACTCTCTCCAAAGCGCCCGAGTCCTTCTATAGGTCTTCCATTCAAAAACGACAACAAACAAAAATTTTCAGTGGCAGATCTGACACATTCGGAACTTTCCCACCTGCAATGGGAAGATGGGAGTTTTTTATTACAAGTTACAAATTCCCCACTCTTCCAAACTAAACGTGGACTGCGAATTGGACGATCCATGCAGGAAATACAGGATAAATACCCAGGAACCTACAAGTTCGGACCTGAAGATCCACTTGGGTATTGGGTTTTCATACCAGCTCATGGACTTATTTTTCGGTTGAACACTATAGATAAAATCGAGGAGTGTGGCATTTTCTGGGCGAATAAATAGTGTTAGGCAGATTTAGGCAAAGCTAGTGATTACCTGTAGGCTAAATTGAGAACTAAGAATTGAGTTCATCTTAATTTTTAGATTCTTCAAATCCTACATATGAGATTTATTGATTTTAATAAGTTTAACCGTCAAATCTACAGACATAATCATTCCTCCAATGTTTTACACAGGGACTTACAACTGAAGGTCAAAATTAGTCGAAGACAACAGTTCAATTTAAAGCTAAAGCACACTAGGCATAGTAGAAGGAGGGCTTCACAACGTTCAATTCCGGATGGGGTCCTATTAATGGTCTTGATGTTGGGTACTGCCATTCGCGTTCAAAATAGCATTTACATTACCGTAACGGAAAAGGATTTACCTCGGGAGCTTGATCATAGCTTAGCAGAAAAAATGCGGAATCTTATAGTGATTCTATCTAGTGATTCCCAAACCTTAATCACTTGCTACTACGCTAAGAATGGCGTAAAGCATTTGAAAAAGAGAAAAAGGTGCACTTCTTAGCGGCTTAAAGCTGAAGGGCAGTTGTGCGTAGTTTTGAAACTACACACAACTGTATTTACAGCTTTATTTTTCACTATCAATCGGCGGCGGGCCTGGAGGTACCATTCCCTTATATACATAGTCACCTTTCCGCTCCTTAAATTCGGCTTTGACCTTATCTCTTAGTTCTGCATCCTCAAAAAGATCAACCATGGTCATGGATAGGGCTTTGGCGGCGTAAGCCATTCCCTTGTGGCCGATGGACATGCCGCTGCAGGCTACCACTGCCCAGGAGTGCCAAGGGGTGCCTTTAGGTGCAGTAGTAGCACCCATACGGATAGTAGGTACAACGAAACTTACATCTCCGACATCTGTAGAGCCGCCCATTGGGTGCTCTTGCGTTTCTTCCAAGGGGGAAATGAGTGACTCCATGCCGACTTGTTCTTTCCCTGTTGCGGCTTGGATTTTTTTAGCAAAACCCTGTTCCTCATCAGTGTATTCAATAGCACCAAGGTATTCCAAGTTTTCCTGCAAGCGGGCACCACCCGTTCGATTCACTAATATCTCGTGAATCCCAGATACCAAGCTCACCTCATGCTCGACGTTCGCCATGATGGCGGCTCCTTCAGCCATTCGCTCTACCTGTTTCCACACGACCTCCATATTGGCCCTTTTGGTATCCCTTACTCTCACCCAGATGCGTGAATAATCTGGCACCACATTCACCACTTTGCCGGCGTCTTGAATGTGGTAGTGGATGCGTACCGTGGGATGGACGTGTTCTCGATACATATTAATGCCGTCTGCGTACAATTCTAAGGCGTCGGAAGCGCTGCGGCCATTCCAGGGATCGGCGGAAGCGTGGGCGGCTTGGCCACGAAACTCTACGATGAAGTCGACTAAAGCTAATGAGCTTTGTACATCGGCTTTAGTTTCTGCAGATGGATGCCAGTCCATGACCACATCTACATCCTCAAAAAGCCCGGCTCGGATCATCCAGAGTTTGCCAAAAAACTTTTCCTCTGCAGGCGTACCATAGAAACGAACTGTGCCTTGCAGTTTGCCTTCTGCAATGAGTTCTTTAATGGCAATAGCAGCACCTAGGGAGGCCGTACCAAAAAGGTTATGTCCGCAGCCATGGCCAGCGGAGCCAGGATTCAAAGGAGCTTTATGTGGGACTGTCTGCTGGGATAATCCAGGAAGGGCATCGAACTCGCCAAGGATTCCAATAATTGGTGAGCCTGATCCGAATTCAGCGGTGAAGGCGGTTGGGATCTCTGCCAGTCCTCTTTTGACAGTGAATCCATGAGCTTCCGCAAAGTCAGCTAAGGCCTTAGCGGACTGAGTCTCCTGAAAAGCAATTTCCTCAAATGACCAAATCTTGTTACTCAAGTTGATCAAGTCCTCATAATTTTGGTCAATCGTGGCGATCACAGCCTCTTTGTTTTTATTGAATTTTAGATTGCCTTGGGCGAGGCAAGTTGCACAAAAGGTGCAAAGCAGTAAAATAGTAGGTAGAACTCTCATTTTGCTAGCATAGTATTTAGTGGATAAATCAGTTCTATGTTTAAATTTAGTTTTCGTTGTGCGTAGTTTCCAAACTACGCACAACGAAAATGCACATACCTGCTAAGATAATCTAAAGTTGATTATCTTGATTTCTAATCAAGTCTAATAAAAAATGAATAGGATTTTACTGGAGGCCTTGGGAATCTTGGTTTTGATTATCATCACGCAGTACGTGATTGACTTTAGCTCTGAAGATAAACTAATCACGAGAAATCCACTTACCTTTTTCAGTATCGCGATTGCTTCCTCTTTGATTATTGCTTTTGTGAATGTTAAGTATATCCGGAAGAACCGGGATGATCAATAGGGGAGAAGTCCTTATACCTGAAATGCTGTTTTTGCAAATTTAAGGTGGATTGCTTAAGGCTTTTCAATCCAGATAATCATGGGAATCCCAATGTTGATTTCATGAAGATGGGTTAGATACTCGTAACGGCCTTCCTGGTCTGCAATTCTGGATTCATCGACTCTTGGGTCGTAAGGATGCACACAATACACAGCTTCATTCCGACTATTATCGTAACAAGGAAGCCAAAAGTAATCCGCTTTGGTAAAGCCAGCTGCCTGTAAAAGAGCTACCCGGTCAATGGCTGCCGCTTCTGTGAAATAGAATTGATCAACGAGTAGTAGCCTTCGACCTAGAAAAGATAAATAATTGCAAGTAAAACGGGTCGTTTCTTCTGGAAGTTGAATTCCTACATGCTGGTCTGTTGGTGGGATAGGGCCGTTCGAATAGCTTGTGGAATGAGTGCTATAGGATCGAACGGATTCTTGCGTATCGACTTGATTTTGTTGTTGTAGGGGTGGGATCACGAACAATAGACAAAAAAGCAATCCCACTCCGACCATGGAATGTAACTGTAAGCGGAACTTGAACTGGGCTCGAGTAGGCATGCCATATCCCTTTTGCTTTTTGGTTTTTCCGATTCGCTTCAGGGCCAGCGGCGCATTCTTATAGTACTGTGAATAATCTGTAACATCTGAGCGCGTGCTAAACCTGGGATGGGTGTGGACTACGGGACTCCCTGCTTCAGGAACCACTAGCAATCCGATGCCAGCCTTTCGACAGTGCTGCAACAAGCGGTGAAATTGTGACTCTTTTGAAATACTATCAATTCCAATAGCTAGCCAGCGCTCATCAGCGGGATACTGCCTTAGCTGTTCCAAGGCACCAATCCGAGAATGTCTCTTGAGGGA
>JABSSL010000054.1 GCA_013214355.1 Saprospiraceae bacterium | reverse complement strand
AATTCATATAATCTGCACTACTCTTTGGATGAAATATGCTCGTGACCATCTCCACAATTTAATAATTACATATCAACTTATTTAGATGTGTATAAACCATAGACATAAATGCACGAAAATCCCACCTATATATCTGGCTATGCATATGTTGTCACGCTGTGACAGGCCCTAGCACTGACTGCTTGGGGTTAAACAAGCTTGGGGCAAAACCCTATTAGAGGTTGAATATCCATTGCCATGAATCCCGGTAAATCTGTGCCCTTGGGTCTACAGTTTATACACAAGTATGGTTGGCAGAATAAATTTCGAAATTGAAGGTAACATTCCTGGATATAAATCAGGAATGCATATTAACCCGACAAGATTTCCTTCTCCTGTAATCATTGTTTTTAGTTAAAATAGAGATGAGGTATAAACCGCAGACATAAATGCACGAAAATCCCACCTGTATATCTGGCTATGCATATGTTGTCACGCTGTGACAGGCCCTAGCACTGACTGCTTGGGGTTAAACAAGCTTGGGGCAAAACCCTATTAGAGGTTGAATATCCATTGCCATGAATCCCGGTAAATCTGTGCCCTTGGGTCTACAGTTTATACACAAGTATGGTTGGCAGAATAAATTTCGAAATTGAAGGTAACATTCCTGGATATAAATCAGGAATGCATATTAACCTGACAAGATTTCCTTCTCCTGTAATCATTATTTTTAGTTAAAGTAGAGATGTGGTATAAACCGCAGACATAAATGCACGAAAATCCCACCTGTATATCTGGCTATGCATATGTTGTCACGCTGTGACAGGCCCTAGCACTGACTGCTTGGGGTTAAACAAGCTTGGGGCAAAACCCCGTTAGGGGTTGAATATCCATTGCCATGAATCCCGGTAAAACCGTACTTTTTGGGTACGGTATATAGGTCCCGCTCCTCGAAATAATATCCTGAAATGGTGAAGTCCTAAAAACTAAAACCACCTAATTTCCACCACTCCACTTGGGATGTCTATTGATGAACCACTCCCCTACTTCACCACCTTCATTTTCACCGGATCCCAGTGCACCACTTCCTTACTAAAATAACTCACATTAGATGCCAGTGATGGACCTGCCGCACGTAGGCCAAAGGAAGCATCTTCCACTACGCGAGGGCCGCCACGCATTGCGGATAAGAAGTTCATCCAGTGGGCCTTGCTATCACTAAAGCCTTCTGGTGCGTTATAGGTCATCTCTTTAGGGCCCTGCATGTGAAATTCTTTGGGATAGGTAGCTGCATACCATTGTTCATACTCTTTTTGCTGAGCTTCGGAAAATGTATTGTAGGTATCCCAGCCGCCATAACCCGGTGCTTTGGGAAGCTTACGTTGGCTAACCATAACACTTCGGCCTCGGACCTCCATCACTCCTTCCGACCCGACAAAACGAAACTTAGATCCCCCACCTCCGCCATCCACGAAGTTGGAACGAAGCTGTAAATTAAAAGCTGGGTGAGTTTTGGTTTCGGGATAGTCATAGATTCCAAGGATAATATCTGGTACGTCACGACCATCTTTCCAATAGCGAAGTCCGCCACTAGCATAGATTCGATTAGGACCCAGAGAACTTAGGATCGTATGCAGACCCGAAAAAAGGTGTACATACAAGTCTCCGGCTACTCCAGTGCCATAGTCTTGGTAGTTACGCCAACGGAAGAAGCGAGTCTTGTCAAAAGAACGTTTGGGGGCATCCCCCAAGAAGGCATCCCAATCGACAGTTTCAGGGGAGGCATCCGTAGGAATCGAGTACTGCCAAGCACCCAAAGCTGAATGGCGATCGTACCAAACCTCCGCCAATACCAAATCCCCAATCACACCACTTTCAAATAGTTCTTTCGCCTTATGATATACAATGGAGCTAACTCTTTGACTTCCCACCTGAAAAACCTGGCCCGTTTTGCGCTCCGCAGTGATGACAGCATGCCCTTCCTCCAATTGATGGACCATTGGTTTTTCACAGTACACTGCTTTGCCGGCTTCCATGGCTGCAATGGATATTTTATCGTGCCAATGATCCGAAGTAGCTACAATGACCGCATCGATATCTGAACGACTGATGAGCTCCCGGTAATCACGAGTGGTAACTAGATGATTTCCAAATACCTCTTTGCTACGTGTTAAGTGTCCCTCGTAAAGATCACAAACAGCTACTAATTCTACTCCAGGTATGCTTAAGGCGGTGCGACAGTTACTAAAACCCATAATTCCCATACCAACACAGCCAATTCGGATGGTGTCATTCGGACTAAAGGTTCGGGATAATAAGGAGGAGTCAATTAACTCTTCATTTGATGTGGCGGCTAATTGAGTGGGAAGTAATCCTGCTCCCACAAGACCTCCAGCCAATTTTTGTAAAAAGGATCTTCTATTCTTTTTAGGCATATTTCGTTCGTTTTGATGAAGTAAGATACTGAAGTGTATTTACTTTTCTGAGCAATCAGCCGATCTGCAAAACCTAGTCCTATAATGTTGCCCAATCGGCGTCCTCGCATGAACAATTTTTATTTGGAAGACGTGGGTAAAAATCTAGCTGGCTAGCTAAACAGGCACCCACACGAGCCGTTTGCGCTGGTCGGTATTCTTCACCGACCAAATGATATTTTCTCAAAAAAGATTTTAGTGTTATTAATATGTTTATGCAACAACACCTGTCCACTAGATGGCAAAAGTCAAGCTACTCCCAGTCAGATTTTCAATATCCCGACAAATTTTTACAAAAAAATCAAGCAACTAATCACCTCATTATCTGACCCTTACACAGATCAAACTCCTTTTCACTAGATTTTTTTCAAACCCCATTCAACTTTATTCTGGAACGACCGTTCTAGTATATGTAATTAAATTGGAACGGTCGTTCTAAATAAATCATCTTCTTCACTAAATGATCAATTAACACACCATGAAAAGTCTTTCAGGAAAAGTAGTAGTCATCACCGGAGGAAATAGCGGTATCGGACTAGCATCAGCCCATGCCTTTAAAGCAGCAGGAGCTAAAGTTATTGTAAATGCTCGTAATCAAGAGCGCCTTCAGCAGACTCGTCAGGAATACCCCAATGCATTTGATGACATCTTCATCGCGGATGTTACCCAAGTGGATCAAATTGAATCCTTTTACCAGCAGGTGGCAGATAAGTATGGTCAAATAGATCTACTGTTCTTAAATGCAGGGATTGCGCTATTTGCTCCTATAGAAGCCATTGATGAAGCTTTCTACGATAATATCTTTAATGTAAATGTAAAAGGTGTCTTATTCGGCATTCAGAAAGCTTTGCCTCATTTGAAGGAAGGATCATCTATACAAATCACATCTTCCGTAGTGAACCAAATGGGTATGCCAAACGCGAGTGTATATGCTGCTACGAAAGCTGCCGTTCGTTCTATTACCCGAACCATTGCTGCTGAACTAGCTGAGCGTAAGATCAGAGTCAACAGCATCAGCCCAGGCCCGATCGAAACCCCTATCTTCGGTAAAATGGGAATGGCAGAAGAGCAGGTTGGTGAAATGGCAGGATCTATCTTGAGTCAAGTTCCTCTCGGTCGATTTGGCCAAGCGGAAGAAATTGCCCAAGCAGCGATCTTCCTAGCACAGAATGATTACGTCACAGGTACAGAAATTGTAGTGGACGGCGGCATGTCTCAGTTGTAGAAACATATTATTTGATTCTTAGACAAATCTCCTGTTTCTAGACACTCAAAAACGAAATTCAACGCCTTACCGACAGATATTGTCCACGGACAGCTATCGTCAGTGGGCGCTTATACATCTTGTTTTATGATTGTCCAGGAAATTTGTCTAAGAAGGAACTTTTTTTGCCTATTTTTGGAACGAATATTCCAATTCGATGCCAAGAACAAAACAATTTGATCAAAAAGATATTCTTCGGAAGGCCATGGAACGCTTTTGGGAAAAAGGGTTCCATGCCACTTCCATGCAGGACCTGGTTAGCCACCTTGGTATCAATCGGGCAAGTTTATACAATACCTTTCCCGGAGGTAAGGAACAACTATTTCAAGAAGCTTTTCAACTCTATCAAAAGGAGTTTGGCCTCGACCCAATCCTTGTTCAGCAACAGTTGGAAGAGGGTTCCGTGAAGGATTTCTTTCGGAATTTTTTTCAGCAGATTCTGGATGAGTTGCAAAGTGGCAAGGCACAAAATGGCTGCTTCATTACCAATACCACTTGCGAAATGCCCCATCAATCCCCAGAGGTACGTTCTTTACTGCAGGGGCATATGGAGGGCATGGTAGACTTCTTCACACGAATCATTCAGCTAGGCCAGGAGCGCGGCGAAATTAAGAAGCAACATTCGGCCAAGACTCTAGCCAAGCATATCTATACCTTTATTAATGGCCTAAAAGCTATTGCTAGAATTGAGACCGACCTCGGCAGCTTACAACAAGCCGCTGAGATCGAACTTTCTTATGTGTTCAACGGTTGATTTTTGATAAAGACGTATGAAGATCAGCTTATTGGTGTTACCTTTTCGCAATTGGAGCTCGTCCACTCAGGATGACTTTCTTTGTGATGGCATCACCGAAGAATTGATCTACACCCTGACTCGCCTTGATCACCTGCAAGTCGCTTCACGCGCATCAAGTTTCTTCTTTAAAGATAAAGACCTACAGCCTAAGGAAATTGGCGAGCAGTTGGGCATTTCCCACATGCTCGAAGGTAGTATCCGAAGATACGAGGAAAAAATTCGTATCAACATCCATTTAACGGATGTTGATACGGGTTTTACCGTTTGGTCAGAAAGCTTTAATCAACCTTATCAAGACCTATTGAATCTGCAGGATGAGGTCGCTACCTTTGTCGCTCAAAAATTTTCAGAGCAGAAAACGCCCGCTCCCAGCATCCAGTCTGATTTGGTTCCGAACAATGATGTTCATGCCTACGAGCTATACCTACAGGGGCTATACCATTACAACCAATACACCATGGATGAAATGGAGAAGGCGGTGGCTTGTTGCAAACAGGCCTTGGTACGTCAGCCAGATTTTGCTTTGGCCTATGCGCTCATTGCCAGCTGTAGTGTGGCGCTAGGAGGCTATATTCATCCCCGCTATTACCAAATCGCCAAGCAGACCGCTTTCAAGGCCATACAGTTAAATCCCGCTCTGATTGAGCCACATCTATCCCTGGCCATGGTCAAGGCATTTTACGACTATGACTGGCCGGGTGCCATGTCCTCTATACAGAAAGCCCTTGAACTAGACATTCGGTCGGCTGAGGCGCTACGGATGAAGGGCATTATGGAGATCATTATGGGACAAGGAGAAAAATCTATCTATTCCCATGAGTTGGCTACCAAATATGATCCGATGAATACCCTATTTATCAATAGTCAGGGCTGGGCATTGGATTATTCGGGACGTTTTGAAGGGGCCAGGCGAGAATATCTGCGGACCTTGGATATTGATCCAAATTTCAGGCCAGCCATGGAAAGCTTGGGCTTCAGTTATATCTACGAGGAAAAGTGGAAGGAAGCAGAAAATTGGCTAGTCCGTTACCAAAAAGCGGTAGGTCACCCACTTAAGGGCTGGTTTGGCCTCGGATATCTATATGGGAAAATGCAGTCGGTAGATAAGGCTTATGAGGTAATTGCCATTCACAACCAACGACAAGCAGAAGATTCCCGGGAGAACTTAGCTTTAGATTATGCATTAGTCTATCTTGGTTTAGGCGATAAGCAGAAAGCTTTGAGTTTTTTAAGGCAAGCCGTTGATAGTCATCATATCTGGACGATCGCCCGCCTGGGCATTGACCCTATCTTCCATGAGCTACATACGGAAGAGCAATATTGGCAGTTGATGGATCGACTTAAACTAACCCCATACTATCGAGAAGGGAAGACACTTGAAGTAACTGAGAGCTCCCCTCTATTGGTTATACAATCTGACACGAAGGAGAAGTTGGAAGTACTGCTCAGCGAATTGCTGTATGTTGAGGCACAAGGAAACTATACGAAGTTTGTTTACTTGGATGGTCTCGATATCCGAGAAAGACTATTGCGAATTCCCCTTTCAGCAGTAAAGGATAAGATTGATTCCGAGAATATCATCCATTGTCATCGTTCCTACCTCGCTAACCTCAAGTTTTTCAATAGCTTGAGCGGCTCTTCTAGACAACTAAACCTGCTCTGCAAGCAAACCTCCACCAAACTTCCCATTTCTCGCAACAAGGAGGCCTTCGTGAAAAAATCCTTGACTAAATTCGAAGCGTAAGAACAGAGCTTCTACAATCTTTATAGCCTGGCCATAGGTGTCTTTCTGCCTGCTGCACTCCAATGCCCATTCATCACAGGGCATGTCCACTCGTCACAGAAAATGAACCTATTCGCCCATTCAACACATAAATGAGCCTGCTCAGCCCTCTTTCTTTCCTCTGGTACCTTTCGGGACCATCTTGTCTTCAAGTTCACAAAAAACAACGCAATGACTATTATCGAAAAAGAGGCAATCATCAACCGACCAAAAGACGAAGTGTGGGATATCCTAGCAGACTACGGCAATATCCATCGCTTCAACCCCAATCTGAAATCGTCCCATTGCACCTCCGATATCGCTAACGGTTTAGGGGCTACGCGCCAATGCGAGCTTAAACCCATTGGCGTCATCCAGGAGAGAATTATCCGCTGGGTGGAGGGACGTTCTTACACCGTTGAAATATACGAAGGGGAGAAAGTACCGCCCTTCCAGCAGTGTACAGCTACTTTAAGCGTAGAGATGGAAAGTAATCATCAAACACGTGTTCGATTTGTCATCCAATATGATCTTAAATATGGCTTTCTAGGCAAGGCCATGGACAATATAATGGTGCGGTCACAATTTACCGGTGCCGCCGATAAACTCTTAGCTGGACTGAAAAGCTATGCCGAAACGCCTATGCGTTCCAGGGCTTAGCAATCAGGGTTCGCTGCGCTCAGGTCCAGTTATCCTTCTGGGGCCTGGCGTGCAGCTTTTCTAGCCACCGACTGGTGAAGGCCAAGGGCTATTTTTCCATTGACTTCAGTGCTTTCATCTCATCCAGCCCCCATTTTTCCTAGCTATTTTCTCTTTCTAATTCATCTGACACCATTGCTGGTATTGACCCGCTGATACCAAGCCTTGGACACTAATCTAACATCATTATGAAATTTGCTAGTCCATCTCGGCTACCTGTAGTAGCCCTACTAGGTCTATCCATTTTTGCGACCAGTTGCTTGTCTGATCTTCGTCCTAAGCTAGTCAAAGAAAACCCCGATAGTCAAGAACTTGAAGCCAAGGGACGAGCTCTTTTGGCTCAAATGGCAGAAGCTCAAGGCATCCAAAAGTTGGCCGAACACGAAACTTTCGAAGTCACGGCCAAGCTCGGTATTAATGGTCTCTGGGATATGATGAACATGGATCCTTTCCGTAGCAAGAAAAACCAGGATATTAGAATGTCCTATGCCGTCAATTCTTTTGATGGCCGAATTCGCTACCTCAACAAGAAGCGAGAAGGGGACATTTACGGCTTACAATCTTGGGAAACCTACGTACAGAAAAAAGGAGAAACGGAACCCATATTTAAGAAAAAGAAACGTTGGGAATGGGGCTTGGCCGCCTTCCACTATGTGCTGGAAATCCCAATGCGCATCCAAACGGCTCCGATCGTACGCTATGGGGGCGAACGAGAGTTTGATGGCAAGACCTATGACCTTGTTCTCGCCTCCTGGGGTTCCGAAAAGCCCAACAAGGAGTATGATCAATATATTTTCTTCATCAATAAAGAAACGCATCTGGCCGATATGTTGCAAGTAAATATCCGAGACCATTATATGCCCGTTCCAGGTTTCATGTATGGTACAGTTCGGTACTTAGAGCGCACTGAAGTCAAGGAAGGCTTGATCATGCCCACCAAACTGGCGATACAACTGTTCCAGCCTAGAAAAAAGGAAAAAGGCTTGATCAATGTGAGTTTGAAGGATTATGGTTTTGATACCATTCCGCTAGAGACACTCAGGCCCGATAGCAGTCTCCCCGTAATGGGCGATGTGAAACCGGAAACGGATTAGATATACAGAAAGTAGAATACATTCCGGTTTCCGGTCTGCAATCAATGACATTTATGAGAAGCCCCTATTAACCTATCGGTTAGCAGGGGCTTCTCATTTCAGGTTTTGATGTAGGCATGCCCTACAGCATGTATACGTCTATTTTTTACCGTTTAGGCCCTTAGCAGTTCTGTCCTCCGGGGCTGGGGCTGGCGTCTTGACTTGTGCTTCGGTTTTTAGAAGCTTCAATACCTCCTCCACTACCTTTTCGATCTGCGGGTCTCGGCCTTGCACCAATAGATTAGGATCATCCCACACCTTGATATCAGGTCGCACACCTTCTCCTTCCCAGAACCAATGTCCATCATTATCGTAGAGGCGAGCTCCGGGAACCGTAATTCCTCCACCATCAACTAGTCGGTGCCCCGTAGCGGGACCTACCAATATCCCCAAGGTGCGCTCTCCTACGATAGGGCCAGCCTCTAGCTCCTGGAAAGCCCAAGGTAGCCCATCTCCTCCAGAACCTGCCCAACCATTGATCAACATACCCATTGGTCCAGTATTGGTCTTGATGGGATGAGTATGATCTTTACCGTGACGCCAATGCAAGTTATAAACAACGGGTTTTGTCATTAACTCAAGGAAACGATCTGCTAGCTGGCCCCCCCCATTGAATCGCTCATCAATGATGAAGCCTTTCTTATCCAGCTGGCCATAGTACATTCTCACCAACTCCAATTGGCCACGGCCAGAAGTATTAGACATATACACATAGCCAAGCTGCCCGTTAGAAAGATCGTCCACCATTTTGCGATTTCTTTCCACCCAAGCTAGATAACGTAGCTGTGTTTCTTGGCCCTGGCTAAGGGTCTTAATGATATGTTGCTTGCCATCAGCTTCCACACCCGATCGACTCACGGTCAGGGCTACCGTTTTGCCATTCAAGCCGGCGAAGGCAGCATAGGGATCCTTCTTTGTATCCAAGCTTTCTCCATTAACGGATAAAATAAAGTCTCCTACTTGAACATCTACGCCAGGTTGATCCAAGGGAGAACGCACCTCGGTATCCCAGCTAGCGGGACGAATAATCCGTTTGATATAGTATTTATCATCTTTCAAGCCCCAATCTATTCCTAGAAACCCGGTCTGCACAGGTCGTACTCTTTCCGCATCTCCGCCAAAGGTATAAGTATGGCCTGCCGATAATTCGGCGCAGAGATTAGAAATAACGAAACTTACGTCCCAACGGGTGCGGGCATCTTCAATCAGCGCTCCATAGCGTTCTTTCATTGCTGGCCAGTCCAGGCCGTGCATATTCGGATCGTAGAAGAAATCGCGATGTCGGCGCCAGGCATCGGCAAACAATTGTCGCCACTCCTCTCTAGGCACTAGATCCATCACTAGGCCATTGGTAGGAATAGGCTTGGCAATCTTCTGCTTTGGAGCAGGCTTGATGATACCATATCTGCCTTTGTCACTGACCAATAAAGCCTTCCCATCGGCTGTTTTAACCACTCCACCTACACTAGCCAAAATCGTCTTTTCATCTCTTGCTTTGAGATCAAAATACTGGAGGGAAGCTCCTCTTTTTTCCGAACCTGTATTGGCACCTCGAACAAAGACCAGTTTATTATCAAAGGCCATGATTCCTCCAAAATTACCTGCTTTCGGAGGTAAGATGCGAACACGTGCTTCCAGATCATCAAAGTCTATCGAGACTAAATTCCCTTTTTTTTCCGCCTTTTCTTTGCCCTTGTCTTTGTCTTCCGCCTTTTTGGCTTCTTCCGTTTTGGGCTTCTCTTTTTTGTCTTCGGTTTCCTTCGGTTTGAAGTTATCATTCTTTGGTGCAAGCAGGTTGGGAGCCGTTTTAGTGAGGCTCATGTAGGCCAGCTGCGTACTATTGGGATACACCCAGGTACCATCGCCCATATCAGAATAGTGGGGCTGCAAATTGCGATTGGTCATGAAGAACAGGTACTTCCCATCGGTACTGAAGACAGGATTGGAATCATCGTAAAAGCCACTAGTCAATTGCTTCTTTTCTTTCTTCTCCAGGTTGTAAACAAATAGGGCATTATTAGCATTTTCTAATCCATGATGAAAGGCGATCCATTTAGAATCTGGCGACCATTCAATGGGGTATCCCAATTTCCCATTATGACCAAAGTTCCAAGGGGAATTAGCCGCTAAAGTGAGTGTTTTGGTCTCTACCTCGAAGATGTAGATATCGTTTTTTTCGTCAATAAAGGCTATATTCTTGCTGTCAGGGGACCAATAGAGTTGATAACCAAAGCCCCGATTTCGATCGGTCACTTTTTGCGCAGGCTTCGAAGCATCCGCTACTTGTAAGTACATCTCTACTTCACCAGACCGATCACTCCAAAAAGCGATGTGTTTCCCGTCTGGTGACCAGGCTGGATCCCGATCAAAAGCGCCACTAGACTTTGTCATGTTTAGGGTAAAACCTTCCTTGACTGGCACATTGAAGAGCTCACCGCGCGCCTCAAAAATGATGCGTTTCCCCTCCGGAGAAGCGGTCATGTTAGCAATACTTCTACTCACATCCTTTCGCTGTGGCATCTCCGCAGATAAGTCACTGATGACGTTTACCTTAACCTCCTTGTATTTCTCCGTGGCGAGATTCATCAGGTATAAATTACCACCGGCCTCGAATACCAGATCATCAGGTCCTGCTGACATAAAGGAGATATCGAAATCTTTGAAGCGCGTGATCTGCTTAGAAGTCTTGTTTTTGGTATCGTAAGCCCAAAGATTTAGGCGCATGTTTTTACTCTGATCCGACAGGAAGTAGATCTTGTCTCCTGCCCAGGCTGGTTTTCCATCATTAGCCTCATTATCTGTAATATTCTTAGTCGTCATCGTTTCGAGATCAAAAATGAGGATGTCGGAAGTCAGTCCACCTCGATAGCGCTTAAATGGATAGTTTTCTGTGATCTTAGTAATGTAAGCCAACTGCTTACCGTCAGGCGAATAACTAGCTAGTTCTCCATAGGGTACCCTTAGTTTTTCGGGTAGACCGCCGGTTTTGTGCACTTTGAAAAACTGCTGGGAGGAACGTTGTCCCATCTCACGTCGGGATGCAAATAGTAGATGCTCTCCATCGGGATGCCAATCTAGCATCCTATCCGGAAAGGAAGAATAGGTTACACGGACGGGCAATCCGCCAGTGGCCGGCATCACATAGATATCCGAATTGCCTTGGTAGCTGGCGGTGTAAGCGATGGATTTACCATCTGGCGAGAAGCGCGGCCAAGATTCCTCGCCCGGAGAATGCGTTACCTGGATGGCAGTGCCCCCGGCTTTGGGCATCACCCAGATATCTCCGCCGTAAACAAAGGTGATTTGTGTAGCTGATACATCCATATAGCGCATGAGCTTCGCGCTAATTTGGGCATCGACCTGGCTACAACAGGATAAAACGATTAGGTAAGTTAACAGCCTCTTCATGATTCCTAGATTAGTGATGTTAATAGAGATTTAGGAGTTTAAAGATAAAATTTCTTTTGGAGTGGGGAGTAAATTATACGGCGGGTAGGAGCCTGAAGGCAGGCCCGCTCAACGTGCACGGCAAGCTCGCGATCAGGCAGCGGGCCCGCCTTTAGACTCCTGCCCGCCATAAGCCTACACGTCATGCCTTTACGACAAATCAATGTACCCCATATCATCCCAAATGTCCTCTAACAAAGTCACGTCCATCACTCCTTTCCCATGTTCATAGTTCGAAGCACTGCTGAAGATATAGTGCTCAGGCCATTTCACGATCCTAGCTTTGACCGGATTCTGATGAATGTAATTGAGTATCTGCCTAATCATCTTTGGACTAGACAAATGAACCGGATAGCTGCCTTTCCTCCAAACCTGATGTTCGCTATTCGTACTATTTTTCCTGGCGTTGAAAGCGAACTTGTCCAACAGCCATTCTCGGCGACTTTCAGGATGGGCCCAGTTCTTGGCGTAGTCAACGATTTGTCGTGCCGTATAGGACCTGAGATGTTGTATGACTTTAGAAAGCCCAAGCTCTCCTTTAGACTGGAAGATCAGATGTAGATGACTGGGCATGATCACGTAAGCATAGATCACCAGTCCTTTATTGGCTTGGCAGAACTTCATGCTATCTAGGAGTATTTCGGCGTAGACGGGCCGAGTGAATAGGTCGATCCAATCGACAATGGTNAAGGTCAAAAAGTACATGCCTTTTTGATCATGGATTCTTGAGCGCATTTTTATGTGTGTTGTTTTTAGAGAGTATGGGAAGATAGGGAAATCGTTTTGGGTGGGCAAGTTTGTGGCTTTATGGCAGGCTAAATCATACGGCGGGCAGGAGCCTGAAGGCAGGCCCGCGTTGGTCATCCACGAGCAAGCGGAGCTTGCCGTGCACCTGTAGTGAGGTGGGGGATATGCTATTCCTCCGAAAAGTTCTCGTGGAACTGTGGTGGGGGGAGTGGGTTGATGTGATGATTTGAATCTATTTTGTAAGCTTTACTCCAACAATTTGAAGCTTGCGATCTCGGGCAGCTCTGACATCATAGGTGCTGCATTTGCCCCTGGTGGGATAGCTGTTCTGGGGGCCCTGGGAGTCAGGTTGTGAAAATTGAAAAGTAATTCGACTAACATCAAACTTCACCCCTTCTCTTTCGAAATAATTCCGAAAGTAATTCGTAACAGTAGACAACCTTCTTCCAAATAGCGAATTCCGGGCGGCTCCTGAGCCTACTGTACTATTAGAGCCGTCAACTATGTCAATTTGAATCTTGTATCCCTCTTGGTAATAGTCTAATAACTGGCTGGCGAGCGCAGGTAGTTCCCGATAATTGTCTCGAATTTCATCAAAAAACCTAGTGACCGCTAATTCATTGGTATCTCCATTGCAATTGGCAGCGATGTACTTCCCTATACGCGAATCTTTCGGATAGTTTACTGCTTCAGGCGTTGGACCGGGATCTTTTCCCTTGGAAGGACTCGGTCCTACCCTATTGGCTTGGGAACTATAACCGTCCAAAAATTCATCGGTATAACTGGCATAATCTCGATTTTCATCGTAGCTCCTGCGCGGCTCATCTTGATCAAAATAAAGATTGAGGTTGAGGTTGAGTGTTTCCTCCGCATTCTCAAGATCTCTCAAATC
Source organism: Saprospiraceae bacterium (assembly GCA_013214355.1). Classification (GTDB taxonomy): domain Bacteria; phylum Bacteroidota; class Bacteroidia; order Chitinophagales; family Saprospiraceae; genus DT-111. The sequence goes on along the minus strand of JABSSL010000054.1, from coordinate 44,578 downwards.
CACTACCTCCCCTAACTCTTCCGGAATAAAAGATTTGACGAAGCCGCTGGGGGATATTAGTTTCACCTGCTCCATGATCGCATCCGCCTCCGCTTTAGTGTCAAATATGCCTATGTTCAATCTCTTCGTACCGTTTAGGTCCTCTTCCCAAATATCCCATTCCTCCGGAGCGGCATTGATGATTCGCTGAACGATTGTGCCTCTATCCCGGTAGGTACCCACTTGGATGGTATATCTGGTATTGGGATTAGATAACTCCGCCTTTTCCACCGTAAAGTAAGCCCCTCTGGTTCGGATGAGGCCTGCCCTGGCAATTTTTTTCAAGGTAATTTGATAGACCACATCGCCAGTGCGTACTTGAACTTTTTGGCCTGGTTCCAACTCTCCATAGAATAATTCTGATTCCCCGCGCGCAGCACTAGTTCGACTCTGATTCACGAGTACGATCACACTACTCCTCTTTATCGTTAAGGGCCATATATAAGCCTTATCTTCAATAGGTAAGAAATATTTATCTCCTAACAAATCTCTTGACTTAACCCAGGAATCTTCAAAAACAAGTTGGTACCCCAATTCTTCACCGGGATCTGGACAGCCCCTATCTGCTGACTCACCAGCCTGGTCAGGACAATTATCCTCAGCATCACGAATGCCGTCGCCATCCCTGTCGGGACACCCTTCAGCTCCTGTAGAACCTGGCTGGTCAGGGCAGGCGTCTAGGCTATTCGCCACTCCATCACCATCTCGATCATCATCCTTGGCCTGCAGCGTAATCGTTAGTGCGCCACCGCTATAGTTCTTAATATCAAAGGCTTGAGCTTTGGTCAAATAGTCTGGATGTTCTACATCCATTGTTATCACCTCTTCTACATCCTTAGTAATTGGGATGCTAAAGGCCCCTTGTGCATCGGTGGTAGCCCTTCCCGTTTCCCAATCTACTATGGCACCAGCAATCGGCTGCCGGCCTGCTTTGGAGTTGTTGCTAGTCCCTACCACCAATCCGGCAATTTTCACTTGCCTTCCACATTCAGCAGGGGATAAAGCATTGACTTCTGTAAATACACTATCTCGGCCACAAGCATTTTGCACATACAACCAAATTTGATATTGTCCCTCCTCCTCAAAAGTGTGGCGGAATTGAGCATCGGAACTTGTAGCAATAACCCTCGCTTGATTCGCCGGACGTTGTGATTCTTTAACCTGTTGTTGATTAGCTGCAGGAAGTTGTACCACTTTCCACTCGTGTTGTCCAGTTGGGCCGTCACTCATATAATACGACAAGGTAAATGGAGGACAACCTTGACCAGGATCAGCGGCTATGGGAGCCTTGGGAGGCTCCAGGTGGCTAATCCACTGGGTTACGGTTCGAGGATTAATCGCACCCGTCGAATCGCACTGCATATACCCGGTCAACTTTATATTGCGTCGAGCGCTAGAACCAAAGCTATGTCGTGCTTGCTGAAAATCAGGGAAGCTATCCACTTGCCCATCACCCCAGTCCAATAGGAAATACTCAAAGTTTTGCTCCGAGGGGCTATCATTGATCAGCACTACCTCATCCCCTTGACATAGAATTTCATTAGCTATAGAAAAGGCGACCACTGGATTACAGCCCTCGCCGGTTGGTTCAGGTGGAGGCGGGTCTATGAGGGTCTGCAAATTCGGTTCTAAAGGAAAATCCTGAAAAAAGCCCTGGCTATTTAAGGCCTGATAATTCTCAGCCGCTTTTGGTCTATTTCTCTGATACCAATAGGTGAGTCCCTCTGCATGCAGGCGTTCTGCTGCGATGCTGGTATCGCGCTCAGAACTGGGCAAGAAGTTTTCTCTTGCTTGGGTGAGCAATTCGAATTGCCCGGTCGGAGCGTCTATATCTAGAAAGTCATTATAAGTAGCTACTCCTTGATTATACCTAAACTTAGCTTGGTTTTCCTGAGCCAGTTGGTAGTTACTTCGCAATTGCAGGGCCAAACTCAAATACTCTTCCACCGTATCTTGTTGGAGCCCCTTAAGGCTTGCATTAGATTCCAGGCTACGTTCCCAGATCTCTACGGCTTGATTATTCAACACTACGGCTGGATCAAAGCTGGTTTCTTCCTTTAGGAAATAGCCATAAGCCTGTGGAGGTCTCGATTCTCTTACTTCGTTGACTTTTTGCTCCCCTAACACCCAATCTCGCAAAGTATCGGTGTCATTTAATTGCAGCATAAAAAGTCCTATAATCACTGAAATCGTAGCTGCGAGCAGGCCATAATAGAAGTTATTGTTGAAATAGAGTGGAGTATCCTTCTTATATAAAATGGCCTCTCCAGCCCCGGTCAAATAAGCCTCTAAATCTTGGGCTGAGCCTTTGGTTTTTCTTTGAATACCGCCATCAAGTTCATGTAGCTGACGCTTCCCCAGCAGTTTGTACTGTTTTAATTGCTCTATTAAGGCGCGATTTTCTAGGTCTTCCGGATTTAGTAGAAAAGACTGTATGGCCAGGTTGGTTTGCAACTGCGTGTTAACATGACTACCCACCACCTTCGGTGCCACCTCTGCTAAGGCCTCTTGGACTGCAGCCCTGGCTTTTGCTTCCGTCTCTTCATCTAGTTCCTCCTGTAGTTGCTGTCGCAATTTTGGATGCAGGGACTTGCCTTGTAGCCAGGGGATGCGAGATAATAGCAGGAGGTTATCGAAGTTCACTGGAGCATCAATGGCTTGACCAATAGCTAGCGTCAGCTGCCAATTGGCTTCGGGATAAACCGTCAAAGCACACAACCATCGATACAAACCGGGATAATCCGCCAGATAGTCTTGATAGGTACTTAATTTTCGCCAAATCCGATGATTGATATCTGGATGTTCTGGAGGAAGCGCTTGCTCGGCCTCCCAATCTGTAAAGGAGGGGCGCGGGCCAGGATCATCAGCTTCTTCAGCCAAGACATCCAAGTATTTCAGTGCCGCAGCAAATCCACTGGCATCGCTGTCGAAAATGGGAAATAGTTGATATAAAGTGGCTTCCCGATAAGTCCATGAACTGGGCGGGATGGGGGTTAATAGAAGCCTACTGGGCCATTCTTCCAGCACGGCTTGATAGTTGGACTTCAACTTTAGCTGATCCCCACTCTGATCCATCAGGTCATATCCATCTCCTAATACGACCAGTCTATGTCGTGGGAATAGCTGCCTGAGTCGTTCCAAGGTAACACCATCGGGAAAATCTGGATTCCAAAATCGATGAAAGCTAGCGTTGTAATGGAAGGTGTTGATGAAGACATCCTTATCCCGCAAGAAGGTTACCAAATAATCATAAAGCTGTGCTTGATGACTTCGTTCGCTTTGCTCATCGATTAGGAAAAGGTATTCTGGAGGAAGTGTGGTTTGCTTTTCCAATAACACGGGAAAACCGCCTAGGTCTACCGTCTGTCTAACACTAGCTGGAATATCCAATACCATCCGACCTTCTTCCTGGCGTTTTCTCAATTTGTCTGCCAAACGGAACAGATTCTCTTCTACTCGGATATGGCTTTCATAATTTTCAAAAGGGATGTTGTACGGGCCGCGATCTGCAGAAGAGAAACGTTCATCTACTTCCTCTTTCATTTCTGCTTCAGTGACCTTGGGTGGAGGCTGATTGAGCCATTTCCAAAACTGATAAGCCGCGTAAGCGATCAGTAGTCCCAATAGCAGCCAACTCATCCAAAAGAATCGTAAATCACTAACCGTACCCTCCGCTTCATCCTCCAACAAGGGTAGATCAGCTAAATAGGCCTTAATCTCATCCCTGGGAGAAATCGTGATCGTATGACTCGTATCTACCTGGCAAAAGGCTACCGCAGTAGTATCGATCACCCGCAACACTACCTCATAAATACCAGGTGACTCATACACATGTGAAACACTAGTGCCGAGGGTATCTTTACCGTCTCCAAAATTCCACACATATCGTAGGGACGATCTACTTTCGGCTGCATCCGTGATACTAAAACTGATTAGTGTATCCTCAACAGACTTTTTAGGAGCTAGAATTGCCGGCTTTTCTGGTGGATTACTGCAATAGATCGTGAATCTATCTTGATATCTAGACTGCTTTTTCTTAACCGTATCTTCAGCGACTAAGCGAACTAGCTTCTTGGCCGACCGCCCGACTAATGCTTCGTCGATTTGAAGTTTCCACAGGGTATCGTTGACTATGGTATCTAGCTGAATGGCGGTAGTATCTCCATCAAAAAGTTGCCAGGAGAATTGGGTATTGGCCGTGTCAACATGAATGGAAGTGTTCTTAAATGTAATGGATTCATTTAGGCGAATATCCTCAGGTATCTCAAAATGGGCCTCAATCGGTTCAGACTTTGCCTTTTCAATGAGGTTGATCTCGATAAAAAGTAGCGGTAGTAACATCAAACCTAGACCAAGTAGGCCCAGTTGCCAGCGTTCCCATTTTTGCCACCAGGGCTTCTTTGCTGGAGGACTAGGTGGCTCATAATTAACTGCTTCCTCTAGATATTCATCAAAAAGCTGATGAATTCGCCTTTGTTGGCTAGCATTTTTAGCTAAGAGGGGCGCGATTTTATATTTCAGCTTGGCCGGCTCGTGAATCAAGGAAGGACCAAATTGACGCAAGGTTTCCAATAGCTGCAAGCGCTCTGGGAGACTTACTTCGATGCCTTCTAGAGCTAATCGCTCTAGAAAAGAATCCAATGGAAATCTTATGTCATTTTTTTCTGGCAAAGGTCTTCCGTGTTATGGCATGATTAGGAAAACATCCGATGAACTACCTTCCAGTCCTCCTGGGTCTTCACCAAGACAGATAAGTTCTGCTTCATGATTTTCTTTTGCTCCGTTTCATTGGCTTCGAGATAATCACGTAACTCCAAGATGCGGACCCACGCCAGCAACTCTGCAGTAGCAGGTTTTTTGCGCACAGAATTTTCTCTGACTTCATTGAATTGTGCGATGATGGCTTCTAAGGTTTGATCCGTGTACTTGGTGCCCTCTCCCAACTGACTCTTCACAATTTTCAAGAGGATATCATCACTAGGAAAAGGGATGTGATAAAAGACGCACCTTCTGAGAAAGGCATCCGGTAAGTTCTTCTCTGAATTACTGGTCATAATCACCGCAATCTGCTGGTTGGTATCCATATCGATTCGGTGATTGTTTTGTTCTTTGATGGCAAAAGAAAACTTATCGATCTCCATCAAAATATCATTGGTAAAGTCCCGTGGGGCTTTATCAATTTCATCAATTAACACCACGGAACTTTGTGGCTTTTTGGGTAAGGGAGTAGAAAAGAAAGGCTGATCCCTCTCCTTAGGATTGCTGAATGCGATGGCTTTACCCAATGCCTGCAATTCGATGAAATCTGCCGTGGCAGGGGCATCTTCATTCGATTGGCGACGGATATTAGCCGTCTGGAAGTGCGAAATCGCATCATAAGTATAGAAAAGATCCCTGGCCGTAGAAGAGGTCTTCGTGTTAAATTCCAATACTTCCGGATAAAAAGTACTCCCTTCCCGCTGGCTCAACTCATAAGCTACCTTAGCCGCCAGTAAGGTTTTTCCCGTACCTGGCTCCCCGGTGAGCAAAAGCGGTTGCCCTAGCTCTACGGCCACCTCATAGGCATTTTGCAAGGCCTCATGAATGATATACTTCTTGGCTTTAGCTTCCAGGGCCTTCAATTTTTCTGGACTTACGCTCATGAATAGAATCTTTTGTTGTGTTTGATAATGATCTTGGCCAAAATCTGCTCTACATCTTCCATGTAAAATTCATCCTCATCTTGAAAATGTTCTGCAATGATCTCTTTGCGCTCATCCGTGCTAAGGTCCAAGCTATTCTTGTATTTGGCTAGCCATTTCTTAATATCTCTAACTCTAACGGTATTCAGTTCTGGTAAGATTTGGATGTGCCCGCCCTCCCGAATAGCTTCCTGTACTTCTTCTTCTATCTCTCCTTCATCTTCCTCATAGATCAAGCCAAAAAAGAATAAAAAAGTGGGTGCCGTCTCGGGTAAGGTAACGGCGCAAAAGGTGGTAATGAACCAGTTGACTACCGCGGGCGTAATATCCGGATCCCAGTCCCATTCTTGAATAGTAAGGAATATACACACATAGTCTTCCTGACTCAATCCCTTTAGTACCGGACTACAATCAAAAAGGTCTCCTAGATTCTTTTCCAACAAGGGAGCTTGATCATCCACCAGTACATTTAGCCCTCCAAACAGGTTCTTGAGGACATTTCGTTTGTAACCATCCTCATTGCGGCTTTCTTCAAAAGGAATGGGAGGAAGTTTGAGGGCTTGACAGTTACTTTCTAGCGTGGTGGAATTCAAAAAATCTTGCAACTTACCCTCCAAATCAAAAGCGAAACGTTGGAAGAGTCCCTCGTGGGCATGCTGTTCCATGCCATAGATATAGTAGTAGTGGACCTTCTCCTTTCTCTTGGCTTCAAAGAGCTCATAAAACACATCACTTTGATCCACTCGATCGCAAGTAAGGCGATGATAGTCCTGGAGGGGTTTGCCTTCGGTTGGCATCTCTGCTGCATCTGGCAAAGCATCGATGAGTTCTAACAGGCTTCGCGATATCTGCGCCATTTTGGTGCTAAACTCACCATCCGTAATTGTAGCTCCTAATTTGGACTTGTTAAGTTCTTCATATTTAGTCTTGAGGGTAATAATAATATTAGTCTTATCCGGATAGGCAGAGAAGGCCTCTCCTAGCACATTGAAGAGTTGTTCATGCTCATTCTTTCTGACTAAATCTTTTAAGCGTTTCTTTTCGCTCATTGACCTTGACTACCTTGGGTTTTGAGGTGGAACTGATGTAAGCGAAGGTTTAAATCAGTTCATGCTTGTAAGTCAAGCAGTTATTCCTCGTTTTGTATTATTTGTAAATATAATAATTTCGAACATGAATGCTATGGGAAGCAACAAGGGAGGGTGCTTAGTTTTACTGATTCGATTCGTCCTTTGTTGCAGTGTTCTCATTGAGCGTAAGTAGCTAGCCAGTCCTCCGTCGTTGTTTTTCCTTTAATCCAAACGATGGCACCTTGCCTAATGATATACTCGCTCATTCCCACATGGCTTCGATTTCCAGAGTGCCAATCATAAGTATAACCCATCCGAGTCCAGGGTGCCCAGTAGGAGGGAGCGTCCGTGGGGGGCTCCTTACGTTCATTGTTCTTAACGAGTTCTTCGTAGACGGTATCGTAGGCAGTGTTTTGGCTAGCATAAGCACCCAGCGGGAAATGTAGGCTACAAGAAAGGTCAGATATTTCTGGATCTCTACAGGGACGAAACAGGTCTGATTCTTTTACCCAAATTTCAATAAATACCCGGCTGGAATCTTTCTGAGGGCGCGGCTCCAGTCCCAGCAACTGTTCCATCCTTAAGGCCAATCGCTCTCCAGAAAAACGCTGCATTTTGAGCGCTTGGGTTCGCTGGATCATTTCGCTCTTCTTGGTCACCCAAGTGAGATAGTTTGAAGTAAAAGTATCCAAGGAACCTACCGCTGCATAGTATTTTTCGGCATCTCCCTTGTCCTTCCAAGCCAGCATTGGAACGTAACCCTCCTTGTTCTGATCCGCTGCGGTGATAGCCGAAAGGGATTGACCACTCACCAAGGCACCATGCGGTCCTATTTGGTTGGTCACCAGTAAAAACTGAATTTTAGCCTTTTCTAATTGGCGCTCACTAACTCGACTAGTAGAACACGCTGACAGCAGGAGTACAGCAAAAAAAGTGTAGAAGATTCTTTTCATGATTCTAAAATGAATGAGCCCCTATCCAGGGGACAGAGGCTCAATATAATTTTTACTTCTCAGTTGCGAGAATTCTACTAGGATTTCTTGAACAATCCTCCTAGTAAAGAACCTCCCGCACCACCAACTAAGGCAGAGATAATCGACATGATCATATCATTCGATCCTCCGCCGCCGAACATTCCGGCAGCGCTTAGAATAGCAGGTAATGCGTTTCCGCCGACTGCACCTGCAAGAAGATTGCCTACAAGTCCGAGGCCATTTTTCTTGAGCATATTGCCCAGAAAGCCTCCACCACCGCCTGCGATGGTGTTGATTAAGATTGATGTTAAATCCATAATTGGTTTTGTTGTTTGTACGTTAGTCTGTACGCTTAAGATAACATTTTATGCCCCTGCAACAAAACCGCTTGTCACCCCATTTGAGCAACAAATACCCTAGATTATTCTACATGATCTAATCTCATCCGCACCTCACCGCGCATAATCTCGGCCACGTCAAATATTTTATCAATCATGGTGTTAGGGTCTTTACCTGGATGTACCTTCTTAAAGTATGCGGGTACATTTTGGGGTGACATGAATTGCTTCATATCCTTGTAAAGATATATGATCGATTGAAAGAGCGAAGCGGAGAGTAATATCGTATGTATGAGTTTTTACACTATCACAAAGGTCTAAAATTCTCCTATTGGCCGCACCACATCTTGATGTGGTCAACAAAAAGGGCAAGAACGGTAGTGGAAGTGCCATCTACTTACTCCGAAATTCTATTACATTTTTACTAGCTTCACTTTCATGAAATCAAACGAAAAACCTAGCCGCTTTAAGGCAGACGAATTGCTGCAATTCGCTACGACTGTATTTGCCAAAGCCGGCATCGAACAAGATAAGGCCCGATGTATGGCCGAAACCCTATTGGAGTCCGATCTAATGGGCCACACCACCCATGGTCTAGCCCTTCTAAAACCCTACCTGATCTCTATTGAGCAAGGGCATATGACCAAAGAAGGGCAACCAGAGGTCATTAGAGATACTGGGGCTAGTGTTACCTGGAATGGTCGTCGCTTACCCGGCGCTTGGCTTACCCATCAAGCCATCGATCTCGCCTTTGAACGCATCAAAGAACAGCCCGTCGTGACGATCGCTATCCAGCACAGTCATCACATCGGCTGCCTGGCTGCCTACCCGGAACGCGCCACGAAGAAAGGCTTGATGATGCTTCTCTCCTGTTCCGATCCAGGCTTTGACCGTGTAGCCCCCTACGGAGGCACAACCGGTGCCTATAGCCCCAACCCTATAGCGGCTGGGATACCGACCAGTGGGCTGCCCATTATATTTGACATTAGCACCTCCGAAACGGCAGCGGGGATGGTCAATCAAAGTCATAAATCCGGGCAGCGCCTCCCCCACCCTTGGCTCCTGGATAACAAAGGCAATGCTACCGATGATCCTGCCACCTTCTACGATCCAGCAGTGGCCTCAACTATTCTACCACTAGGTGGTCTCTCCACGGGCTACAAGGGCTTTGCACTCGGCCTGATGGTAGAAGCCATGACTACGGCATTAAGTGGACATGGCCGTGCTGATCAACCGATCATAGGTTGGCTTTCCTCTGTATTTTTACAGATTATCGATCCAGATGCATTCGCCGGATCTGCAGCCTTCACCAATCAGATGGATTATTTGGTGGAGAAATGCCTCAACTCTGCTGTGCCAGAAGGTAAGCCACCGGTAAGACTGCCAGGGCAAAGAGCTTTGCGGCTTCGCGACCAGTATCGGGAAGCAGGTGTGCCACTATTTCCAGCCGTCGTGGAAGGGCTGCAAGATATGGGCAAGGTTTATAAGGTGATGATGCCAGAAGAAGTTTGATGGAGGGAGCAGTCAGAGGGCAGAAGACAGACGACAGACCACTTCGTTGTAAGTGACTAGATCTATCAGCGGCTAGAAAATTTGATTGTAGGTCAATAGACCCTCCATTGGGATTTCATTAGGCCTCTGATATCTTATTACTGTCCTCTGACAGCAAAGTGATCTTTCCCCAATCCATTCCAATGATTTTCTTATTTTGCTGCACAAACAAAACCTAAGGATACTCATGGAAGTCACTATAATGGACAATCTCGGCATCTCTGCTGACCTCCTTTTACGCAGTCTCAGTTCCCTCTTTATTGCCATTTTGTTTATCCAATCTGGCGTAGATAAAGTAGTCAATTGGAAAGGAGAAAAAGAGTTTTATACTTCGCATTTCAAGAAATCCATCCTGAAAGGTACGGTTCCCATTCTCATGCCGGTGATCACCATTTCTGAGCTGGCAGCTGGATTCCTATCTGGCATCGGGCTGATCATGTACGTGGCGGGTGGAAGTCCTAATCTCGCCTTCCTAGGTATGTTACTGGCCAATCTTTCCATCATACAGCTATTCTTTGGCCAGAGGGTAGCCAAGGACTTTGCAGGAGCCGCCTCCCTGGTGCCCTACTTTTTGCTTACGGTAGTGGGCTTATACCTCTACCTCAGCTAGCGGAGTGGTATACCATTTGAGGGCACATGGGGTCGATGCTTGCCAATGCTAGACAAGGTATATCTAGTTAGCGTTGGCAGGCACCCACTAACACAAAGCCTGAAAGGCCTTAATCTGAGGAGTGTTTAGATGAACACGATCTGAGTGCTCGGCCCTTCAGCCAAAGCATACATGTCTCCTACGGTGATAATATCTTTCACCTCAGGTATAAAGTCTTCTTTTTCAAGATGAAACATATCAGCGGCTAACTTACAGGCATATACTTCGCCACCACTGGCTTCAATAATTTCAAAAAACTCAGATACAGGCGGAATGTCCAACTTGTCCATTTCTCGCTTCATCATATGAGAAGCTAGGGCCTCAAAGCCGGGTAAGCCTGCTAGCATAGTAGGTACTTTCGGCATGAATGCGGGATTCCCCACCGTTGCCGTATGTAACTGATCCGAATGTCCCTTGCGGATGGCTTCCAAGCCAAAGAAGGTAAAGAAGAGTTTAGCTTCCATTCCTTCCATCAAAGCTCCATTAGCCATGACTAGGGCGGCATACACATCCTCTAAGGTGCCCCGTGCGCAAATGATTAAGACCTTCTCTACTGGATGTTTTTCTTTCTTTTTGACCTCAGGGGCTGTTCTTACTGCTACATTTTCCATTTTGTTCTTTTTTTGGTGAAAGGATAGGTGCTAGATGCAACTAGCTGGCTTTGGAATACCTGCAATCTTAGACGCATTCTTTAGTGGCCCGCCTGGAAAGAGTTTATAGAAGGACTTGATATCTACTACGCCAGACTTTCCAATTCTTCTGATGTTTAGAGTTTTTCCGGTTTGACACTGTTGTCGCAAGTAATGAATGACCTCCATATGTTTTGGACCCAGGACAATATTCAGTTCTTCTGCAATTTCGCACGCAACAGCCTCATCCCATTGTTCCATATCAGTTAGATAACCTTCTTCATTCACTTGCACAGCTTTTCCAGCAATTAGTACTTCAGACATGATTTATTTATTTCTAGGGTTGAGAAAATTTGATTGTTAGGTGGAGTCTGAACCTAGGCTTCTTCTAGTTCTTCTTCCCGCTTCTTTCCAGCCATACTCATATGGGTAGATATCGGGAAGGAACGCCCCTTTAAGAGCATATTCCAATAAGCCCATTTGAAAGCGAGTTTTCCCCAATGATTAATTCGGGTAATCCCGAGTAAGGAGAGTGGGCCAATTCCCGGGATCGGAAACTTACCTGGTAGAGGTTGAACATCATAGTTGAAATCAATCACAGAAGCCTTACCATAACCTGTCTCGATAAAGCAATTGGAATGGCCATCAAAACGTGCTGAAAGGGGCCTTCCAGCTAAAAAATCCATGATGTTATCGGTCAAAACCTCTCCTTCGAAGTGAGCTACAGCACCTGCTTTAGAAGCAGGAAGGTCAGTGGCATCCCCTAGCACAAAAATGTTGGGATACTTTTTGGATTGGAGGGTCTCCTTGTCCGTCTCTGCATAATGCAAATCATCATCGCCCAAGTCACTGTCTCCCACTAGCGTAGCCCCCTTATTTACCGGGATGGTAACCAAAAGATCAAATGGAATTTCTCGATCATCGTAGGAAACAATACACTTCTTGTCGTTGTCTACTCTTTCCAAATAGAAATCCGCTTCCACCTTAATATTCCTTTCGGACAGCAGTCCTTCCAACATCCGGGAAGCTACCGGTTTCGTGAAGGCGCCCGACATCGGTGTGACAAAGGTGACATTCACTTTATCCCTCAGTCCTTTTTCAGTAAAAAAGGCCTCTGCTAGAAAGGCAAATTCAAGGGGGGCGGGGGGACACTTGATGGGCATATCAGCTATATTAATCACCAACTCGCCTCCTTCCCATTCCGCTAATCGATCCGCTAACAAACAAGCGCCTTCGTAGTCATAGAAAGAGAAGATATCTTTTTGCCAGTACTTCCCTTGTAGACCTGGCGTTTCTTCAGGATCTGGTGTACATCCAGTGGCAATCAACAATAGATCATAGTCAATCGGAGGATGAGATTTGAGATAGACCCGCTGTTCTTTTGGCCCAACCTTTTCCACTTCGTCCCAAATAGCTTGTATTCCTTTAGGAAAGAACTTTGCTTTTGGTTTTACGATCTCCTCTTTTGAGTAAATACCAAAGGGAACAAAAAGGAATCCTGGCTGGTAATAATGATTGGGATCTTTATCAATGATGATGATTTCCCATTCCTGTTTAGGAAGCTTCTTATACAACTTGTTGAGCATCATAGTCCCTGCCGTACCCGCACCTAAAATGACTAGCTTTTTCATACCTATTAAATATTTGAATGGCTAGTCCAAAGGTGAAGTAAAAAGACCTGGTACAGAATGACTTACATCATCCCCATATTTGATTTGCGTCAGGCCTACCCTTTACAAAGTGTTGGTAAGACTTTCGCTAGGATGGCAACAATCTCCTCTTGCTCATCCTTATTTAAGGAAGCAAAACCCAATCGTAAACCCTGGTATTTTGGTAAGAATTCATGGGCGACATTCAGGTAAAGGCCATGTTGCAGGCACGCGGCTACCAAGTCTTGATCATCCACGGGCTGTTTAAACTTTGCCCAAACGGACATACCTCCTTCGGGCTTGGTGAAGTCGATAAAGGGCTTTAGGTGACTGCTTAACAGCTCACAGAAAGAGTCTCTCCTCTTTTCAAATACCTTCACAACTTTCTTTAGATGCCTTTGGAGTTCACCTTCTTGGATAAATTGAGCCAGTGCAAATTCTAAGGGCGGATCCCCTTGCCGATCTATGATTCTTCTAATCTGACTTAATTGCCTAATCACAGGGGCAGACGCGACCAGATAACCGACTCGAATGGCCGGTGCCAGCATTTTGCTCAATGAACCAATGTAAAGGGTTCTGCCACTGGTATCGACACTGGCTAAGGGTAAGATTGGAGCACTGTCATACCGAAAGGCATAGTCATAGTCATCTTCAAAAATCAAGAAATCATATTCTTCTGATAATTGGAGTAGTTGCATTCTTCGCTCCGCACAAAGTGTGACGGTAGTGGGATAATGATGATGGGGCGTCAAGTACATAGCCCGGATCTTATGTTCCTGACAAACTCGTTTTACGTCTTCTACGCAAACGCCTTCTTCATCTACTCCAACTTCTACCAGTTCCCCCTGAGCAGCCTGTATGCCCCAATTCGCTGAACGATAATTGGGGGACGTTACAATGACTTTATCTCCTTTCTTCAGCAAGGCATAAAAGCACAAAAAGAGCGCCATGTTGCTACCTCTGGTAATCAGGATTTCTTCTGTCTGGCAATTCAGTCCTCGGGTTTCACTTAGGTACTTAGCCAGCTCTTCCCGCAGCTTCAATTGCCCTTCCACTGCCCCATAGCCCAGCAATTTCCGGCCCATGTAGCTATTCATCGCAGACCGGTAATGTTTCAAGACAATATTAATGGGGGTAAGGCGCACATCAGGGGAGCCATCATTGAGGCTCAGGCGGTGCGGGGGAGGATTATGGTAAAGGTCAACCGGAGGAAAATGTCCTGGCAATACAGATTTCACCGTTGATCTTAAGGTCTTTGTCGCGGAAGGTTTTAGCTTTTTGGCTTGATCGAGTGGTAAGTGTTCTGCAATAAAGGTACCACTGCTGGACGCCACTTCAATCCATCCCTGAGCCATTAGCTCTTCGTAAGCTACGATGATGGTTTTTCGGTTGATTCCCAGCAATTCTCCCATTTTTCGAGTTCCTGGCAACCGCTGCCCAGGCTGAAGGCGTCCTCGACTCACTTCTCGGATGATCGCACTTACGATTTGTAAGTAAACGGCTTTGCTACTCTCTCGATCTATGCTTATTATTGTTTTCCAAGGTAACACCGGACCAGTATTTAATTAAAAAATGGAGTACCTATATACTCCGGTTAAAGTATAATATTGTACACAGAATTACAAAAATCATTCGCAGATGAACCGTAGGCCAAACGCAAACGAATTCAATCCTTACTATCAAACCTATGTGGGTAAAGTAGGGGAAGGGAATATTCTCTCTATCCTTGAACAACAAGAAGCTGAAATGGCAAGCTTCTACGAAAGTATCCCGGAAGACCGCTGGGAATATCGCTATGCAGAAGGGAAATGGACACCGAAAGAAGTGTTACTTCATATCATAGACGCTGAACGGGTTTTCTCCTATAGAGCTTTGCGAGTGGGAAGAGCCGATACTACGCCTATGCCCGGTTTTGACCAAGATCCCTACGTAGAGACCTCTGCTGCCAATGACCGCACTCCAGCTTCTCTGATCGCAGAATACCGGGCTGTGCGACAAGCCACCTTAGCGTTGTTTAAGAACTTACCCGCTTCAGCCTGGGATCAATTAGGCACGGCAAGTGATTCCCCCATTTCCCCGCTAGCCTTGGCCTGTATTATTGCCGGACACGAAATTCACCACTCAATGATTACCAAGGAGCGGTATTTGGTGTAAAGGACCGGGAGTCTGGTCTCCCTATACCTATTAATGGGACAGAAAACATTATCCAATGGAACAGTATACAAAGACGGAACGAAATACCGTAAAGAGAGTCCCCAAAAGAGGACATTATGACAAAGCGACCGTTTACAAAGTCTTAGACGCTGGCTTCATCGCACACGTTGGCTTCTCCATCGATGGCCAACCCTTTGTCATCCCCACTGCCTACGGAAGAAAGGGCGACCAGATCTATTTACACGGCGCTACTACCAGTCGTATGATTCAACATCTTCAAGGCGGGGCTCCGGTTTGTCTGACGGTCACCTTCGTAGATGGAGTAGTACTGGCTCGTTCTGTATTCCACCACTCCGTTAATTACCGTTCAGCTGTAGTCTTCGGGAAGGCACGATTGGCCACAGAGGAAGAAAAAATGGATGCCCTAGAAGTTGTTACCGATCACATCCATAAAGGTCGCTGGCAAGAGGCTCGCCTACCAAATGCTAAGGAAATGAAAGCCACCTCCGTGCTAGTCGTAGATATCGAGCAAGCTTCGGCAAAGATTCGAGAAGGAGGGCCATCTGATGACAAACCGGATTATGAATTGCCAATCTGGGCGGGCGTGATTCCTATGACAACTGTATATGGTAAACCCATGGCGGATGAGGTACTACCGGATGATATTCCTATGCCGCCCAGTGTAGAAAAGTTTGCCTAAGTAAACTTGATCCGGCACTTTTATCAGGCGATCACTTCAATTGCCCATATTTAGCACACACATATAGGTGAGGCGAGCGTTAGCGAGGAGTAGTCTCAGTATTCAAGGTAAGGGTCTATTGGAAAACTAGTATCTTAGGTGATGCAAGTTTATAAAATGGACTGAATATGAAATATTTGATCACCCCACTATTATTGCTTTGCTGTACGCTCGCCTTTACTCAAGATCAAGTCACAGCTCCCCCCGCTCCCGACTTCAAAGCCTTTGAACTCAAAGACCTTGAGGGGCAAATGGAGGAGTCCGGCCGCCCCTGGCTCCCCTTTCTCAAAGTTCCTACCTTAAGCTCAGGCATTTACACGCTCAAAGTAGGTGCCACCGACCGCCAGCAACCGCATGACATGGATGAGGTTTATTACGTACTAAAAGGCAAAGCCAAATTCGAGGCGGGTGAGGAAAAATCCAATATTAAGGAAGGCAGTATTCTATTTGTGAAGGCCCATGTTCCACACCGCTTTTATGAGATTGAGGAGGATCTGCAGGTGCTGGTTTTCTTTTCTGCGGCGGGTAAGGAGAAGTAGTTGTCAGTGAAAAATCTATCTGGATAGACAGGCACCGATCAGTGCAAAAGCTCTTGCGGTTGCTTGCCTGCTACAGACTTGGCTTTTGTCTTCGACGAGTGACTTTTTTCAGTCGATAAAAAAGTCACCAAAAAATCTCGGCAAAAATAACTCGATCCCTCAGACAGATTTTTGCCGGGCCTCTCACTTCAGGTTATACCCAATTTGTTAGTCAATCTGCAGTTGCAAGTGGCCATTGTGGGTGTTTTCCACCCACAATTCCATTCATCCAACGCCACCAACCAAATGCTGGGCCTCTGTGCTATCGCTTTTGATTTCGGGGATGGAAGCTAAGGATGGTCTCCCGTAAATAATCCGTATCCAGGTGCGTGTAAATCTCAGTAGTCAAGATAGACTCATGCCCCAGCATGTCTTGCACTGCCTTTAAGTCAGCTCCTCCTTCGATGAGATGAGTCGCAAAAGAATGTCGGAAGGTGTGAGGGCTCACATTCTTATCAATGCCTGCCAGCTTGGCGCATTCCTTAACAACCATGAAAACCATCACACGGCTCAGTTGCTTACCACGCCTATTCAGGAAGAGAAAGTTGGAATGCTCCGGATGAATATTCATCATTCCACGTCTAATTCCGTCGATGTAAAAACCAATGTGCTTCACGGCCGCCTCCCCTATCGGCACGATACGCTCCTTGTTACCTTTCCCCAGTACTTTTATAAAGCCGATATCCAAATACAAATTGCTGATCCGCAGATCGATCAATTCACTAACTCGCAATCCACAAGCATAGAGTGTCTCGAGCATAGCACGATTACGCACCCCGTGCGGCTCACTCAAATCGATCGCAGCAATCATGCGCTGAATTTCGTCGTAGGAAAGTACCTCCGGGATCTTTCGAGGTAGGCGTGGGCCTTCTAATAAACTGGTGGGATCGACTTGAATGAGGTCCTCCATCAATAGGTACTTGTAGAAGGTTTTAATGGCAGACAACAGCCGAGCTTGGGACCTGGCACCCAACCCTAGATCGTTTAAAGAATGTAAAAAGGAAGAAAGCTGATCTACATCCAAATCTTCTGGCGAAGTATGAATTTCGGATAAGGTAAGGAACTCTACTAGCTTCTTTACATCACGCAGGTAAGCATCGATCGTATTCTCAGACAGCGATCGCTCTAATTGTAGATAGGACTTAAAACCGTTGATGTAAGGTCCCCAATTTGACATGAGGCAAAGATAGGGGTATGTAGGAATTTTTAATGTATAGTGTTTAATTTATGATGCAGCAGGAGTCTTACCCCTGAAACATTATCCATTCAACATTAAACACTATACATTACCTCTGTCAGGTCCTGGACCTACTTATTGTCCTGCTTCGCAAATACCTTTTTCAATAGATCATTGGTACGTGCGTTGACATTAACCCGAATGTCTTTTTCTTTCTTCTCCACCATAGAGAAAAGCCCTTTCAAGGCCTGCTGTGTCACATAATCATCTAGATCCGGGTTGGCCTTTTCAATAAATGGAATCTTGTTGTAAGCATTCACTGCATCAGCCCAGTATTTACGGGCATTGAACTTATCCAAGGATTCCATAATCACTGGATTGAACTCGTTGTACAAAGCCTGAGAGGTAGCTTGGTTCAAATAGCCAGTAGCCGCATTGTCTTCGCCCATTAAGATACCTAAGGCATCATCAAAGGACATGCCCTTAATAGCGTTCACGAAGATTGGCGCAGCCTTCTTGGCAGCATCTTCTGCCCCCCGGTTGATTCTTTGCAGAATTTCATTTTCCACCTGTTTGAAGCCAGGAATATTCTGTAGCCTATCGGTAATTTGGCGGGCTTCCTCCGGTAATAAGATCTTATATGGACTTTTGAAGTAGCCATCTTCTTGCGAAAGACGAGTAGCCCCCTCCGTAATACCAATCTCCAAGGCTTGCTTCAAGCCGCTAGCTATATCGGCATTCGTGAGCGCTCCACTGTCACCAAGGACTGTGCCCAAGGCGCTCTGTAATTCTTGCTGCGTACAAGACATCATCTGAAAGGCTAAGCATAAAACAGCTAATCTTTTAATCATCATTTGTTAGTTTAGTTCTTTGACATTTGAAGTTCGGCAAAACGAGGGAGAGTAGGTTTGACCATGTCTCTATTGCCTTTTTGCTTACTAACGGTTTAGACGCAGCAAATTCCGTTAAGTAATGATTAAAGAAAAAAAAGAAAGGTTAAAATTCTCTTAGAACCTATTTATCCTAAGCTGCCAAAGGCAATTTGGATGGATGCACAATCAATACGCCCGCCCAGGGGTGGGTTCATTTTCCGCATCTTCACCTTAATCCCACTGATGAAATCGAAATACTCAAAGAGACGATGTACAATCCGTTGACACACCTCTTCGATCAATTTCGACGGAGTCCGCATCTCAATCAAACAAAGCTGATAGACCGTCTCGTAATTGATCGTCTTGAAGAGATTGTCTTCCATTGCTGCCTCGTCTATATCCGTTTCTAGAAATACGTCTAGAATAAATTCGGTCCCTAGTATCTGTTCTTCGGGGTAAAATCCATGGCGAGCAAAAATGCGCATGCCCTCGAGTCCAATTATTGCCATTAGTGGTAGAACTTTAAATTTTGGACGATAAAAATAAGTAACTTTGCGCGGATCGGAATTTTTACCTAACCAAATTAAAAATCTCATGGGGCAAAACAATGGAGTTTCAGCGTCTGCTACCAATGCCAAAGCCGCAGCAGATCGATTCCAAGCACATGATTATTACAACCTAGATGAATTGCTACAGGAGGACCACCTCTTGGCCAGAGATGCCGTGCGTAGCTGGGTAAAGCAAGAAGTATCACCTATCATAGAAGATTATGCCAATCGGGCAGCATGTCCTACTCATCTTTTCAAAGGACTAGCAGAAATCGGAGCGTTTGGTCCCAGTCTACCCATGGAATATGGAGGAGGAGGAATGGATGAAATCGCCTACGGTATCATTATGCAGGAGCTTGAACGGGGAGATTCTGGTATCCGTTCGATGGCCTCCGTACAGGGTTCATTGGTAATGTACCCTATCTATCGCTTCGGATCTGAAGAGCAGCGTAAGAAATACCTACCTAAATTAGGGAGTGGCGAGTTTATTGGCTGCTTTGGACTGACGGAACCCGATCATGGTTCGAATCCTAATGGCATGATCACTAACATCAAGGATGATGGTGATGCTTATATCTTAAACGGTTCCAAGATGTGGATCACCAACTCCCCCCTGGCTGATGTGGCAGTAGTTTGGGCCAAAGATGAAGAGGGAGTAGTGAGAGGGCTGATCGTAGAAAAAGACATGCCCGGTTTTTCTGCTCCAGAGATCCATGGTAAATGGTCACTTAGAGCCTCCATTACGGGAGAATTGGTTTTTGAAGACGTACGAGTACCGAAGGCCAATGTATTGCCTAATGTACATGGCCTAAAAGGACCTTTATCTTGCCTTTCTAAAGCGCGTTATGGTATTGCTTGGGGTGCGATCGGAGCAGCAATGGACTGCTATGATGCTGCGCTTAGGTATTCTAAAGAACGTGTCCAATTTGGAAAGCCCATTGGTCAGTTCCAATTGACGCAAAAGAAATTAGCCGAAATGATCACGGAGATCACCAAGGCCCAGCTCCTCGCCTGGCGCTTAGGTACTTTGGCCAATGAAGGTAAAGCCTCTCCGGCTCAGATTTCGATGGCCAAGCGCAACAACGTTCATATGGCCCTGGAAGTAGCTCGCGAAGCACGCCAGATCCACGGTGGAATGGGCATCACCAATGAGTATCCCATTATGCGCCATATGATGAATCTAGAAACGGTATTAACCTACGAAGGCACTCATGATATTCACCTGTTGATTACGGGTATGGATGTGACGGGCTTGAATGCTTTTAAATAGATAATTTCTAGGATACTCCTTTGGAGGGTTGGTCAGTCCATAGTCCGTAGTCGATAGTAACCATTGACCATCGACTATGGACTGATAACCATCCAACTCTCCACCTCACCCTTGTCAAGGCTAGACTTCTGACGGCCCTAAACTCCCCTTCTACCCCCTCCTACCCGCTTTCTATCTCCTCTTTCCCCTTTCTTATGCCTTAGGCCTGTACTTTTATAGCATCTATTGTATTGGATCCAACATCCACTTATTTCTGAAAGCAATCCAAAACAGCATGAAAAAGACTCAACTATTAGCGATAATTTCTAGTCTCCTTATTTCAGTTTGGGGTACGAATGTTCAGGCACAATCCCCCAAGCAATTGATCGGAGAAATCCAGCAACTCTTAGTCGATCATTACATCTTTCTGGACAAGGCCAAAGCCATGAATAAACGGCTGGACCAAGGCCTGGAATCGGGAGAATTTGATGGCATAGAACGAGAGGAAGACTTGGCGGTGGCGCTAACTAAGGCCTTACAAGAAATTACCAATGACAAACATCTTGTCGTATATCCTCCAAGGGAAGTTCGAGTAGAGGAGGATCCGGAAGGTGCCTTTTTAAGAAGTCTAAGCCGATACAGAAACCCCATGATCAAATCCGTGCAACTCCTAGACAACAATGTCGGCTATTTCGACATGCGATTTTTTGGTGGGGGTGAACCAGCGAAGAAGAAGATTGATCAGGTAATGGAGCAATTGGAATCTGCTGATGCCCTAATCGTAGATATGCGTTACAATGGCGGAGGTAGCATTAGCACCGTGCAGTATGTATCTAGTTACTTTTTCGAAGGTGATCATCTTTTAAACAGTATGTACGCTCGTGTTAATCACCAACTCAATATTGACAATCACACTCGCGAGGTTCGCGTCATTCCTGTCAATGGAAAGAAAAGACCGAACATTCCCGTATTTATATTAATTAGTTCCAGAACCTTTTCAGGAGCCGAGGACTTTTCCTACACCATGCAAAGCTTTGAAAAAGCTACAGTCATTGGAGAGGCGAGTAGAGGCGGCGCACACCCGGTTGACTTTTTCCCACTTTCCCACAACTTCCGTATTAAAATCCCTTTTGCCATGTCCATCCATCCGGTTACCAAGAGCAACTGGGAAGGAACGGGTGTGATCCCAAATGTAAAAGTAGCCTCAGAAGAGGCTTTCGAAACGGCCTTACCCATGGCACAGGAAGCAGCTAAACAATACAAGCGTTCCTTCATCCAGCCGATCCTCGACCTATTAGGTAGCTGGGAAGAACAACCTAGAGCCGTTTCGGAATTGCTAACACATCTGGAAAACGGCGTAAAAGGAGGGAAACTCATTGAATCTGATATTAACCGAATGGGATACGCCTACTTGCGCGCCAACCAGACCAAGACCGCTAGCGCTATTCTCGAAGCGAATACTCGTATCTTTCCGGAGTCACCAAATGCTTTTGATAGCTTTGCTGAAGCCTTGGCCTTGGATGGACAAAGGGATAGAGCCCTGAAAAGCTATGAAACTGCCGTAAAACTAGCTACTGCTCAAGAACACTATAACTTGGCTGGTTATCAGCAAAATTTGGAGGCTTTTAAGGAGAAACTGAAGTAGGGGGTGAGTTAGAGGTCAGAAGTCAGCTGTAAGAAAACAAACTGACTTCTGACTTCTAATTTCTGTCCGCTGACATCTAAAAAAAGTCCTACTTCGTACAGAACTACAATGGCAAAACCTACCAAAACGCGATGGAATAGGAACAAAAAAGTGGCCATCCAGGCTCTTTTCTGGATCATCATGTACGCCTATTACGTAAGTTCGGATTGGGAGTATACTGAGGAGAAGAGCGTACTCTTTGAGAAGTTCTTCATTAAAGTACTCATGCAGATCGCATTGTGCTATACGGTCATTTATCTACTCATCCCAAAATTGTTGAACCGTGGGTATAAAGTAGCGTTTGGGATTAGTTTTTTCTTAGCCGTTTATCTGGTCCATATCATCTACACCGCTAGTCGCACCTTCTACCTGGAGTTGAAATATCCTGACTTTTTCAAAAGAAACGACTTTTGGGAAAAGCTTTTTGACTTCAAGCTTTACTTCGTCAATATCACTTGGTTTATTTTACCCACCATCATACTATTGGCCTGGAAGTATTATCAGGATCAAAAGGAAGTACTGGTATTAAAAGAAGAGAAAAGACTGAGTGAACTCAATGCACTGAAAAACCAGCTTAACCCTCACTTTTTATTCAATACACTCAATAACCTGTACACGCTGGCGCTGAAAAAGTCGGACCAAGCTCCGGCTGCGATCATGAAGTTGTCCAAAATTCTTGACTATTTGTTGTATCAGTGCAAGGACAACTATGTACCGATTCAAGGTGAGGTGAGGTTATTGAATAATTACATTGCGCTTGAGGAGCTTCGCTACGGTGATCGTTTAGCGGTATCCTTTGATTACAATATCGGTGAGCAGGTGATGATTGCTCCTTTATTACTTTTGACCTTCACCGAAAACGCCTTTAAGCATGGCGTAAGTGAAGCACTTCATCAGGCTACTATCGAGATAGCACTTCATGCACGAAGAGACAAAATCCAGTTCACGATTAAAAATTCAAAGCCCAAACACCAACGACCCGCCAAGGCCTCGGATCGCGAATCCCTTGGCTTACAAAACATCCAGAGACAGTTGGAGCTATTGTATCCAGATTCTGCTATCTTAAGAACAGAAAACCTAGATACACACTATTCTTTAATCTTAGAATTACAGCCGAATGGCCTTTCAGTGTCTGATCGTTGATGATGAAGCCTTGGCGCGCGAGTTAATCGCCACTTACTTGGAACAGCTCGATGACTTTGAGTTGGCCGGTTCTTGCGCAAATGCCATTGAGGCCCGCAAGGTACTAGAAAACAGTCCGGTGGATCTCCTCTTTTTGGATATAGAAATGCCGCTGTTGAAGGGGACCGAGTTTCTTAAGGCCTTGACGCTTCCTCCTAAAGTTATCTTCACCACCGCGTATCGAGATTATGCCATTGAAGGCTTTGATTTGAATGCCATCGATTATCTAGTGAAGCCGATTGAGTTCGATCGCTTTTACCAAGCCATCGATAAGTTCAAATCCTGGATGTCTGGGCAGCCGGCTCCCGTAGCTCAAGCTAACGCCCAATCTCACTTTTACCTGAAGTACAACAAGAAGAACATCCGCATTCAGCAGCAGTCTGTCTTATATGTAGAAAGTCAGGGAGACTATGTACGATTACATCTCTCGGATCGCCAGATAAAGGTCAAGATGCCACTGCATCAATTGGAAGAGAAGCTGGATCAACGGTTTTTGCGTATCCACCGGTCTTTTATTGTCAATACTGAGAAAATAACTGCCTTTACCAAGCAAGATGTTGAGATTGGGACCAAAGAGATTCCCATTGGGCAGTTGTATAAGGATATGGTATTGGAGAAACTACTGGGGTAGTACGAGCAGCTAGCAGCCATGTGGATAAGTCATCTATTCGTTCTAAGCCAAAACATAAGCTATAGATGATCCGTTCAGTTCATTTATTACTTGGCTAAAACGCACTTTAAGGTGTCTTCTAAAGGAAAGTTAATTATTAACACGGCTCTATTGTGCCTTTTCATGCACTATCTCATCCTCCTGATCCCAAACTTGGTTGGAGGCCCCTGGACCTATAATGATACAAACCTTTCTGGAGACGATAGCCAGTTAGAAAGGCTGTATCAAATGCTTTACTTCCAGTCAATAAGCGGCTCTCTCTTTTTTAAAGGAGTAGGCTTAATTCTCACCTTTCCCCTTGTTTTAATTTTCAGTTATGTCTTCGGCCGTAAGCACAAAAAAAATTGGATGCATATCCGCCCAGCCATATTCATTGGTGGGTTCATATTTATTCTTTTAGCCTTTTTACCAGTATCCCCCATGCTTTATGCCGTAGTAAATAATCTTTCTCCTAGATGGTTGCCCCTCGGAATTACTTTCATTTTAGCACAAATGCATATCCAGAGCATATCCGATTACCGAATCACCACCTAACCTCCCGCCAGTATCTTCACCTGTGCCGTAGTGTCCAAGCCATTCACCACTTCTACTAAAATCCCATCGGATAGGCCCAATTCTACAGTCTTCTTTTCAAATTGGCGATCGCCTACCTCAATTTCTACAAAAGTGGTATCCTCTTCAAACAGCACATCGCGTTCTTTGATCGCGATCACACTCTTTCTTCGATCTAAAATAATATCTGCGTTGGCACTGTAACCTGCGCGCAGGAAGACCTCTGTAGTAGGCTTCACCGCTGCGCGCACCTCAAATTTCACCGTGCCGTTTTCGTCTACCCCTTTGGGTGAAATGTATTCTAAAGCGGCGTCAAAACGCATATCCTGGATAGCACCTACCGTTAGTTCCAAGGGCATTCCTTCTTTCAACTTTCCCACATCCGATTCATCCACCATTCCTTCAAAGATTAGTGAATTCATATCGGCTACCACGGCGATACTCGTTCCTTCATTGAAATTGTTGCGCTCGATGACACTAAATCCCTCCTCTACTGGCACATCCAACACCATCCCATCAACCGTAGATACTACCACATTGGCTACCTGCTTAGAATTACGGGTTACCCCTTCGCGCAATAGCTGCAAATTATTGATTGCCGCTTCTAGTTCTTGTTGTCGAATATCCACAGAGGTTTCAAACTGCTTTAGACTATTGACCGCCACAATCTCGGCATTCTCCAGCGCTGCTTTTTGAATTTCCATATCTAACTTGAAGCGATTGTAGTCTTGCTCCGAGATAATCCCTTCTTCAAATAGACCTCTTTGACGTTCGTCTTCACGCTTAGCATTTTCGTACGTTACGCGCGCACTTTCCACATCAAGATTCTTGGTATTGATCTCCTGTTGGCGCTTCAGTTCACGCCTGGCTTCATCTAGGCGGAGTCGTGCTAATTCAACATTGGATTGAGCGGAATTGACATTGAGCTCACTCGGGATCAATTTAATTCTAGCTAAGCGATCTCCCTTTTTGACCAAGTCTCCTGCCTGCACGTAGAGTTCATCTACCACCCCAGACACTTGTGGTTTGACCTGTACCTCTTGCCTAGGTTTGATCGAACCGGTCGCAACGGTCTTCTTAATAATATCTGTTAGGACCGGATGCTCCGTCTTGTAGACCACCGGATCCTTAGCATTTTGAGTGTAGAAGTAAGTCACTAGTCCAATGGTCGCTACCAGAAGAAAGCCACCCAGACCAAAAAGCAAACCTTTGTTCATAATACTATTTGTTAATTCTGTAACAATCTTTGTTTTATACTATTCTAAGTACTTTGTAACATAAATTTCTCTGGTTTCTGACGGCATCTTTCTAGTAAGTCCTGCGTTACTCGTCGGTCATGTAGCTAAGGCTATTTTCCCTCCTCGAGCCTTGGGCTTACTTAAAATCTGCTCCCCATAATTCCAAATAACTTATGTTACAAAGTACTAAGTAGTGTAATAATAGATACTACTTATTCATCTTTCAAGGCCACGACTGGCCGTACCTTCGCCGCTTGTAAAGCCGGGATTAATCCGGCTACCATCCCGGCAATAACCAGCAGTATTATCGCACCAATGCCAACGGTAAGATTAACCTCAGGATGATGAAAATTATCTACGTCGGCATCATTAATGATCATCAAATAATCAATGCCACCAATTACAAATGTTCCCGCAATCAAACCCAGATAGCCCGAAACGCCAGTGAGAAAGATAGACTCGGTAAGAATCATACTAATGATGGAGCGCGGCGTAGCCCCTAGCGCTTTTCTAATTCCAATCTCCTTGGTTCGTTCCTTCACTACAATAAGCATGATATTACTCACCCCAACGATCCCAGCTAGCAAAGTACCAATACCTACAAACCATAAGAAGATCTTAATCCCACCAAACAACACTTGAACACTCAGAAATTCGGCTTGTAGATTAAATCCACCTACCCCTCTGGGATCATCAGGAGCTACATTATGTCTTTCCTTCAATACGGCTCGCACCTTAGGTTCCATTTCACTCACCAATACCTTGGGTTCTGCAGAACAGATGAAGTAATCCACGCGATCTCCCATCCCAAAAGTTCGATGCATTGCGGTCAACGGAATAACTACCGCTTCCAAATCCTCTTCCGTCCAAGGCTTTACCTGCATGGGGCCAAACACACCTACCACCCGAAATTGTACCCCTCTCACCTGAACGTACTCACCAATGCAGGGGGCAGTACCGAATAGTACTTCTTTCACACGCTTACCAATGACGGCCACTTTCCGGCTCTCGTCCACATCCCGCTGATTGACATAGCGCCCTTCATGCAATTGCAAAGCCTCAATATGAATCATATCCTGTAACTCCCCTCGGATGACATACTCGTCGGATGCCTCCCCATAACTCACCACATGACTGCCCATGTTAAGACGAGGAGCAATCATATTCACCTCTGGTACATTTTCCTGAATAGCACGTATGTCTTCGAGCTTTAGCTGTGGCACTCGCCCTGGCTGAAAGCCTTTGTAGGGTTGGGAGGTACGATTGGTCCAAACGTACATCACGTTCTTGACCTGTTGGCCAAAGCCCTTATACACTCCATTTTCCAGTCCCTGCCCCATTCCCAAGACAAAGATCAGCATGAAGATCCCCCAGAACACGCCTAAAGCGGTTAAGGCCGTTCGCAACTTATGCTTGCGCATCGTTCCAAAAATCTCCTGCCATTTATCGTAATCAAACATGCTTAATTTTTCGTTCTACATTCAACATTCATCATTACAAACGCTAATCACTTTTCATCGCCACCACCGGGTTGATCTTTGCCGCTTGCAAGGCAGGCATGAGTCCTGCCAAAGCCCCAGCCAAGATGAGCACTACCGTAGCAGCTACCGCCACTCCTAAATTCACGGTGGGGTTGCGGAAATACTCTACTTGCATCTCTCCCATCAAATAGATCACGCCTACCCCGGCCAATAATCCGAAATAACCCGCAATCGAAGTGATAAAAACCGCTTCTTGCAAAATCATGGAAATAATAGAATAGGGCGTAGCGCCTAGTGCTTTGCGGATTCCGATCTCTTTGGTTCGATCCTTTACCACAATCAGCATGATATTACTAACCCCAATCACTCCTGCGATGATACTCCCCAAACCCACGAACCAGACAAATATTCGAATAGCTGTGAATAGATTTTGAAACTGCTGATACTCCTCAGCGAGGTTGAAGACGTACACGGCCCTTCTGTCATCAGGATCAAATTGTAGCTGACGGGCTAGGTCTTTACGAATTACTTCGGAAAGCTGATTGGTCTCTTCGACGGAAAGGCCATCCACGGTGAACATTAGCTGATGGACATTCTCCGTTCCATCATAGACCTTTTGTGCCGTTGAAATCGGGATATAGAGTGTTCGCATCTCCTCTTCCCCTCCTATATCTGAATATACCCCCACAATCTTGTAGGAAATACCGCCAATGCTGATCATTTCCCCAATGGCATTTCGCTCTCCAAACAGTTCTTTTTGCACCGGCTGACCAATGACCACTACCTTCCTAACCTCGCGTATATCCCTTTCATTGATAAACCGTCCCTCCTCTATGATGCTATTCTCAATGACCTTATGGCCAGGATGCACGCCCATCGTCATATAGGATAGGCTTTTCTTGCCATAGCGCACCATTTGGTTTCCTCCACTGAGGTAATAGCGCCCCGTCAAGGCCTCAATACTCTCGAATGTGTTGAGGTAATCGTAATTGTCATTGTTAAAGACGATACGTCTTCCCTTAGGCAAGCCCTCAAAGGGCATCGAAGTCGTTCCTCTGCGCACCCAAACACTATTGATCGCATCATCCCGAAATTCGTAGGCGACCCCATTCTGTAGACCTTTCCCCGCCCCCAATAAAATGACGAGCATGAAGATGCCCCAGAAGACGCCCAGGGCCGTCAAGATGGTCCTCATTTTATGTCTGCGGATTGAACTAAATATTTCTTGCCACTTATCCCAATCGATCATTTGTTTCATTGTTCATGTGTAATCAAAAGCCTAGCCGTGCCAGGTATTAATTGAGATTTGCGACAACAGCATTTCCCTCGATCAAACCGTCCTTTAGTCGAATCACTCGCTTACATTTATCGGCGATGTCATTCTCGTGGGTTACCAGAATCACGGTGATGCCTTGATCATTTACTTCTTTGAAAATATTCATCACCTCATAGGAAGTAGTGGTATCCAAGGCCCCGGTAGGTTCATCCGCCAAGATGACTTTGGGTTGCGTGATCAAGGCTCGCGCGATGGCAACGCGTTGCTGCTGCCCACCTGAAAGCTGGTTGGGCATGTGATCTGCCCAATCTCGGAGACCAACTTTTTCCAGATAGGCCTTAGCCAAGTCTTCTCGTTTTTTGCGATCTACCTTTTGATAGTACAAGGGCAAAGCGACATTTTCCCAAGCTGTTTTAAAGGAAAGCAGGTTAAAGGATTGAAAAACAAAACCGATCATCTGATTACGATAGTGAGCGGCTTGGGTTTGACTTAGATCTTTGATCAAATTCCCGGCGAGACGGTACTCTCCAATCGTGTAATCATCGAGAATACCCATAATATTCAGTAGCGTGGATTTGCCAGATCCTGAGGATCCCATAATGGCAGCAAATTCGCCTTCATCAATTTCTAGGTCAATGCCCTTTAGCACCTCTAAAGAGGTATATTCCGTCTGGTAGGACTTACGGATATTGGTGAGTTTTATCATGGAGACAGTCGAGTATCAAGCTATTGTTTAAAGGTTTCTACGTATTTAGGATGCACAGTAAATCATTTCCCCCTACAGTAGATTAAAAAAAATTGGAAAAGGTTGCGAAAGGGCAAGGAAAATTTATTCCAAACAGCAGTTTCGGATACTTATTTTTCTAAAGACTCACCTATTATCTGGCTATTGTTATCCGAAAGCTACCAATAGCTACGGCGGCGGCGGCGACGACGATCATCATCGTCAGAACCTCGAAAATCTTCCATCGTAGCACCTCCACTAAATTGACGGATATTGTACGTCAAGGTCACCATGAAATAGCGTTGTAACACATTGGTTCGTACATCATCTATGAAAAGTTCGGTGACGTTACGATTAATGCTATTGTTTTGTCTAAGCAAATCGTATACTCTCAGACTGAGTTCACCACGCTTATTCCTAAAGAGTTTGGTGCCAATGCTCATATTGAGGAGTAGGAAACTATTTTCCAAGTCCTCAGCAAGGCCACCATTGTACCGATGATTAAGATTAAGTCGATAGACCAAATCCTTCCAAACGATCCAGTCCGCGTTGAACCTAGTGGATTGAGAAAAGAAGTTATTATTTAAGGTGGGGCGTAGGGAGTTGTCCACGATATTATAGCTAGAGCGCGTGGAGAAGTTGAAATCCACTTTATCACTGATATTGCTGCTCAAGCGAAAACCTAAACGGAGACTTGTATTGTCAACAAAGTTCACTTCTTCATTAATCACTCCTGGTCGATGACTAAAGTTAATCGAGCTATTGAAATTAATATTGGACTTAATGAATCCAGCTGGCATGCTGAAGCTGAAATAGGAACGAATATCCCAGTAACCGTCAACATTTACCGGTAGGAATAGCTGGGATCCCCGCTCTAGAATGATCCCCTCTTCCAATTGTGTAGTCTCTTCCGCAATAATTGAGCTATTGGTAATGAAATTATCCGTGATGGAGGCCTGCATAAAGGCGAAGATGGAACGATCCGTTTTACGGTTACGGTTGCGGTATCGCCCTCGAATCCGGTGGGTGAAAGCCTGGGCCAGGTCCGGGTTTCCCGTACGCAAGCGGAGAGGATTGGTGATATCTATTACATCTTGCAATTGCCCGATGGATGGAACGTTGATGCGGGTATCATAATCTAGATCCAATCTACTTGTCTTTGAGAATTCAAAATCTAGGCGAACGGTTGGCGCCCAGTTTCGGAAGGTTCTTTCTAAGAAGAAGGGCTGCGGGAAGGCCTGATCATTTTGGAGATCTGCTTGACGATATTCTGCTTCTACCTGGATACGGAACTTCTTGAGTCGATATTGATACCCTAATTCGACCTCCTGAGATAAGTACTCGCTATTGAAGGTATTGCTTAATACTGTATCGGGCAAGAGCACCACTTCATCAGGATCAGGATCTTCTAGAACATCATAGGTGATTAGATCAGAATCATTGATGCTATTGCCTACTTCATACTCCAATTCGATTTGCCCCCTTTTACCTACGGGTTCCGTGTAAGAGAAATTGGTTTCCCAGGAGAAGTTCGTCCTATCCCTGGTAATGTATTGATCCAATATCTCTTTCCGCGGCTCTGCTCCAAAAAAATCATTTATGGCCAGCCGATTGGCTTCATCTTGATTGGTGGCGTAGCCAGTATTCAAGCCCAGGGTAAAGGTTCGTCCTTTCTTTAGGAACTTATGGCTGAAGTACATCCGGTTATTGAAACTAAAGTCTTGATTATCGGCATTGCGGTTGTTTTCGGTTTGGTTGAGAGGGTCACCATCCACTGTGGTTCGTCCGAAGAAGGAAGAGTTTTCTTGGTCATTCCTAACGGACAAACTCGGTGTTATCCGCAGTCGATTCCTTTTGTTGATGTTATAATCAAAGCGCGCATTGAAGCGATGATCTTGATTGTTCTGAATATTGAAATTATTCTCCCGATACAACTGGCCCTGGCTAGCAGGTAAGATGTAGTCTCGAAATCGAGTGGTATTCACTTCGTTTTCGCCCTGATTATATTGATAGCTAGCGCTAATCTTGATTTTCTTGCCCCATTCATCTCCGAAATTTAACCCAATGGAATTAGTAGTAATGATTCCATTTTGATCGCGCGTCTCTCCTTGACTATTGGCATCGGCTGAAAAATCGGTGGCATTAATGTTATTGCTCAATCCCGTAACCGTCACTCGTCGATCATTATCGAAAAAATTGACACTGGCACCTGCCAAATAGCGCCGATCTGAACCGTAACCTGCCGAGGTTCTACCAAATCTCCCTCTTCGTCGGTCTTCTTTGGTGACAATATTGATCGTCTTTTGCTCTTCCCCATCATCAAAACCACTCAATTCGGCTTTATCACTTTTCCTGTCATATATCTGCACACTTTTAATGATTTCCGCTGGAAGATTTTGCAATGCGGTCTTCACATCCTGCCCAAAGAACTCTTTTCCATCTACCAGTACTTGCGTCACATTTTCTCCTTGCGCCTGGATGGTACCATTTTCAACAATTACCCCAGGAAGTTTCTCCACCAATGTCTGTGCACTAGCGTCACGCATGGTTTTAAAGGCGGCGGCATTAAACTCCGTGGTGTCACCATTCTGTACGCCCGTCGCTCTCCTACTCTCTACGATTACTTGTTTTAGTACCGTAGGCTCATCTTCCATGACGAGTATCCCTAGATCTAGGTTTTCTTCCTTAATGTCTATCGGTCTTGAAATGGTCTTGAAACCCACATATTGCCCCTGCAGGATATACTTACCAGGATTAAGGCC
The DNA here is from genome assembly GCA_013214355.1 of Saprospiraceae bacterium. Classification (GTDB taxonomy): domain Bacteria; phylum Bacteroidota; class Bacteroidia; order Chitinophagales; family Saprospiraceae; genus DT-111. Next base: position 13,112 of record JABSSL010000054.1, on the reverse strand, counting down.
TTCAACCTTAAATACGCCCTCAAAGTCAGAAACTGCTCCACTGACAATCGTAGAATCCACAGGATTCAATAATGCGATCGTGGCACCGGGCAAAGTGCTTTTATCTATCCCGGACTGTAAAATACCGGTTACTGAAAAAGTCTGAGAAAAGGCCATGGTCGAGACACTCAGCAAGCCAAGAATAACTAGAGCGTATCGGATCAATGGACGAATGGGGTTGGTATTAGTAAGCATATGGGCTAAACATTTATTGAAAGTCGGGTGTATCACAGGAAGTGTTTACAGGGTTCGCTTCCACTAACAATCGCCATCATACTGAACAACAAGGCGAACTGTTAGCACAAAACGGGTGCTGCTGTAACACGATCCTTGTGGAAATGTTGTGTGCTGCCTATCCTTACTATTTGTAGGGGAGTGAATGGTTCCGTGGAGAATTCACGGGCATGCCAAAGACTACCACTAATCCGAACACAATTTAGTCAATTTTAGTTTTGATTTCTGTATCTTATTGGCCTAGATGTACCTGTTTGGGGCTTATCAGGCATAAAAATCAAAAAAAGTCCAAAATCCTGAATGATCCGCGCAGCATTTTCACTTATATTCCGTTACTCTTGAAGAAGCTTGTATAGAAGAAATAAAAAATGAAGCAATTGAATACTATTAGATGGATGTTGGTCGGAATAGTGGCCTTTGTGCTAGTAGGTTGCAAGCTAGAATCGCTCCAAGATCCAATTATCGTAACCAACGTTGAGAAAGAGTTTTACATCAATCTGTGGGAGGAATTATATCCCAATACTCGGAACCTACGAATTGACCTCCAAAGCATCAAAAATCAGGACTGCTTAAACTATACCATTGATTATAAGTGGGAAGCTGCTGCCAATCAGTTTGATCTATCCATTAACGACATTACTCCTCCAGCAGATTGCCTACCAGGAATAGGACCAGCTGCTGCCAAAATCGGTGTTGGAGATCTGGAAAATCAGTTCTTCAAGATGAAAATTGGTTTAGGAGAGACAGTAGTAAACGAAGGGCAACTCTTGGTGAATGGTGAATCCTACACCTTACAAATGGATACAGAAGAAGGTATTATCATTCCAGAAAAGGTATTACGACGAGTACCCAACAACAGCGTCTGGGGATTTGTGGCGTACCAAAATAGTGCAGACCAGTCTACGGCGAGCGCGCTCTTGGGAGAGTTGAGGACCTTCGGAAATCCAATATCCCTGACTGAAGGCAAATATGGATACTTCTCCTTTCTAGATAATAAGTTACTAGTCAGTGGTGCCCCTGAAACGGGTCAGGTTTCTAGTTTCATTATTGAATATGAAGGGGATCAAAAAGCCATTAAAGAAGTAGTAGATAATTTCAGAGCCAATCACGCTGGCAGTGTCAGTATAAGCGTACTCACCTCTACAGGTGAAATTTTTTAGTCCCTCCTTTGCAATCTTCACAAAGTATCCGAAGATAGTACCAAGCCCGTCTTCGGATACCTTGCCGCCTTTCTTTTCATTCCACTTTAATTCTTCCTTTCGGCTCAAGCCATGTGCATTTCGTTTATCGCTGGTGCCTTTGTATATTACCGCTAAACAAGGCTATTTAGTGCCTTATCAACTACATTTTCAAACAAACAATCTAGCAAAACATCCGAAATTTGCTTAGCCATTCCGCTTAGAAAATTCGGATGTTTGCGCTGCGGGCCAACTCAGTCAACTATGCAAGACTACGGATTCCTTTCGCTTTTCCCACCCCTTATTGCCATTGTCTTAGCTATTCGAACCAAACAAGTCTTTATCTCTTTGCTCTTCGGTATTTGGCTAGGTTGGGTCATTATTAATGGTGGAAACATCTTAACGGGCACTTTTGCCACAGTGGAGGCCTTGGTCCGGGTATTTGAAGACGCCGGAAATACGCGGACGGTAATGTTTGCAGCCTTGGTGGGTGCATTAATCATCTTCATTCAGCGCTCAGGAGGGGTAGAGGGCTTTATCCTTAGAGTAAATCGAATTTTACAGCGATATGAGCAAAAGCAAAGTGGTAGCAACAAAGTAATTGTGCAATTTCTGGCCTGGTTAACTGGCGTGCTGATCTTCGTAGAATCCAGTATTTCCGTACTGACGGTTGGGGCCCTTTATCGACCTGTTTTTGATCGTTTAGGTATTTCCAGAGAGAAATTAGCCTATATAGCGGACTCTAGTTCCGCACCGGCTAGTATTTTGATTCCCTTCAATGGATGGGGTGCTTTTATCATGGGACTCCTCGTGGCGGAAGGCTTTAGCGATCCCTTTGCCACGATGTTCAAGGCCATGGCCTACAATTTCTATCCTATTCTAGCTTTGATTCTGGCCTTGGTGATCATCTTCAGTCGAAAAGACTTTGGCCCTATGGTGCAGGCCGAGAAGCGAGTCAGGGAAACCGGTAAATTGCTCAATGATAATTCCAAGCCCATGGTCTCGGATGAGTTGACGGAGGTGGAAACGGCAGAAGGTGTGACTCCGAAGGCCTTCAATATGATCATCCCCATCCTCACCATGGTACTCTTGATGCCGGTAATGCTAGCCTACACGGGCTGGGAGACCGCAATAAAAGATCTCCCGGATGCCAGTACAGGAAGACAGCTATTTTATGCCATTGGCAAAGGTTCCGGATCGACGGCAGTCTTAATCGCCGTACTAGGCTCTACCCTTCTAGCCATGATCTTGTATAAAGCTCAAGGTATTATGCGCTTTCGCGAAATGGTAGAACTCACCTTGAAAGGGATTTCCGGGATGATGCCGCTAGCCTTGTTGATGATGCTAGCTTTTGCGATCGGTGATGTATGTAAAAACCACCTTGGCACTGGCGTTTATGTAGCTGGGGTTGTAGAAGGTTGGTTGTCGCCCGGATTGGTGCCATTCTTGATCTTCCTAGTGGGTTGCTTCATCGCCTTTTCTACGGGGACCTCCTGGGGTACCTTCGGCATTATGATACCCATTGCCGTACCCATGGCCCAAGAACTGGATGCCAATGTCTATGTGACGATTGCCGCAGCGCTGGGCGGTGGGGTATTCGGAGATCACTGTTCACCGATCTCAGATACTTCAATTCTTTCTTCCATGGCTTCCGCTACCGATCATATCGACCACGTACGAACACAGCTCCCCTATGCCATGATTGCGGGAGGAGGAGCTGCCCTGATCTATCTGATCATGGGATTGATCTAATGGAACTAATCGAGTGCTTTCTTCCTTTAGACTAACACGGGTCACCAAGAGCTTGGTGCCCGTTTTTTATTTTTAACCCATTGAAGTCTAAAAAGAAATGAGCACGAACCATGCCCCAAAACCAAACTTCCACACAAAGCGCATTTCCATTTTCAAAAATGGGATTGCTTTTTTCCACAAAAATGGTGAGGTAGATGCCTCAAGTGGTCAAGTAAAATTTGACAAGTTGCCGATTGGCGGTGCTATCCAAGGGAATGGCAAGACTGTACCTCCTCGAGAAAGGAACTCCACTCCCATTATTTTTGGTAGCGTCCGGTTTTCCTCGCCAACCAATCCCTTACTTCGGACATCCGTATTTGAGGAGGAAGCTGAAACGCAGGAGGTCCTCCTGACCTTGAAAGACTTGCTCAGTCATAACCTGGAAAAAACCATTGGGTTTACCCTGAAAGACGAGCCTTCCTCCTATTCCGGTAAAATAATGTCGATCCAGGATGATGTCCTACTGATCAAAATGGATACAGGGTGGAAGCAAATCGCCGTAGCAGCGATCGATCGTTTTGATTTTGAAGAAGAGCCAAATTTGTATCATCAGAAAAGAGCTCGAAGAACCGTTCTTCAGCTCGACTTCGCGCAGTCGCAAAAATCGGTACCCATTGATCTAATGTATTTTCAAAGGGGCCTGAGTTGGTTGCCTAATTATCACCTTCAGCTTTTAGGAGATCAAAAGGCGAGAATTAGTCTAAAGGCGAATGTATATAATGAAATAGAAGACCTGAAGGACGTAGCTGTAAATTTTGTTCTGGGGATACCCTCTATTTCAGAAGTTAAGGAACCCTTGTTTTCCCAGCAAAGCTTGTCGGAATTCATGTCTGGTCTGGCAAGAACCTCGCGTTCCCAGTCTTCTCAGTATACAGACAGTGTAATTGTTCGAAGCAGGGGCAGGGCAAATCATCACGTGAACGAAGACTCCTATCTGGATGATTTGGAGCCGGAAAGCGACATGAGCAATGAAGATCTATTTTACTATGGGAAGGAAAACCTGACGCTGCCTAAAGGAGGGAGAATGTTAATCCATCTGTTGGAGATGGATATCAGCTATGAAGACAGTTATTCTGTTCGGTTGGATAAATACTTGAAGCCCTATGAGCGGCATAGTGATACATCCAGAAATACGGTCTGGCATTCTCTCACCTTTAAAAATCAATCGGGTCTTCCCTTACCGAATGGTGCCATATCTTTTGTAAAGGATGAAAATGGATCAATGTATCCGATCAGTCAAAACCATTTGGATTTTGTCCCCGCAGGCCTGATGGCCAAGGTCAAAATGACGGAAGTACCTGATATTTTAGTACTGGATGACGAAAAAATCAAAGACACACAGCAGAACGGGCAGAATGATGGAAAATTGTTAACGATAGAAGCGCTGGTAGAGGTGAGCAACTTTAAAAGGAGGGAAATTACTTTAGAAGTAAAAAGAGAATTGTCGGGTGAGCTATTGGAAAGTGATATTCCTTGGACCAAAGGTCACGTAGGGCAGCAAAACCTAGATCGCCCCGACCAGAGCCGTGAGGTAAGCTGGATATTGAGCTTACAGCCAGGTGAAAAAAAGACGATCACCTACCGCTATAAGCGTCTGTACTAAGATGAAATGATTCTAATCTAGGCATCAAATCGTAGTTTTCTGTATTTCAATCACTATAGAGAAGTGTGGTTTGATGCTAGATATGCCTTTTGGTATCCCTTACTTCAAAAATTCGATTCGAATCCCGTCCGAATGCATGGAGTACAGGAGTCCTGATTGAATGTTAACACAACGGGATTTTGCCGTTTGATTGGCCAGGTCGATAGGACTCGTTAGTAATGACTGTAGATTATAGGAATACAGCTTTCCATTCTTTACCCGATAGATCAACTGCTGATCTAATACTTGAAAATACGTAATGCCACGGATAGGGACCATCTGTAGATATTGTCCAAAATTGTTGAAGATGATCAAGCCTTTGGATGGATCATTCAGATAAACCCGGTCCGCACTAGCCACGATTTGCTCTGGCACTGGAGGTGAAGGCAGTCCTAAACTAAGATCCCCACTACTTAGCAATACCTCACCCTTGGCATTTAGCTTCTTCAACTGTAAGCTCGCTGCATCATAGATCCACAACTGATTGTCGTTAGAAAGGGCCACAGCCATAGGGTCCCCCACCTCTGTGGTGAGAAGGTTAAGCTCTGCGGTGGGGTTAAGCGTACGATCCAGTATAATAATAGTTTGAAACTCTGGGTAGAAGAGGAGGAGATTAAAGGGATTAGAGGTATCGATATAGGTCAATTCCCCTAAGGTGTTGTTGTTATAACGAAATAACTCCTTACCATTGGAATCAAACTGAATCAATTCATTAGCGGCGTTCACCGCGTAGATCCGTTTGAGTTTGTCAGTCGTAAAATAGGCGTACTTTCCAGGAATCAAGTCCTGAATACTACTAGCGACATTGGACGGTTGTGCAAATCCTACCCTAACATAAGCGATCAAGCAACTAAGGCTCAGCAGGCTTATTTGTAAGGTTCTGATTGCCGAATACTTTTCCTGCACCATTTTCAAAGAATTGAAGCTCCATGTTTTGGCCGTCGAAGACGGCATAAGCGTAATCGAATAACCAGTCCCCCAGATTAATATAACGGCTAGTGCCGTTTTTTAGCACGTGATTGATGGGTAAGTGTCGGTGCCCAAAGACAAAATAGTCAGCAGGTGTTGTTTCAAGTTTTTGATTGGAATATATAATCAACCATTCCTTGTCCTCGCCATAGAATTCTTTACCGACGGGCTGGACAGAACGGCTTTTGCGTGACCAATAACTGGCTAAAGATACCCCGAAGTTGGGATGTAGTCTTTCAAATAGCCATTGGCATACCGGATTGGCAAATACTTTTTTCAGGAATTTATACCCATGATCTCCCGGGCCTAGGCCATCGCCATGCCCAATGAAGAAGGTTTTTCCATAAATTTCTCGTACGATCGGTTTCCGGTATATAGGAATCCCAAATTCCTCCTCGAAATAACGAAACATCCACATATCATGATTCCCCGTAAAAAAATAAATAGCAATTCCCACATCTTTGAGCTCGGCAAGCTTACCTAGGAGGCGAACGTAGCCTTTTGGCACAACTGTCTGATATTCAAACCAAAAATCAAACACATCACCCACCAAATAAATGGCCTCAGCATCTGCTTTTATGAAATCCAGCCAGCGGACGATCTTCTGCTCTCGCTCTCTGCTACTCAACTGCCCATCTACCCCCAAATGAAAGTCTGAAGCAAAATACGTCTTGCCTGGTTTTCTCATTAGCTATTTATTTCAGGGGAAAGTTAAGTAAAGGCTTGAAACTTTCAAAGGTGAGGTGGTATCAATGTAGGAATGGTCGACTTATGGCTGATTGCGGTAGGAGGACTAGGGGGGCAAATCAGACTTCCGAAGATTTCCCTAGCCATGACGTGGTGTAAGACATTGAAAGCCTAGCCCAGCTTTTTCCGAAAAAAGCCCATGGCCTGCCCCATCATCTCCCCAAACAAAGGATTGGCAGTGACGTGTCGCAACCACTTCTCTCGCTTTTGCTTCCGATCCTCTTCCTTATCCTTTGGGCTTCCAATTTTTGTATAATCAACCGGAACATTTTCTCGCAAGGGCAAGGCCGCATGCATCACCTCCTCCTCGATCTCAAAGAATAACTTTTGATCAATAGGTACATATTCTTCAAGAAAGTCCGCTACTCCTTTAATCGGTGTTGTTTCGTCGTGGTGTGAGTGGGCCGCAAAAACGGGGATTCCCCAAGCTTCTAGCTGGCGAAGCAGTTGATTGTTCTCCCGAATGATCTCTACAATCTCGGATGCTACGGAAAGGGGAAGCACGGGATATTTATATGGGTCGGGGCCATCACCAGGTACTGCCTCCTTATCCATGAAGAAACTAATGGTCCATTCTACCCATTCACGATTACCTATTTTATCTACCCATTTCCCCAGGGAGAGGGCCGCAGAGAAGAGAAACAAACCTCCTCCTATTTGTCCCGGACTCCGAAGTATCTTATTTAAACTGAGTGCACCACCCGTAGAAAAACCGCCAATGGAGACACGTTTCCCCAGCATTTCGGCCACTTCCACCGAATGATCCAGGGTGGCCCGCCAGCGCGTATCTAACTGTTCATCACGAATTAGGGCATCTGGCTCCCTTAACCCATGCGCGGGCAGCAGCGGAAGAACAACATTCAAGCCTTGTAGAAAAAAAGACTCCGCAACCGCTTGCATATAAAAGGGAGAATCTGTGAAGCCATGAGTCAAAATGATCACATCGGCAGTGGGCTCACCATGATAAAGAATCCGTGGGCCATTGCCCGGCCGCAGTTTGTGATGATCAAAATAGAACCCAGAAATATTACACGGAATAGGTTGATTTACTTCCGACAACAGCTTGGGCTGTACGGATGGAGTGTCTCCTTCATCGAAGCGTTGCTCGTAGTGAGCGGCAAAAGCTTTCCAAATGTTTTCGGGTAATGTCATCATATGAGTTTTCAATCACAAGTTAGTAAAATATTTCTGATAATTCCCTTTAGCCAGTTCCTCGTTAAAGGCCTCGCCTATTGCATTGACCACTTCATCTGTTGCTCCATTTCCCCGCTCTAAGAGATCAACACTAAAACCTAACTGTTGGCCCTCTTCCCAATAGCTGATCGTAAATCGTTTGCCTTCATGGACAAACTTCAAGTACTGGAAACTCTCCGTTTGCTCCTGTTGAATAGCATCCGAAGGCAAGGCCAGTTTTGCTCTGACAAACTCACCAAAGCGTGGTAACAATTCCTCTGATACCGGTTTCAAACTAAAACGCTGATCTCCTGGGCCGCGAAACCAACCTTGCCAAAAGGGCTGTTGAGCTAACTTTCTCTCCACTAGTCGGTATGTTCCATCCTTCGATTTCTCCCATTCGTAATAAGTGCTAAACCAATCTGGATTGATCAATTCGTATTCTGGAAGCCGCGTTGCATTTGGGTCAATCGACAAGACGTAGGCCTCTCCTCCATTGAGCGGGTATACCATCAGACCATAATTATAACGCATGCGATCAACTTCATCTGATTTACTACCGATCATCACAATCTGTTGCTCATCGGGTGATAATCCTTGGGCACCATTACTGGTTTGTGGATAGAAGTCGTCGATAAGGCGTCTCATCCTAGGGATAGAAAAAACAGTAAGGTCTGAAAGGCTAATTAATTTCTCCTGGTTAACCAAAAGATGAGAGCTGCCCATAAGCTCTATGGAGGCCTCACGATCATCCGTTTGATAGATCGTCCACTGTGGTTGCATCATTTCTATCGATGCACCAATGGGCTGCAGTGTAAGGAAATCGTCACTGGGTAACAGTAACTGAGTAGACACCAATTGGCCATCCTTTTCAGACCACAGGAAAGCGGACCGACCGATAGTCAATAGCGCAGGGCTTGGTGTTGCTGATAGGAGATAAACCTTCCACATATGGTCCCGGCCAGCTTCATCGGGGAACGGCAGTGGCTCGCCGGCATACTGTACCTTATACTTGGTAATCGTATCCCTCCTTCTGCTAGCCGTATTGATATCATAGCGGCTAGATGTTTGGGTTCTAGACGTGATTGTAAACGAACCCTGTTCAATAGATTGCCCATCCGTCATCCCTGACTTTCGACAACCGAACAAGGAAAGAAAACTGAAGCTGGCCATGATTAGCAGGATTTGTAAGTAGTCTGTATTCTTTACCATAAGGGCCATCTATTTGTGATCAAGATACCAAGATGTATTTTGATTCCTCCCCTTCAAACCTTTTTCTGTAGCCTGTCATCTTTATCGTTAAAATATTACCCTTTTTCCAGCACAATTCCGCATTTTCGCAGCGTCAAACAAAAACATTTAGTCATGTCATTTGATACTGAGACCGTACAAGCTCAAAATAGCTGGGTCATCATCGATTTTGATAGCACCTTCATGCAGGTGGAAGCCTTGGAAGAACTGGCGGAAATCGTACTGAAAGATGCAGCGAATAAGGATGAAATTGTAGAGGAGATCAAGAAGATCACTTCCTTGGGAGTAGATGGAAAAATCACCTTTAATGATTCGCTTACTCGGCGCTTAGGTTTACTAAAAGTGCATCGTAGTCACCTAGAGAAATTGGTTCGACGAATGAAGAAAAAGGTATCTATTTCCTTTTCCAGGAATAAGGCCTTTTTCAAGAAAAATAAGGGACGAGTATATATTGTATCCAATGGTTTCAAGGACTTTATTGACCCCATTGTGCAAGCTTATGATATTGATCCCGACTTTGTATTAGCTAATACATTCGTTTACGACGACGAAGGCTGGGTCACCGACTTTGATCAAGAGAATTATCTGGCGCATAGTAAAGGTAAATCTAGAACCTTGAAAGCCTTAGGACTAGACGGCAAGATCATGGTTATCGGAGATGCTTACACTGATTTTGAGATGGTGGAAGCAGGTATCGCTCATCAGTTTTTTGCCTTTACGGAGAACGTCTTACGGGAAAACATCTTGGACAAGGCCGACCACATCACGCCTTCCTTTGATGAATTCCTCTACGTAAACCAGATGCCTAGGGCGCTGTCCTATCCTAAGAATCGGATCCAGGTCTTGTTGATGGAAGGGGTGCACGAAGATGCCGCTGCTGTTTTCGAGGGAGAAGGGTATGAGGTCAAAGCCTTGAAAGAAAGCGTTTCGGAAAAAGAACTAACAAAAAAACTGAAAAAAGCCTCGATTCTTGGCGTTCTACCGAAGACACCGATTACCAAAAGCCTTTTAGAAAGTGCCAATCGCTTGATGGCCATTTGCATTTTTGGTAATGGTACCAGCCAGGTTGACTTGGGCGCTTGTGCGGATAAAGGAGTGATTGTATTCAATGCCCCTTATACCAATACTCGTTCGGTAGTGGAGCTGGCGATCGGACAAATCATCATGCTACTACGTCGTATTCCGGTGTATGACAAACGGATGAAAGCGGGTAGCTGGGATCGCAGCGGCCATAGTGGATTCGAATTGCGTGGTAAAAAGCTTGGGATTATCGGTTATGGCCACTCTGGGCAACAACTGTCAATCCTGGCGGAGGCCATGGGGATGGATGTTTACTTTTATGATATCGTAGAAAAACCAGCCCTAGGTAAAGCCGTGAAATGCCAAAGCCTGAAGGAATTGATCCGTAAGTCGAACGTGGTATCGATTAATGTTGATAATCGATCGGAGAACGAAGGCTTCTTTGACCGTTTAGCCTTCAATGCCATGCAGGATAATAGCGTTTTAATCAACCTATGCAATGGCCAGGCTGTCGAGATGGAAGCTTTACTGGAAAATCTAAAATCTGGTAAGTTGCTAGGGGCTGGAGTGGATGTGTTCCCTCAACATCCTTTTGATGAGCAGACAGACTTCCGAACGGAATTGAGCGCTTTTGACAATGTGATCCTGACCCCATATATCGGTGGACGCACAGTAGAGGCTCAGACAGATACGGCTTCCTTTGTACCCAATAAAATCATTGAGTACATCAATACCGGAAGCTCAGCACATAGTCTAAACTTCCCCCGCCTCCAACTACCAAAGCTCAAGAATGCACACCGCTTGATTCATATCCATGAAAACCGCCCTGGACTAATCGCCAACATCAATAGTGTTTTGGCAAAGCATAAGATTAATATCCTAGGCCAATATTTAAAGACGAACAATCACATCGGTTATGTGATTACGGATATCAACAAGAAGTACAGTGAGGAAGTATTGACTGACCTGAAGGAGATCAAACACACTATTAAGTTCAGAATACTTTACTAGGATGTAATATGTTATTTCTTAAATAATATATGTAAGGAACAGCAGGGAAATGGGCACTTATCTATAGTGCCCTGATTCGGGACATACATTTGCTTTAGCATTCGGAGAAAGTAAAACCATTAGTGCATAGAATTGTATCCTTTTTCCTAGGAGTTAATTGATGATATATCTACGGTATTGAAACTATAATATCCCTGGCCTTCTTTCGGCCTATGCTTTTTATCTACATCAAATTTAAAAGTCTGAATATTTCCTGATCAAGGCTGATATACTATTTTAAATATCTATACTCCTATCAATACTATCCCGTAGATCAGCTAGCAATACAGAACATCCTATCAGAATGCAAGGCTGAAAAAATTTATTCATGTGAATAAGACTCTAAATCTAAGCTATATTCGGGTAAATCATCTTCATCATCTTATTTGCTAACCTGCACCTGGTCTCATTCTCCTGATCCCAAGCTAATCTTCCCCCAACCACAGCTTCCTCTAGGGTGTAGACCTCCATTGAAACTATTATGGCAGTTCTATATAAAGCCAAATCTTTTTGCCTGAAAAACTCTGCCAGCATCCTTGCAGCAGATAATAGCTGACCTTTTTCAATTAATCCTATAACTTCACCTTTGACCCTATTTAAGTCTTTTAGTGGCTGTTCTTTACAGGTTATGCGAAAAAATCTCTCAAGTCCAGCAATAAATTTTTGATCTTTCATAATAAAAAGTTGCTGATACAACGAGAGATTAAGGGGTTTATGAACTGTGCATCTCACATTGCATCCATTGTTGCTCTAAAATACTGGATAGTGGTCATCACCTCCACTTTTACATCCTCTCCAAAAGTAGGGAATTCTGCAACGCAACACAAGAAATGCTTAAACAAAAAATATTTTATACAATTTACCAAAATAAGAAAATCACTAAAAAATCCACTTAACCCTAAAACATCACCATACAGAGAACTTCAACACAAAATCTTAACTAATACTATAAAATTAAATTATTACAACAAAAATTTAATTATATCTCTAAACAGTTTTTATTATCATGAAAATCAACTAAACCTAAACCTAATCGGTTTTTATATTAAAATAACTCTGAATTTTTATTTATTTTCATTTGAAGGTATCCATAAATATTTGCATATTGCAGTCATGAACTGTGCATCTCATCAATGCACGATTAAGTGGGACTATTCAATCATAGTCCTACTTTTTTATATCTACCACAACATCTTTCTATTCAATTATGAACGTAATTAAGAGTGCTCCCTGTTGTACCCAACGTTGGAAAGATCAATAGCAAATGAAAAGGACTAATTGTATAGCATTGGCGCTAAGGTGGAGACGTTCCTACAGATTAGGAATTCTGTTAAGATGCCAACAGAGTAATCTAAGAATCACTTGATTGAATAACTGGCACCAATGATTTATACTTAAAATGGCGAGCCTAACCCAATCATAAGTCATTTATTATCAACACATTATTCCTGTCATCAAGAAATATTACGCTTGCCACCAAGTTTCGTTTGGTCTTTCTATAGAACTCATACCAATCCCTCCTTAACTTCCTGAATACTAAGCTACCCAACTCAAGGATAATACTCATAGCGAGAATATACTCAAGCAAGAGAGAACTAGAATTTTGGGAACTATTTCAAAGTACCCCCAAACAAGAGATTAAGACAAAGGAATTCGAGGAATTGACTGACTCCCAAGCTGAGGTTGTTGAATGTTACCCTTGATTAAGGGAAATGTCAACACTTTCTTATAACAATACTAAATGCTTCCGTACGGTTTCTACGAAGGGTAATAGATACAGGAGTTTAGATAACAATTATCCTTTGTGATCAAGTTTATATCATCATTTTATGATTGGGCTCCAAGCTATTCATTGCTAGTAGATAAGTCAACATCTCAATGAGAGAGCTATTGTGGCAAGAATTACCGAGGACAATACTTATGATACTAGGAATGGGGTTACTAACCATTTTTCCAGTTCATCATTTCTGAGGTGACAAAATCTAATGCCTGCCGCCAGGCTTCGCTCAGTTTTTCGG
>JABSSL010000053.1 GCA_013214355.1 Saprospiraceae bacterium | reverse complement strand
GGTGTAGGACAAACCGGTGGGCAAGTAGGCGGATCAATGGTTTCAGAGTCTTCTGCTCTGAGGTCTCCACAGATTTTTACGGCTGTGATGACGGCCTGCTGATCGATGGGCACATCGATAGAGAAGGTCGAATCTTCAGAAGTTACCAGGTCTCCGTTGACGAATACGGAATCCGGCATGTTGGAGACGGTGAAAGTAATATTGTAAGTGGTGTCGCCAGGATTACACATCGGGTTGTTGTCATCTACGGTGATGTTCACCGTTGGTGTAGGACAAGGCGGTGGGCACTCCTCGGGTGCTTCTACCTCTCTGGTTCCTCGGTTACCACAGTCTGCGGTGGCTACAATGCAAGCCTGCGTACCATTGGGGAGCGTAATAGAATAATCAGGTCCAGCCCCTTCTAATTCTACATTATTGACTGAAACAGATACCGCTCCTGTTACCGTGAAATCTAAAGTGTAAGTCTCTCCATCATCGTTACATGCAGGATTATCATCAAAAGAAATGATAATTTCTGGTTTTGGGCAGCAGATAGCTACTTCTTGGCGAGAAGCTTGTGCACATTCATTCTTAACTAAGATTCTGGCTGTATCAGATGCTGGAAGCGTGATCGTATATTGCGGACCTGCTTCTGTTTGCAACACATCATTGACAAAAACCTCATCTGCGTCTGTTACGGTGAAAGTAAGCGTGAAGTCCGTGCTATCGGCGCTACAGAATTTTTCGTCGATAACGATGGTTGGAGTAGGCAAGCAGCAAGGAGCTGGAGCCGTTGCGGTAGCTTCTGCTTTTACATCTCCACAGTCTTTCACGGCTCTAATCATAGCATCCACAGCTGTCGGTAGTGTTCCGGAAAAGTCAGGACCAGTTCCAGCTAGCAATTCTCCATTTAGATAAACGGAATCAGCACCCATAACGGTGAAGCTAATATTGTAATTTTGACCATCTGCATCGCACACTTGTTCCGTAATTTCAATCTCCGGCTTAGGACAGTTACAAACTGGTGATTCTGCTGAACGGAAAGCTCTCAGTTTTTGGCCATCACATTCGGTGATCGCTTCAATCTCAGCACGTACACCAACTTGTAGAACTACCACATACTGGGTAGAATCCGAAGCTTCTGGGGCGACCAGTTCTCCATTGACTCTCACTTCGTCGGCATTAAGCACGGTAGCGGTTAAAGTGTATGTCGCATTGTCATCATTACATTCAGTTAGGATAGTAGGAATGCTGGGATCAGGATCGTCACAGCATGGAGGTGCTTCCACTTCTCGGTTTGCTCTACATATCGCCTCGCCATTTTCATCATACTTCCAGGCGAAGATGCACGTTCTTACTCCTCTTGGGAAAGTAAGCGTGTAAGTGTTGCCACTAGTTGGCGTATAAAATACTTCATTTACAAAAACAGAATCTGCTCCTTCTACGGTAAAGGTTACCGTGTAGGTCTCATTATCATCGTTACAGAATGGATTGCCATCAGTAGGTATGGTAATAGTGACTGGGCATAAGCCATCTTCGCATGGAATACCATTGACCAAACTCGTAGCGCTATCACATTCATTCACGGCGCGAATACTAGCATTCTCTCCTTCAGGTACTTCAACAATAAAATCAGGGCCATTCCCTTCTTGTAGAACCCCGTTTACAAAAACAGAATCTGCATCGGTAACGGTAAATTCTATTGTATAACTTACATTGTCATCATTACAAACTGGGCCGCTGGTAATGGTAATTTCTGGAGCTATGCAAATAGTTTCTTCGCACACGGTATAGTCAACTCCTTCATCCGTAATCGTACGCTCGATCGTTCCACAATCTCCAGTAGCTACCACTTGGATTACTTCTCCTGAATCCGCTTGTACAATGTACGGAGGGTAAATGATTTCACCATTTGCCGTTACTTGGGTAACATTGCTTGGGTTCAAATCCACCTGGTATTTACCAGGCTCCCCTTCCACACATTCTTTGCTACTTTCTAGCAAAGAAGGAATCAAAAAGGTGATGTGAATGATGTCCGTCTCGAGGTATTCTTCGCAACCGACACGGCGAGCACATCGACGAAAGAAAGTTGGCTGAGAAAGAGGCCCGGGATCGTAGGATGCCCCTGTGGAACCGGGAATGGTTTCCCAATCGCCATTCCCGATTTTGATTAACCAGATGTATTCCAATTCGCCGCTACCACCACCGGCAGGGGTGAGGCTCACGATTTCATCGGGATCACTATTGGGTTCACAAAACTCTTGGTCATAGCCGATTGATCCGGGGTCAACCACATTGTCACAATCACTATTTAGGATTAAACTAGTTGCTTTATCCGTGCCGAAAGGCCCCCAGAGCGAGGTAGCGAAGATGGAAGTATATTCACCTCTTTCTTGTAATTGCTGTACCTTTTGAGGGTTCCAGATGTGGGCGGCATCTGTCCAGTCGATCTTTTCTTGGATCCAACCGTAGGGCATCTGATCAGCATTTAGGCTGCTTTTGGCTAACACCTCTATAGAGAGAAGTAGTACCAGGGTACTTAGCACTATTCTATATGGTTTAGATATCATCTTATTTTTCATTATTCTGCCTTTAGCGGGAGGTGTTAAGTAGGGTTTAGTTGTTATTAGGATGGATTACACTTCCATAAGTGGCAGGATCACAAAGGGGTTTATCTTTAGGAAGCCCTTCTACCTTGAGGATCCTGATGTTTCGATCTCGAGCAGCTCTGACATCATAGATTCTACATACGCCCCTGCGCGGGTAATTTCCTTCGTATTCACTGGAACCTTTCTGTCGTTCAACATAACTGAAGCGAGTTGCATCAAATTCTCCAACTTGCTTTTCGATATAGTCCCTAAAGTACTCGGTAATCGTAGCGATTCGTCTTCCTGATAGGCTATTGTTGTGCACTAGCCCTCCTGATCCACTAGCGGCTCCTTCGACGATAATTTTGATATCATAACCAGCTTCATAAAGCAGCTCAACTTGATCTGTTAAAGAAGAGGTAAATTGTTGATAGTTACTTCGTAGCTCATTGAAGAAATTTCTGACCGCAAGTTCGGTAGTATCTCCATTACAACTACTACCAGCTACAGATCCTCTTGCTCGCCCATCGCTTACGGCCTGAAGGTAGTCCTGATATCGTATTCTAAGAGAATCGTTGTTTATGCCATTTACTAAAGCTGCATCCGCCAACCTAAGTTGATTCCTTTGAGTTTGGTACTCGCTGTCGTCCCTGTAGGGCCTTACCGTTTGGTCAAAATCTACTCCGGTCAGGTAGCTTTCAAAGAAAGAAGTATAGTCCCTAACTTGTCCATCTTGCTGAACATTTTCAACTCTAGGTTGATCGTGGTCAAAGTATAAAGGAAGATTAAAGTCTAGGACTATTGGCGTCTGTTTGTGGAGTGGAATAATAAAGTTTCTACCATCACAAGCCGCATCTACGGTGGTCAATTCTCCTTTATCTGAGAAAACGTATTCTTCATCTACTGGGGAGGCTTCGTCAGGATTAAATTCATATTTGGAGCCGGCAAAGATCTCGTAGCTATAGGTGTGACCTCCATCGGTCTTAACTGGGCTAATTTCCGCACCAGTAGCTTGATCCCTCAGCACAAAATTATTAACGGGTACAGGAATGCCATTATCACAGTACTCGACAAAGTTGACTACTAGTGGCTGGGGTGGAATCAGTGGGATAGTCTCTTGGTCATCTAGGGGAGCACAAGTCGTAGTGATGGTCTTTGAAAAACTTTTAGGAAAGCGATAGTTGGCATCTAAGGCAGAACAACCATCTGTAGTGTAACTATAAGTAGTATTGGGACACAACTGATATTTGAAAGTATGGGTGCCTGATTGCTCGATAGGTGGGACGGCTTGCCCTGTGTCGTTATCCCTAAGTACAAAGTTGCTTACATCTACGGCTTTGGACTCGTCACACTGGTCAATAAAATTGATACTATAATATAGATCAGGTACTAGAACCAAGTTTAATCTTATCGTCTCTCCATCGCATTTCCCTGTGTAGATTTCACCGCTGGCCGGCGTATAACCTGATTCTGGTCCTAAGGTGGCCGTCATTTTGAAAGTCATATCCAACGGAATGCCCCTGAATTTGAATACATTGTTGTTACCTGGACGCTCCGGTGTAGGAAGTTTATACTCTCCTTCCCATTGTAATAGATCAGCGACACCCTTTCCAATAGGTTCAGGGTTATCACCGTCTTGGCGGCAATATTCCTCACCCTCACAGAAGACAGAAACTATGATATCCACCTTGGGGTTATAGACTGTTTCAAAAACATCTGGGCAACAATGTTCCAACTCAGCGTACTTGTGCCCTTCTCGATTAGAAGAGAAAATCATTTTATCACCACCCTCTTCTTGACTAAAAAATAAATCGTCAAATTGAGTGTTGATAGGACTACCCATATTTTGGACTTCGCGACTGAACCCTGATATGGTAGATTTTCCAGAACATTCACTATTCTCAGCTTCAGATGTAGATCGTAGGAATTGTGATATATAATCGCTCTCAGATGGCGTGTATTTGAAGATATCGAAGTCAAAACCTCCTAAGGTCATATAGCCATTGGAACTGAAGAAGAAGGTACGGGTAGAATTGTGGAAGTAGGGGGTGACTTCATCACCAGTAGTATTGATTTCATTCAAACTTACCGAAGGTTTATGATCATTTCCTTCCACTATGGAGTAGTAAATATCGAGGTCTTCTCTACCGCTTCCTTGTCCTCCATGAAAATCCGAGACATAGAATAAAATATCTTTGCCTCTATCTTTTCCCTCCAGATAAAATGGTTGAGTACTAGTATAGCCCTTCCCATGGTTGATATGAGCCGGAAGTTTTACCGGAGAAGACCATCCAGTGCTACTACCATCGCGATCGGCATAGTATATTTCGCAGGTGTAAGAGTCGTCTTTACACTTGCAAGAGGTGAAATATACTCGCTGCCCTTCATTAGCATAGGTGATATGGCCTACTTTTTTGAAGCTCTTTGGAAGTGCCAGTTTATTGGCTGCACCTGAAGTATTTCTTTCTAATAAAGAGATCTTATCTGAACAGGGTTTTTCACATTCACATTGTTCTGGTGGAGTATGTTTCCCTACGATGATGTTGTCTTTGAAAATTGGCATGGCAAAGTCAGATTGCCCGGGAGTGCTTAAATCTTCTAGCATTCTGGGGGTACTAATAGAGGGGTTGCTGTCTCTCTCTACTAAGTACATCTTTGGACCTAGAAGCTGATTACATTCTGATACTTTTTGTTTGGCAAGGGCAACCAATTCTGGATTGTTACTACCAGAACTGCCGATGAAATCATCATAGGCCTGGATAGCCTCTTCGTAATTACCTTGGCGGTGTTGATTTTTTGCGCGATAAAAGGTAAGAATAGGATCGTTGTCATCAGGAGCTATGGAGCTAATAGTGCGCATGTACTGCTCTGCCTGATCAAATTCACACACCTCGACAGAAGCCATCATGGCAATTTTGAGAAGATCCAGATTGGCACTGGAATCTCTTTTGAGCACTTCTTTAGCGTGTATGTATGCGGTAGCATAGTCTTTAGCTGCAAATGCCTCTTCTGCACTCTTCAAATAGCTAGCTGTAGACTGACCACTGAGTTGGGGGAGTAGAAATCCTAATTGGAAAGCTAGTAAAAGTAGCTTTTTCATTGTTTAGGGATTTAAGAGTAGATTAAATAACTATAGATCATTTTTTGATTCGGCTAGAATTGTACTTTACAAACTCTAGCAGGGTTTGGACGATTGACGATGTACCCAACCGATAACTCAAGACCACCATCAATACCCAAAAGATCTCTAGCGTCAGAAGATGTTATATCGTAGCTGATTCCAAAGTTCCACATATCATAATGGAGTTGGATCATGGCAATGATGGAGTCGTCAAAGCGAGCACCTAAGTTTAGGTCAAGCATAAAGCTACCTAAGTCGGTATCGAAGGGCAATAGTCTAACGCCACCCATGAGCACAATCTCTTGATAAGGCCCCTGGAATTGTACCAGGCCATTGACGAGTAGGTCCAGTCGATTGAATAGTTGGAAGGCACCAAGACCATAAAGGGAGTAGCGTATAGGAAGGTTAATATCGGCCACATCGAAGAAATTGGTGTTGGGCTGGTTGAGGTGATAAACCCCAATGCCAAAGTCTAAGCTATTTCTTCTTGCGCATCCTTGGTAATGCAAGTTAGCCCCTAAAGAAATATCGAAGAGCGAACGAGCTTCTCGTCCTACGGACTTACTATTGGCAGGATCACTATTGTTTTCCAGTGAAAGTTCTTCTCGGGTGAAAGCACGTTGAGCTCCGCCCAACATCAGGGCACCTGCTAAGGAGAAGCCAGAGCCAAGATAGGTGTTGTAAGAACCCGTCAGCTCGAGTTGTGTTAGGCTGAGTCTAGAATCACCAGCAACATCATAATTGAATACGGCGCCTAGCGCAAAGCCTTCGGGGCGCCAGCAATTACTAGAGTCGCACTTTACAGTACAGAAATTCTTTTCTCCAGAAATGGTAAAGGTTCGGTAATTAACAGTGGGATTCCATTGACGGCGGAAACTACTATTAAAGCGGTATTCTCCATCAAAGGCACCTGTGAGTGCTGGGTTAAGATTTAGTGGGGAATTGGCGAATTGCGAAAAA
The DNA here is from genome assembly GCA_013214355.1 of Saprospiraceae bacterium. Lineage (GTDB taxonomy): Bacteria > Bacteroidota > Bacteroidia > Chitinophagales > Saprospiraceae > DT-111. The sequence goes on along the minus strand of JABSSL010000053.1, from coordinate 38,947 downwards.
TGGATGTCCTGACTAAGCAATTGGGTCGCAGAAGAGAACAAAACAACAATCAGCCAAAGCTTTAGTTTAGGTGTTTTATACACAGTATGACCTTTTGGTTAATAAAATTCGATTATCGCTTACTCTGGCTATATCAAAAGTATTGCCAAAGTTATATATGTCAACAGCAAAACCCTGCCAGGCAATGCTGTGGCATTTCATAACTGATGAAGAAAAAATGGTTTCTGGTAGATAGCTATTCTTGCTAATTCTGTCGGCACAATTCGTAACTATCGATCACATGTGTTAGGGGGGTAACATGTGAATTTGATCGTCTTAGCAACACTAAAGTGTTGTAGGTCGTGCTTACAGACGAGATGAGGATTCATTAGACTAATGAACTCGGGAGACTTGTTGGTTATATGAGGAAACAGCAAAAACGATATGAAAAATAGCCGAATACTGCCATTCCCGCAAAGCTCTTTTTACCGAGCTTTACAAATATGCGAAAATTACCGCAAAACAGCAAAAAATCAGCAGAAGATACTACGATAAGGTAGTAGATGAATTGATAGTAAGGTCTTTAGAAATGAAGTAGTTAAATATATTAATCTATGTATTATGTTAGCCTTCGGCGTCTTCGCCCTTTAGTTTTTCGGCATTCTCTGCCATTTGTAACCCTTCTATTATATCCCCTATGTTTCCTTCCATAATCTGATCTAAGTTGTACATAGTCAGATTAATCCGGTGATCAGTCATACGATTTTGAGGATAATTGTACGTGCGAATTTTGTCCGATCGGTCTCCTGAGCCTACTAGTGATTTTCGCTTGGCTGCTTGCTCCGACTCATGTTGCTTCTTCTGCATTTCTGCAATTTTTACATAGAGTCGCTGCAGAGCAATTTCTCGGTTCTTAATCTGACTTCTACTATCCTGACTCTCAGAAACAACGCCAGTTGGCAAGTGCGTAATCCTGACGGCAGATTCCGTTTTGTTTACGTGCTGCCCTCCAGCTCCACTTGAACGGTAGGTATCTACTTTCAGATCGGCCTTGTTGATGTCTACATCTTCAATTTCCAACTTAGGAACTACCGCAACCGTAGCAGCCGATGTATGGACTCGGCCTTGGGATTCTGTTTTGGGTACGCGTTGAACTCGATGGGCACCGGACTCGAACTTCAGTCGGCCGTAAACATCCTCACCATTTACTTCCATAACGAGCTTACTGTATCCACCGGCGGAGCCTTCATTCGCTGAAATTAACTCTGTTTTCCAGCCTTGAGATTCAAAGAAGCGAGTGTACATTCGGTAGAGGTCGCCTGCGAAGATACTCGCCTCATCCCCACCAGCCCCGGATCTGATTTCGAATATTACATCTCGTTCATCTTCTGGGTCCTTGGGAATTAATAGCTGCTTGATGTCCTCTTCTAGGGTTTCCCGTTGTGGAACTAGCTCGTCTAACTCCATTTGAGCCATTTCTTTCATCTCTGCATCATTCTCCTTTAGCATTTCTTGGGCCGTCTCAATATTACCCAAGATATCTTTGTAAAAGGTAAAGGCATCGATGATGGGCTTGAGGTCTTTATACTCTTTCCCTATTTTCTTATATCGCTTCATATCGGCTATCACCTCTGGGTCAGAGAGCTGCTCCTCCAAATAGTAATAGCGATCTTGTATGGCTTCGAGTTTATCTATCATGTTATTATTGATTATTTATGGACGAAAAGTGAGCTTGAAATAGTTTCAAGAAAGATGGTGAAAGGTCAATAAGCTACATGAATTGTAGAGAGGACTGGTCCATAAATTTTATCTTTTAAACATACGCTTAAATTTGCAGGGCAAAAATAGTACAATCTTTCAATTCCCCCAATAGTTCCAAAAGACCCTTATATTTGTACGCCGTAGTAATCCTGGTTCTTTGACAAATCTCGTGTTTGAAGACACTCAAAAATAAAACTCAACGCTTTACTGACAGTAATCGTCAGTACGCGCTTTTTCGGTTCATTTTGTGATTGTCCGCGAGATTTGTCGAAGAAGGGTAATCCTTAAAAACACACTTACCTTACCATGAACCCAGTGCTTGACCAAAGTGAATTGGATAATATCAAGCTGATCCAACAGATGAAAAGTGGAGATGAATCAGCACTGCAGATCCTCTATCAGAAGTACGCAGGAGCCCTCCTTCATCATATTTCAAAGATTATTCCTGATCCGGAAGCAGCAGAGGAGATTTTGCAAGATGTATTCGTGAAGATTTGGAAAAAAATTGGGCAATATGATGAGAAGAGAAGCCGTCTCTTCACCTGGATGTCGCAAATCGCAAGAAATACAGCAATTGATACAGCAAGATTAGTCTCTTTTCAGCGAAATAAAGAAACTGAATCGATCGATACCCTCGTAAATGTAGATGCGCAGCTAAAAGCGAAGGCATTTAATAAGATTCCCGATGTGGGGTTACAGAAAGTCCTGTCCCAGATCGATCCAGAACACCAAGAACTCATAGAGTACCTCTATTTTAGGCAGTACACCCAGAAGGAAACTGCTGAGGCTTTGGGTATTCCACTAGGCACCGTTAAAACTCGGCTCCGCAAGGCCATTTCTGTCTTGCGTGAAATCTTGACACCAGAGCAGATGTTGATGCTGATGGGGTATTTATTGTCTTAATGTAAAAAGGTAGAATAGAAGTGGAGATACAATCATACATATCATCAGGCGTACTGGAACTCTATGTGATCGGCCAACTATCTCCGAGAGAGATGAGAGAGGTGGAGAAAATGGCTATGGAATATCCAGAGGTGAAAAAAGAATTGACGGCTATAGAGCAAACTTTGGAGGCTTATTCTATGAAAAACCAAACGCCACCTAAGCCTTCCACTTTTGATAAAATCAAATCGGAAATCCAAAGTTCAACCCCACCAAGCGATGCTGCCAATAATAGCGGTAAGCACTTACCACTATGGCTTGGTATCCTGTTGGGAGCTCTGGGAGTGATTTTAGCCATCGGTTTCTTTAATGCTAGACAACAGCAAAGAGTCTTGGAACTTGAAAACGAAGAGCTCAATGTTGCGCTGCAAGAATGCGAAAGGGACCAACAGTCGGAGCCACCAATGGCTATCCTAAGAGAAAATGGTACTTCAACCATTCTCTTGCTAGATCCTAATGGGGAAACTGACCAACAAGCAGTGGTGTATTTCAATCCATTATCTCAGAAATCTTATCTCGACCCTTTTCAATTACCGGCACCTGAAAACGGAAAGCAATATCAGCTTTGGGCTTTAATTGATAATCAACCAACTGATATGGGGGTGTTTGACCTTCCTGAAAATGGCGAAACCTTTATTGAGGTGCCTTTTATCGTGGATGCAGACGCCTTTGCCATCACGTTGGAACCTGCAGGGGGAAGTATTTCACCTACTTTAACGGATTTACAAGTTATTGGTAACCGTACCTAATTGCTCGAATCTGCAGCGGATTATAATTGTCGATAAGGCTAGATCCTTAGGTTGACTTGCTGGTTTGCTTAGTCAGGTATATCCTATCTTAACTTACCCTGTTTGGATCTATCACTTTGCCAACTTCCTCACCTTTTACTACTAAATCTTCCACAAAATTTCTGCTAAAGCCCTTTGTTTACAAGCAAATCAGAGAAATAGTAAAAAAAAACGCCTTTTGTAAAACCGAATTGAAAACTGGACCCGTATCTACCTACAACAAGCGAAAGGTATCCTTCTCCGACAATTTTTGTGATCCTGTCCAACTGGCCAGACGGGTAAGGTTTTAGATAGGAAAATTGCGACCTATGGAAGTAGGTTTTCTAGCTAAAAGTATGACTCAATGACACAAGAATTGTCTGAGAAAAATGGACAAAACAGAAAGTAATATGAGCGGTAAGCGCGCGACTACCGCCCCTGCATTGTTATGCCCAAACTCATTGTTTAAACCAGTTCTATTATTGAAAACCGCAAAATTGAATAACATGATTGCAAAAAGAACCCTGAGGTTAGTCATCGCGGCCCTTCTTTTAGGTAGTTCTATCGGGAGTTTTGCCTCTAGCCATAGGGAAGCACCTTTGATTGCTAATGATCCGCTAGCTGATAACACGGATGTCTATGCTTTTCGGAGTCCTGATGATCCCAATACAGTGACGATCATAGCCAATTACATTCCTGCTGAGTTGCCGCATGGTGGCCCCAACTACTACACGTTTGGCGAAAATATTCGCTACGAAGTACATATTGACAATGATGCTACCCGCCCTGGAGATGAGATTATCTATCGATTTACCTTTACTCGTAACAATGAAGATCCGACGACATTCTTTAACATCCGTTTAGGAAAGATCAATATCCGGACCACCTACACGATGGAGCGTAGTATTGATGGTGGTGCGAGCTTTCAAACGCTAGTGCAAGATGGAATCGTCCCACCTACCAATATTGGACCACGTTCCATTGAGAGTGGAGTAGGCCTTGGTACTACTTATGAGAGTTTGATTACGGATGCTATTACCACCACTAGTACGGGAGAAAAGGTATTCTGCGGACCCGCAGATGATCCATTCTTCGTGGACCTTGGAGGAATTTTTGACCTTGGTGATTCACCAAGATCAGGTGAGCCTGCCAGAGACGGTGTTGGTCAACTTAATGTGCATACGATCGCCATTCAAGTTCCGATCAGTACACTTCTGAAAGAAGGAGCAGCAGCTAGTCCTACAAGCATATTAGACCCTGATTATGTCATTGGGGTATGGGCATCTGCTAGCAGAAGGTCTATGCGTACCCTACAAACGAATGGTAGTGCGCCAGTGGAGGAAGGTGAATGGATACAAGTTTCTCGCCTAGGCATGCCGTTGACGAATGAAGCGGTAATCCCCATCGGGATGAAGGATTACTGGAATTCCATTACACCTTATGAAGAAATAACGGATGATCTTCTGGATAAATTCTTCTACAACCCAGAGTTGGGTTTGTATATGGACGATGATTTGTTTGGCGGTGCTGTACCTGCTTTTAGTGCCTTACGGATTCAGCGAAACTCATTACAAGCCTTTGATTTCGGTAATGGCAATGACGGTCTATTCCCATTGAAGGGCTCAGATGCTGTGGCTGGAACCGCTTTGGACGACGCGGTATTTGGTACGCTCTTATTGCCAGGCCCTGGCAAACCGAGATCTGTTGATCTTTGGCCAATTTTCCATACCGGAGCTCCGAACGTAATTCCTTATCAATTAGCTACAGGCAAAGAGGGAAATCCATTGGCTGCAGGAAAGCCCTTCATCCATAACTTTTTACCCAATGGAGGGGATATGTTGCGCTTAAATATGGCCGTCCCAGTAACCGATCGAAATAATGGAGACTTCAGTAGCTTAGGCTTGATTCAGGCGGCCGTGCTTGGGTTGACGGACCCCCGTTTCAATACTACGACCGATCTTGAATTTATCCCTAATATGGACGGATTCCCTAACGGACGTCGCTTGGAAGATGATGTTACACGTATTGAGTTGCAGGCAGTGTCCGGAGCTGTATTGGCAGCAGTGGGTTTGTGGTATGATGATTACACCGCCGGTGATGCCAACCCGGTTACTCAGGATTTGGTTGATGTTTTGACCTACACGACTGGTGTAGAAGTAAACGACAAAGCTTTTAAAACTTCTTTTCCTTACGTGGCTACTCCTTGGAGTGGAACAGAAACAGGGAATTAACGCCTACATTTCTTCTAAATAAAATCTTAGTAATACTCCTTCTCTTAGTGGTTTAGCCAGTCAATTGACGAAGACTGACTTAGATCGTGCTATGCCTAATAGGCTAGGGAAGGGGTGTAATAATCGAAAATCATGATAACCCATTTCTTTAAAAAAGTACTATTCCTTGGGCTGATAGGCTTGGTCTCGGGTACTTCCTTGCTGGCTTCTAGCCACCGCGAAGCCCCATTGATCGCAGATGATCCACTAGCTGATAATGTGGATTTGTACGCCTTCAGGAATCCCAATAATAAAAATAGCATCGTTATTGTTGCAACCTATGTGCCCTTGCAGCTTCCTCATGGTGGTCCCAACTATTACAACTTCGGAGAGAACATTCGCTATGAGATCCACGTCGACAATGATGCTTCGATCGAAGGAGATGAAATCATCTACCGATTTACCTTTCATCAAGAAACCGAGGACCCTTCTACCTTCTTCAATATTCGTTTAGGTAAGCAGAATTTGCGAATGCGATACGATGTAGAGAAGAGTATTGATAATGGTAGAAGTTGGCTTAAAATTCTAGGAGATGGCCCTGTCCCTCCTAACTATATCGGTGATCGATCGATTGAGTCACCAGTAGGTTTGAATACAACTTATGATCGCCTGATGAAAAGGGCGATTCGCCGAACGCATACCGGAGAAAAGGTCTTCGCAGGACCCGTAGATGATCCATTTTTTGTAGACCTAGGAGGTATCTTCGATCTGGGCGACGCACCACGTCAGAACGATACGCCAAAAGATGGTATTGCCTGTATGAATACCAGTGCGATTGTGATGGAAATCCCGATCCCATACTTGCTGAAGCGCTCTGAGCGACAAGTTCGAGGTATTCGCCGTTTGCGTCCAGACAATATTTTAGATCCTGACTATGTAATTGGGGTATGGGCTTCCGCTAGCCGCCCAGCTATTCGAACTCTAAGGCCAGGCGGAGAAGAGTATTCAGGAGACTGGGTACAGGTATCTCGACTGGGTATGCCTTTGACGAATGAAGCCGTGATTCCCATCGGAATGAAAGATTATTGGAACGCTATCACCCCTTACGATGAATTGGCCGATACACTTTTGGACAAGTACTTCTACAATCCAGAATTGGCCTTGTATATGGATGATGATTTGTTTGGCGGAGCAGTACCTGCCTTTGGACCATTACGGATTCAGCGAAACTCCTTGCAAGCCTTCGATTTTGGCAATGGTAATGATGGATTGTTTGGGTTGAAAGGCTCCGATGCTGTCGCTGGCACTGCCTTAGATGACGCAATATTTGGTACTTTGTTACTGCCAGGACCTGGCCTGCCGCGATCGGTCGACTTGTGGCCTGCTTTCCATACAGGTGTACCCAATTTCCCTCCCTATCAATTGGCTACAGGCAAGGCCGGAAACCCCTTAGCCCCTGGTAAACCTTTTGTCAACAACTTCCTACCCAACGGTGGGGATATGCTAAGGCTTAACATGGCTGTCCCAGCCACCCGCCGTAATCATCCAGACTTTAGTTCTCTAGGGTTGATACAAGCTGCCGTGCTGGGACTTACTGACCCTCGCTATAATACCTCTGCTGATTTAGAGTGGATCCCAAATATGGATGGATTTCCTAATGGTAGACGTTTGGAAGATGATGTGACAAGAATTGAACTGCAAGCTGTTTCAGGAGCTGTACTAGCGGCGATTGGTCTTTGGTATGATGATTATACGGCCGGAGATCCGAACCCCGTAACGCAGAACCTGCTAAATGTCTTGACTTACACTACTGGTGTCGAAGCTAATGATAAGCCTTTTGAACGACGATTTCCGTACCTGGCACAACCATGGGCAGGAGATGGTATCTGCAGTGGGCAGGTCGTGAGCCCGGTGACGGACAACATGATTCAGCCAGCCACTACCGTCATTCCACGTACAGAAGTGCCTATGCAGGTTCGCATGGCTAACTATCCGAACCCATTTACAGACAACACCACACTTCGCTATCAAATGGAGCAAGATGGAGCCATCAGCATCGACGTGTACAATATGCAAGGTCAACGCTTAACGCAGTTGGTGAAGGGATTCCAGGAATCAGGCACCTATGAGGTGGATTGGAATGCGGGAGCTTACCCTGCTGGCCTTTACTTCGCCAGAATCATGAATGAACGAGGAGAAATCCTTCAGATACAGAAACTAGTGAAATCGAAATAGTCGTAGTCTTTAACAGGGACATTAATGACAGGGAGTTAGTAAAATCTTTCTCCCTGTTATCTCCCTCTTTTACCATCCACTATCCGCTGAGTCATTTGAAGTAATAGCCGCTATGTAGCTAGCTACGGTCCTGACTCACCACCAAAATAACATACAGCATGCATTTTCCCAAATACATCTTAATAGCATTAGTACTAGTGATTTCAGCCTGTCAACCCCAAGAAAAAACAGAAGACTTAGCTGAGTTTTTTTCGGCCATCCCAAGTTTGTTGGACCGACCATCCGATCTCCGTTATGAAAAAGAGTGGGAGCAGGTACAAAGCAATTATGTCCGTTATCGTAACGAATTGGTAGAACACGCAGAGAAGGTGAAGCCACGCTTAAAGTTGGCAGAGATCTACACCCATGAAGCCCGAGTAACTGGAGAACACGGACATTACTATCCTGCTGCTCTTAAAGTACTGGACGAGGCCCTAACTCGATCCCAGCAGAATCCCGATGAACAATTTCAAGCCTTAGCGATGAAAGCTGGAGTGTTGCTTTCGTTGCACCAATTTGCGGAGGCGCTAGCTGCCGGTCAGGAAGCCGTGGCTATGAATCCTTATAATGCTCAGATATATGGTGTTTTAGTGGATGCTTATGTAGAGCTAGGACAGTATGACCAGGCCGTAGCTATGGCTGATAAGATGATCAGTATCCGCCCTGATCTGCGGTCCTACGCTCGCATTTCTTATCTCCGGGAGTTACATGGAGATGTGGAAGGAGCGATTGAAGCCATGCAATTGGCTGTAGATGCAGGTTATCCTGGCTACGAACAAACCGCTTGGGCACGCCTTACCTTGGGTGATCTCTATGCTCAATATGGTGAACTGGAAAAAGCTGAAGTAGCCTATGAACGAATTCTAGTGGACCGCCCTGATTATCCATTCGCCATTGCGGCACTAGGCGAGATTGCTGAGCAAAAAGGTGACCTGGCTAGCGCAGAAGAAAAGTACCTGCAGGCAGCCAAGATTATTCCCGAATTTAGTTTTTACGAAAAATTGGCCGCCCTTTATCAAAAGCAAAATCGTCAGACTGAGTTCGATCAGACGATAGCCGAACTGAAGGTGATGCTGGCGGAAGACCAAGAAGCTGGCCATGTCATGGACCTAGAACTATCACACCTACATGCCGAGCTTCTAGGTGACTATGAAACGGCTTTGGAGTATGCGCAAAAGGTCTACGAAAGGCGCCCAGATAATATCGATATCAACCAAACGCTAGCCTATATCTATCATAAACAAAACCGCCCAGCGCTGGCTGCTCCACACCTCCAACGAGCTGCCCGCACCAATTCTCAACATCCTGAGCTATTGGCCTTACAACAATCCCTAGCTAGCCTCTAGCCCTAAGCACCCAAATACAGAATTTTCGAATGCTTGCCTGTCTGTCTTATCTGACAACCAGGAGCAATAAAGCTTGTTAGACCAAATGTGGAGCCCTACACGGTGTGTGTGGGGCTTTTTTTATAGGCTGATGAAAGGGAAGTCTATACCCTTTTCTCCATTTTCTAGTCTATTCTCCATGCTTACCCGACTCCATGGTATAGTTTGCTTGTCTAAATATTTTTTCCCGTTTGTAATGTTTGACGCTGTTCGCTCCATAATATAAGTGTAGATGTTTCAAATTCACTTTACTACAAACTCAATCCCCATGAGTAGTAAATAATTAAGCTCATTAATAGGTAGTAGGCATTATCAATTTTAGGGAGTCCGAATACACAGTTTTGAGTATGTCTTGGCGGGCCCATCCTATGTAACTTGCAGTCTGTAAAGGGCCAGGAAATCGATTACAAAGGGCGGGGCCTGTATGGGGCTCAAAATGCTTCCCTCATTAAAATGATGGTTTCACCGGTTGATAGCTTGTGCTTACTAGGTCATGCTTACAGAATTCAAATAATGCTAATACCTTGCTTATGAATTAAGAAAATGACCTACTAAAACCCTGATTTTTTAGAACACATTTTCTGGTTGATACTTCCCCAAGCGGATGGAGATGTACCCATTTCGCCAGGGAGTGGTATGCCCAAAATTATTGAACCACACTAATTCTTTGCTTATGTCCAATTCTCCCTTAAAAGTAAGACAAAAATCACCTAAGAGAGGGCTCTCTCTTGTAGAGCGAATCATAGCTATGATTAATCGAAAGAGGAGACAAAAGGGGGGATATATCAATAAGCGGAGAAAGTTGGATCAACAGGACTAAGAGACTAAATGCCCTATAGCTAGGTATACGTAGTCGTCATTTTGGGCTGAGTGTATATCCACCTTTAGGGAGAGAGAGACGGTGATATATGGCGACCTTTGTAAGTAGGTCGAAAGGAAGTCGAGAAGAAAAATAAAGTTGTTGGCACTGGTTCGGATCTTCTTATAACAAGATGAATACGTGACTAGGCCATTCTAAATGACCTATGTGCTTGATGTGAATGAATAGAGACTGGCTTTTGAAAAGTCATGAGACACGGATTCGAATAAAGAGGTCAAGAGGAAAATTTATAGAAATTTTCGTAAACGCCTTTAAAATTGGAACAGGCTTTATCCATACTGCTTTTGCTCGGATATTTGCCCAGTCAAATGATTGATTTCAAAGACATTTCTTAGCGAATTAGAAAAGTATTGGCAGAAATAGGGGTAACATTTTGGGAAAACCGACACTAATGGATAGAAGAAAGAAACGATAAGAGTAGATAACAACTCGTCTAGCGATCCTTAGAGGATGGCTAGCAAAATACAACTCGATAAATACAGGTAAGACAAGGCTGTATCAGTCATTGATGCAGTAGGGACCTGTCATGTCAAGAACTAAGCATAGGCTTGATCAGGCGCAGAAGTTGGCCTTTCTGTGTCGGGCCAGAGCTATGCCCAAAACTAAGGATTCACAGCATGGCTTAGGCGTAGCTGCAGGCGCTCAGAAGCGGTGATTGGGAAACCCTTCTAACCATATTCATTAATCAAAAAATCGAAATCATGGATACATTAGATCTTCTAATGGTTATCATTGAGCAGATAATCATTTTATAATACGGCATACTGTGGAGGCTCTTCATTTTACAATGGGATTAATGAGCCTCCATAGTTTTCTTTCTGGGATTGTTCAAGCGGAAGAAGGCACTCCTACGTAGAGTATTTACTATGAAATTCCTTTATACGATTCTAGCTTCTCTTGCAACCAAATTCTCATAACAATTGGATCCGTCTGATTAAGATCGTTTTTGAGTCTCGCTTGAGAGAGTTTCTGTTGTAGGAGCTTTTGGACAAAACTGATGAAACTTTCTATGCCAAGCAGGAAAGTAGAATTCAATTTTGTCTTATTTCTACTGGTGAATGTTCTAAAGGAATTACACTTGTCCCAAATTACATTGGGTTCAGACTTTAGATCGTAAAGGGTACAAAGGACAAGGATGTGCGCGCGAAATTTTTCATCAGGATATTTAAAATTAAAGGTGCGAAGTTTTTCTAATACTATATCGTACTCTTTTCGTTCGAACTTAATCATGACCTCCGCTAGTGTGGAGGTGTCTTTTTGGTAATCCTTTGGCAACTTCTTGGTATAAGTTCTAATGAACTCCTTAGCAAAGGCAAAATCACGCATTTTAGTTGCTATATCGACAATATTTAGAAACGTCACTCTTGTGATTTGGCCTTCATGAAACAAGAGTTTCCTAGGTAATCCAAACTTATATAGAGCTAGCAACTGTTGACCGTATTCTATGGTTTTTAGTCTAGAATGCTGTGCCACTGCATTGATAAGGTAGAGGAATATCTGGTATCTATCTGTTTTAGTCAGTAATTCCTCTTTTTGCTGTAGCAAGGAATAGGCAATTGTAAAATCTTTCGGAACCTGGGTGTATAGTGCTCGAAATGTGGCCTGATATAGAAGTTGGTAATTATCTGTTGGATCTATTTTGCTAGAAAGTACTTCCTCAAACAGAGCATTGTACTTTTCAGTAGGGAATTTCATGATTTGAGAACGAGACAGTAATTCAGTAGAATATTTTAACCTAGAGCTGATGTGAAAGTGTTCTTCCAGTTTCAAGGATTGTTCTATCTCTGTTTTTTTTTGATCTATTCTATTCTCTTCTATGCTATTGTAATAAGATACATCATACAATAGCATTTGCCGAAAGGCTGACCATTGATCCTTGGTTTTGGATTGATCAAGTTGCCTAATTAGCTTTTCCCTTTGTAATTTCTTTAGTTTATCCGCAGCTTTTTCTTCAAAGATCTTTAACTCTAGAAACTCTTTTTCAAATCTGTAGTCCTTTGAATATGGCCTACGGACAACCATAAACTCCATCAGAATTTTGTAGAGATCAGAGGCTCTATTGCTAAGACTTTTGTAAGGAGCTTTGTATCCCAGTTGTTTTCCTACGGCTTCAAGTTGAAGATCCTCATGCTGCCATTTATCCTCGAAGGTGGATAAATGGGCGAGCAGTTTTTTTGTCGCCTCTCTTTTGGACAACTCATTTACATGTGCTTGGAACTCTTCTAATTCCTTAGCGGACAAGGTAGCTAAGACCTGGAGTAGCTTTGTATTGTGCATTGGGTCAAGGAGTTTACGACTATGGATTTGAAAGATAATAAAGCTTCTTGTGAATAGCGTAATGGCGCACGGGGAAGTGTTGTTTAGATGCTATAAGGTGAAGTTAAAGCTTATAGGGTTCTGTCGTTTGTTGGCTATAAGGTATGTCGAACAAATGGGGTCAAGCTGGATCAAAATAGGATGATTTGGGGAAATCCTGAAAAAGTGTGGTTGAGTAGCGCTGCAATACTCAAGATCTTGAAAGAGTAAACATTTGAGGGAGTAGGATTTTACTAAAACTCTTTCAAATTATTTCAGAAGCAAACACAACGAAACAACCATGCAAGTAGATCCACAACCTAAAATAGCCATCTCTAAAGTTATCAACTTCAAAAGTACTTCCAAAAAGCCTAGTATTGAACAGTTAGTTAGTCTTGCTTCTCGTAAGAAAAGAGAACAAGGTCGTTATCGAGCAAATAGAAAAAAAGCTAGTAGTTAAAAAAATAACCTATCCCAAGCAGCATGGGGCAAACATGGATCTCCTCCACTTTCCCTATCTTCGCCCCATGCAGCCCATCCTTTTACATATTGAGTCCTCTACCGATATCTGTTCCATTGCGGTGAGCAGGGGAGAGGAGGTCATTGGCTTCAGTGAAACGCGGGAAGCCTACCAGCATGCTTCGCAGATGACCTTGTTAATTGATGCAGCGATTGAGGCGGCGGGTGTATCTTTAGCTGAGCTATCTGCGGTGAGCGTGAGCATGGGGCCAGGATCCTATACCTCGCTGCGGGTGGGTTTCTCTACGGCTAAGGGAATCTGTTATGCTTTAGACAAGCCTTTGATTACGGTGCCTAGTTTGCTTGCCTTAGCGGGAGGCATGGCTAAGGCAATACAAGTTCAATCTATCTCGTCTTCTAGCTCGCTCTTGTATATTCCCATGATTGACGCACGTCGTATGGAGGTTTATCGAGCAGTGTATAGCCATAAACTCGATGCTTTAGCGGAGCCGGAGGCGGTAGTAATTGATGGTGATGTATTTAATACCTATCTAGAACAAGAGAAGCATTTGATTCTGGGAGGGAATGGCGCACCGAAGACCGAAGAGGTGCTAGCTCATCCTCACATACATTTTGTGCCGGTACTAGCCTCAGCCTATCATTTGGTACCGTTTGCCCTGCAAGCTTACCAAGAAGAGCGCTTCGTTGATGTCGCTTATGTCGAACCTTTCTATCTGAAGCCTCCTAATATCACCGTTTCCAAGAAAAAATTTCTCTAAATGGGAATTAATTCCCGTTTACGTATTATTTTGCTTTATATGTGTATCTGAATTGGGGGAGCCCCCGTACTTGCTGCATTTCCGAGGGCGGACCTAGGATATTTTTTGCTGGTTTTGACCTTTCTTTTATGAAATCGGACCGCTTATCCGGCCTTTTAGCACAAATACATATTAACACATTTTTTTATTTTGATATATTTTTTAGTATTTTTGTCTAGGCTTCACTGCAATTATGTGTTATAATATATTTTAATGCTTTGTTTTGGTATGATATTTGAAGTCTAATAGGTAAGAATTGTTTCTACTGATAAAACAACATAAATATGAGAAAGCAAAAAAATGAAACAGTTGTTCTAAAGAAGGGGACGAACGACATTCCATTGGACTACGCTGAGTTGAGAAAAGCGGTTTTGGTTTTGAGAGCAGTCAACCACAAACTACGTCAAAGAATCATTGATCTGTTGGATGAGAATGAGAATATGACGGTTACGGATATCTACATCAAGTTGCGATTGGAGCAATCTGTAGCTTCCCAACACCTAGCTATTCTTCGCAGAGCAGGAGTGGTAAAAACAGATCGCCAAGGAAAATTCATCCACTATTCATTGGATAAGGATCGCTTGGCTCAAATCTCTAAATTAGTAGAAGATTTGACGATCTAAGCCTTCCACAGGTAATAGATATTAGTAATCCTGAAAATGCTGTGAATCAAACAGATTCACAGCATTTTTTATATGTTTCTTTTGGAAAGATAAAGAAAAAATGCATATTTGCTCTGTCTATCTACCACCAAAAAAAGGCGAAAATTCTATGAGAAAGGCTAAGCTTAATATCAACAATGAGAACCTGCAGGTGTCCTCAGAGATTCTCCGTGCCTTGGCACATCCCCTTCGCTTAAGGATTTTAGGTTTTATCGACAGTAACGAAATGATCAATGTCAACAAAATCTATAATACCTTGAAACTGGAGCAATCTATTACTTCTCAACATCTGCGAATTCTTAGGTTAGCTGGTTTAGTTGAAACAGAGCGAGATGGTAAGTTTATCCACTACCGAATTAATTACGACAAAGTAGGCCATGCTATGAAGGCCATCAATTCATTTTTGGAAGAAGAAAATAAAGCGGGAAAAGCCTAACAGACTAAGCCCCCCTATCGTTTTTCTTTCTAGAAGAATTGACCAGCTGGATTAGTAGATTGACATTGTTAGAATAGCCGAAACTTAGGAAAAGTCGTATTATTCCTTAGGCTCAACTTACTCACTGGATTGATTAGCATCAACTCCATCTGGACCTCCCTTTTCTTCATTATTTCCTTCCTCTTCTTGGTCCTCAATTACTTTATTTTCTGTATTAGCAGCCGTGTCAGGATCAGTTTCGGTGGCCGTAACGGCCTCTTCTACCTGCTGTTCTTCCTCTTTTTCCGCACTGAAAAAGCTGCGCTGAAACAAGAGAATATTTAGCACTCCGATAGTTATAGAGGTATCTGCAAGATTGAAAACAGGCTTAAAAAACTGAAAAGGTTCACCACCTTTTAGGGGGAGCCACTCAGGATAAATTCCGGAGAACATAGGAAAGTAAAGCATATCTACCACCTTACCATGTAGGAAGCCAGCATATCCCCCACCTTCGGGAAAAAGAGTGGCAACATCCCCATGATAAGTGGACTCAGAAAACATCAGGCCATAAAAAGCACTATCTAAAATATTCCCAATCGCACCTGCTAAGATTAAAGCAAAACTGATGAGTAGACCAAGTGAAGTCTTCTCTGTTTTCATTAGTAGGCGCAAATAGTAAATTAGAAAGCCTACGGCCAATATGCGGAAGAGGCTGAGGGCGAGCTTACCATAGTTTCCGCCTAAGGAAATACCAAAGGCCATGCCGTTATTCTCCACAAAGTGGATCTTGGCCCACTCCAAGCCGAAAATCAAAATTTCTTCTCCGTATGTCATACTGGTCTTTACCCATATCTTTGACCACTGGTCCAAGAAGAGTACCAGAAATATGACTCCAACAACGATACCTGCCTTTTTCAATGCTTTGATTGATTTATTGTCAAGGAGGAGAGGGAGCGATTAGATGGCTTTCTCGTATCGCTACATACGAGCGCGGTACATCCTCCACTTAGCGTCCTCAAAATTAAAATGATTACTTCCTCTTGTTATTGTTCTTATTCTGCTTAGCTTGAATACTGAGCGTGGCATGTGGGACAGCTCGCAAGCGTTCTTTGCTGATCAGTTTTCCTGATTCTCGACAAATACCGTAAACCTTATTCTGTATGCGGATTAAGGCATTGTCCAGGTGCTGTATCAATTTCTTTTGACGAGCAGCCATGTTTGAAGTGATTTCATTATCCATGGTGCTAATCCCATCGTCCAAACCTTTGATTTTTGCATCAGCATTTTCAGCCATATCTGACAGTTGCTTCAGATAATAATTTAGTTGCTTTTCTGCTTTTGCTTTCTTCCCTTCAATTAGGGCTTTGAATTCTTCTAATTCAGCATCGCTATAGCGTGTTTTTTCGTCTGGCTGACTCATAAGACCGAATTGTTGTGATCGAATTAAGGGCAATTATCCTAGCAGGAACGAAGCATTTGAAAGTGATCTAAGCTCGATCCTTACATTAAGTAGTGTGACAATAGATATTCCTAATTTTTAGCTGCGTCTTTCGAGACCATGCTTCGTTAGTAAAATTCTCACGTAGCCTACGGCTATGCTCGATTTTACTGCCTCGCCTGACCTCGAAATTCACTACCTAAAATTTCACGACTACTTTTGTCACACTACTTAACTTTCTTTGTTGGTTTCATCTGGTATCTCTTCTTGCCCCGCTAGTACATCCTCTGCCTCCTTTTTTCGTTTAACTAAAGCGTTTGCATGCATTTCCTCGTGATCCCTTCTGCTCTGGGCAATGTCCATGGCTTGGAATAAAGCCTGCAAAAAAGAAGATGGATCCGCCATATTCTTTCCAGCAAGTTCAAAAGCTGTTCCATGATCAGGGGAAGTCCTAACGGCAGGTAAGCCCGCAGTATAGTTCACACCTTTGCCAAAAGACAAGAGTTTAAAAGGCACTAATCCTTGATCATGATACATGGCCAGTATGCCATCAAACTTTGAGAACTGAGAGGAACCGAAAAAACCATCAGCTGGAAACGGCCCCATTACCATGATCCCTTTCTTTTTACATTCCACGACGGCGGGTCTGATGAGTTCTTCCTCTTCTTTTCCAAATACACCGTTATCACTAGCATGAGGGTTTACGCCCAAAACGGCAATAGTCGGCCGCTCAATACCAAAATCCATCTTCAGGCAATTGTGCATCAAACGGATTTTTTTAACGATGAGTTCTTTTGATAGGGTAGAGACGACTTCCTTTAAAGGAATATGATTGGTTGCCACTCCAATACGCAAATCGTCATTGATCATGAACATTAGACTCTCACGGCTCCCCATCTTATGGGTCAAGTATTCTGTATGACCAGGATGTGGAAACTCCGCCATGTGCATGGCTTCCTTGCTAATTGGCGCGGTTACCAGAGCATCAATCTTTTTTTCTTGTAGGTCATTGACTGCAGATTCTAAAGACTGCCAAGCATATTGCCCACTTTCTTTGGACGGCTTACCCAAAGTAATATTCACACTGTCTTGCCAGCAGTTCAAGATGTTAACCTTATTTGGGTTCGCCTGGCCAATCTTATTAATGCTTTGGAAATGAAAATCGACGCCAACAATGTTCTTATGATAGGAAACAACTTTGGAAGAACCATATACGATTGCCGTACATCGGTCCACGATTTTATTATGAGAAAGTGCTTTCAGTATTACTTCTAGTCCAATACCATTTATATCGCCAATACTAATACCGATCTTCAACTTATCCATTCCTTTCCTTTTTAGGTCATTTGTTTATCTAACAGTCCGAGCCAATGGATCGTTTATGAACCATCAGATATCAACGTAGCATATACGTCAAATAGGCTGCAAAGATAATAAATTTGCCAGGTATTGATAGAGACCTGATTTTTTACTATCATGGACTCGGAATTCAAGTAAAATCTTAGGCAATTCGGGCTCATCCTAATACATTTGCACTTTTGGTCACCCAGAGAATTGTAGTGCTATAATTTTGCATTAGATCGGTCGCCATCTCATCCATATTACAATATAAATTTATGCCGGATTCTACTGTCTCCGTTAATAATCTTTCCTTCAAATCTTACATTACTGAGACTCAAATTACGACGCGAATCCAGGAATTGGCGGCAGAAATGAAAGAGCGCTATGATGGCCTGCAACCCATCTTCCTTGGCGTATTAAATGGAGCATTTATTTTTGCTGCTGATCTTGTGCGAGCCACTGATTTTGAAAGTGTTATCTCATTTATTAAGCTCTCTTCCTATCGTGGGATGAAGTCGTCAGGTCAAGTAGCGTCAGTGATTGGTTTAGATATAGAAATCAAAGATCGCCATGTCATTATTGTTGAGGACATTATTGACACAGGAAATACGATGCACTCCTTCATTCCAGAGCTGAAAGCCTTACAGCCAGCATCAATTGCGCTGGCTAGTTTATTAGTGAAGCGAGAGGCTTTAGAACATGATATTCCCATTGATTACGTGGGCTTTGAGATTCCCAATCGATTTGTAGTGGGTTACGGACTCGACTATGATGGCTTGGGTAGACAACTTAGGGACATTTATCAACTAGCAGAATAAGCTGCTGTAGCACTCAGATTTAACAATTAGAACATTCAATTAGCTATTTGAATTATGGAAATAAGTCTTCAAGATCTTTGTGATAAAAGTCGTACCGTAGTATTGAAAGCTGGTGCATTTATCGCCAGCCAAGTGGGTGAAGTTGCGGCGGCGGCCATTGAAGAGAAGGATCTAAATAGCTTAGTGAGTTATGTGGATAAAGAGACGGAAAAACTATTAATTGAGGAATTATCTAATTTGGTTCCAGGTTCAGTATTCTTTACGGAAGAGGAAACAGTAGAGCGGCAAGAGGGAGAATGGCGTTGGATCATTGACCCGCTGGACGGAACGACTAATTTTTTACATCAGTTGCCGGTCTTTTCTGTTAGCGTAGCGCTGCAACACAAAGAAGAGACCGTCATCGGGATTGTATATGAGGTGAATCGAGAGGAGTGTTTCTACGCTTGGAAGGATGGTGGAGCTTGGATGAACGATCGCCAGATTCAAGTGAGTCAAACTTCAAGCCTCTCAGCTTCCCTCTTGGCTACTGGCTTCCCGTATTATGACTATGAGCGCATGCAAGCCTACCTGGAAGTGCTCCAATTTTTTATGCAGAACACCCGAGGACTCCGCCGTTTGGGTTCGGCAGCGGTCGACCTGGCGTACGTAGCCTGCGGGCGATTTGAAGGATTTTATGAATATAGCCTCAATGCCTGGGATGTAGCGGCAGGTGTACTTTTAGTACAAGAAGCAGGAGGTGAGGTAACAGATTTCAAGGGAGGAGATGACTATTTATTTGGGAGAGAACTAATCAGCAGTAATGGTAAGCTGCATGGAGATATACACAAGGTTATTCAACAGTACTTTTCTTAGGTAGGAGGAACTGGTATCGATTAACAAAGGGTGCACTTATCCCTGCTGTTTCTTTTTCCACATCTCAAACTCTCTGTCCATTCGCTTATCGAACTTGGCCGGTTGAAGAATTTCGATTTGACAGACTTGACCGTTTCTAGGGTGGGTAAAGCTCAACGCAATGGCAGCTAAAAAAAGCCCTTTACCCTTGAGAATAAGTCCTTGCTTTCCATATAATTCATCACCGAGTATGGGGCATCCTAAACTAGCTAAATGTATTCTCAGTTGGTGGGTTCGACCTGTTTTTGGTTCTAGTTCAACTAGGGTTAAATGCTCATTTTTGATGGATCGTGCTGTACGGATAGTCTGAAAGAGAGAGCAAGACGCTTTGCCCTCTATCGGTGTGTCAATGGTTCCTTGATCGGGCAGCTGCCCGATGCAAACGGCTCTATACTTTTTTTGAATCCGCTTTTCCTCGAAGTATTGTCCCAGTCGTACGTGGGCTAGGGCCGTCTTGGCAATCAATAAAGGACCACTGGTTCCTTGATCCAGCCGGTGAACCGGGCGCGGCCAAGCCAAGGCATCTGTCAACGGACTGGCTTGTAAGTTATGACTTAAGGCATTAGTGACCGTACGGTATTGATTGCCACTGACTACTATGCCTGCAGGTTTGCGAATGACGGCTAGGTCGTCATCTTCCCATAGTACATCTAGCGTCAAGGCCAAAGGCCGAGGAGGACTTAGTGCTTCTTCATAAAGCTGAATTTGATCGTTGACTTGAACCCAGTAAGCCGTGCTTTCTACACTGCCATTAACCTTAAGAGCTCCGCTTTTGATGGCCTTTTTTACACTTTTTCGGGAGACCAACTGGGTGAAAATGCCACAAGCATAATCACTAAGTCGAGTCGGGGTGGTGCTAGGAGGGACTATATGTTGTGCGAGTAGTTGCAAGTCCTTTTTGTGGCAAAGTTATGGGAATTTTTATACATTGAAGGACTGCTAGACCTCTGAGATCACCCAACTTACTCATCTAAATCTTCCTCATGTTTGATGCTGGTCAGTTTTCGAAGTTTATGAAAATCCAAAAAGCCCGTTATCAATTAGCAGAAGGGGTGATGGAGGCTGAGATGGAAGAGCAGATAGATCGATTGAAAAGCGTAAAGCTCCGATCATTGAAGACGGATAAGCAAAAGCTAGCTTTCTGGATTAATGTATACAATGGGATGACCAATTACTTGATCATCCGGAATAAGCTTAAACAGCATATGAAAGAAATACCCGGTTTCTTTGCGTCCAACCGCTTGGAAATTGGTGGGTATTGGATGTCTTTGGATGATATAGAACACGGGATTCTCCGGCAAAATGCCAGGGAGCACCTGCCCGCGGATAGTGCAATCCTTCAATGGCAAGTGGATCAACTGGACTATCGTATCCACTTTGCTTTGAATTGCGGTGCCTTGTCTTGTCCCCCCATTGCCTATTATCAAGCTGAGCGAATTGACCAGCAACTCGGCATGGCTATGGATAGTTTCGTTGGGGCCGAATTTATCGCTAACGAAGTGTCCAAGACCATCATCTGTTCCTCTCTTTTTGATTGGTACCAAGCAGACTTTGTGGGGGTGTTTTTGAATGATCCTCGTTATCAAGGCTTTCAGGTCCAATTGAAGCCCTATGATTGGTCTATTTAACCCTGATGGAGGTATTGGAGGAGGTTTTGAGCGATTTTAAAGGTTTTTCTGGTAGGAAGATGATATACTGCATATTATTCTTTCCGACTGAGACGTTCCAGTTCAAGACCGGAATAACCTTCAATACACGTACAGGGGCTCTACAAGCACTCTTTGACTAGTTAGATTGCTGGTAAAGCTGAAAAATATAGAGAAACTTAATATTGTAGGTTTATTTATTATTTTTGGTCAGATACCTCCCAGTTACGAGAAAATTATCCCTTGACACCATGGCTCCAAATCGATCCGGACGCTATCCAACAGCAAGCATCGCACTTTTGGAGTACTTCAAAAAACGCATTATGAAAAAAGGATGGTTTATCATCATTGCACTTTGTGTTGTTCCTCATTTTTTGGCTGCGCAATTCACCTATCGGGGGTTGAATAAGGAGAGAGAAGTGAAATCTGGCTCTGGGCAAGAATTTGATTCTCCTTTTACCCGGATTCCTGACTTTCATTTTGTACAGTTCGCTGTATATCCAGCTAGCACTAATCCTGATAAGTTGATGGCACCTAAAGGTATAGGGGAGGTGTGGTTGATCTATCATCGTGAAACGAAGATCAAGAATCAATATGGTGCTTTTTACATTGTAAAAGCTTTCCAGAATCTCGCCGATGCAAAAACGGCGATTGCCACCTATAAAAAATTGAAAATCAATTGCTGGTATAACAAAGACTTGACCGGGGCCACCTTCGAGTTAGTCGGGGTAGCCACTGAGGATTTTCAAGTGCAAGCGCTGCCCGGGAATTAAGTTCAGGTTTGGCGATCACCCTTTGGGTGGGAAACGCCCTTTTTTGCTGATACCTGACTGCCGTCAGGCAAGCGTCGTAGTTTTTCTTGACCGTATCTGCCGGATATGGGCCTGCAAAAAGCACCTAGTCTCAGCAAAACTTGGCCTGCCGGCAGGTGGGAAATGACACTTTTCTCCTCCAAAAGCGATCGCCAAACATGCACCAAGAAACTTACTCTTTAACGAGATAAATGCCTTTGGCTTTAATCTCAATCAGTTTCTTTTTATAAAGGGCTCCAATAGCTTTCTTAAAAGTCTTTTTACTCATTTCAAGTTGAGCACGGATATCGTCTGGGGAGCTCCCGTCGTGTAGCCCCAGAAATCCATCATTGATTTGTAGAATCTGTAGGATCTTTTCTGCATTGGGCTCTACATGAGCGTAGCCTTCTCGTTGGAGTCTAATGTCGATCTTGTTGTCTGGTCGGATTAATTTTACAAATCCCTTAATGTGATCCCCGGGACGCAACCTGCGAAAGATCTCATTTTTGTAGACTAGGCCTACATGCTTGTGGTTGATAATCACATTAACCCCAAGGTTAGTGGAATTGGCAACTATCAGATCTACTTCCTGGTCTTGTTCAACGGTCAGGTCTTCATTATTGATAAAGCGATACCATTTGCTCGTGGCCACCAGCCGCTGACTTTCCTCGTCTTCGTAGAGGTATACCAGGTAGCTTTTTCCCTTCTGCATTTCACTCCGTTGTTCCCGAAAAGGAACTAGGAGATCCTTATCCAGTCCCCAATCCAAGAAAGCACCAAACTTATTGACTTGTTTGACCTGGAGATAGGCTACCTGATGCAGCAAGATCTTCGGTGCCAAGGTGGTCGCCGTTGGGCGGTCTTCAGAATCATTGAAGACGAACACCTCTAGCACCTGCTCCTCACTAATATCTTTAGGTACGTATTTGCGTGGCAATAACACCTCTCTACCCTCCTCGTCAGCTAGGTACATGCCATGACGGGTTGATCGAACGGCTTTTAGACTATTGTATTGGCCTAATTGTATCATCCTGTAAAAGTAGAAAGCTAAACCAATAAACTGTCTAGATCTGTTGCAATTTCTCTGGAACAGGTAATTCAACAAAGAAAGTGGCCCCCTTTCCTTCTTGAGTTTGCACGAAGAGGCGTCCACCATGAGCCTGGACGATTTGCCGGGATATACTTAAACCTATACCTGACCCATCTTCCTTGCTGGTATAAAAGGGAACAAAGATCTCACTTACCTGCTCCTCAGCAATTCCTGGACCATTGTCACGAATCGAGAAAGTAATCCGCTGTGCATCCTGCTTGATCTTAAATTTTATCACCGGTGTCGGCATACCCTCTAGCGCTTGAATCGCATTTGTGAATAAGTTAATGAAAACTTGTTCCAAAAGGTATTGATCCGCCAGCATGGTTTGCAGGCCTGAAGTGGGGGTGTATTCCAGGTGGATAGCGGCCTTTTGCAATCTGGGACTCAGCAACTGAACAAGTTGTTCACTAAAGGCTGTAATGGATTCTGACTGTAGGTTGGGGGTAGGTACTTTTAAATATTGTCGATAACTCTTCACAAAACTCAATAGTCCCTTCGCTCGCCCTTGGGCAGTATCTAAAGCCTCTTTGATAGCTTGGGTTTCCTCCTTCGGCCGATCAAGGTCATTCAACATAATTCCTGCCATATCGGTGAGTGAAATGACCGGGGTTAATGAATTCATGATTTCATGGGTTAGTACCCGAATTACCTTTTGCCAGGACTCCACCTCTTTCTGGTCTAATTGAGAGCGAATATCTTTGATGGTGTATAGCCGAATATTTTTTTGTAGCAAGGAGAATCGGCTGGCTTGTAACAGCAAACTTTGATCCTGAGCGCCGGTGTCCTGGGAATAGATCTGTGGGCTATCCGTCGGCATATTATGTAGGAACTGGATAACTGGGATCTTTCTCAAGATCAGGATGTCCCAATTCTGTGGGATAATATCCCCTACTATACTTCGAGCATATTCGTTAAAAATCAGGATACGCCCATTCTCCTCGTGGGCAATCACACCAACGTTCAATTTGCTGACAGCAATGTTAAGAAATTCCTTTTGCGCCTCCTGTTGTAGCTGAGCTGCCTTGTATCGATCTATAACATTATTAAATGCCCCATATAGTTTGCGGAAAGACCGGCCGCTTGGTCGTTGTTGGAAATGAGTGGAGAAATCGTCTTTTTCCAGTGCCTGTAATAATTTGACCAAGTCAAAATTGGTCCGATTAATGAAACGTAGCAATTCGACTACGACCAAAATAATGAGGCTACTCAGGATGATGACAGAAAATAGCCATTTGCGTTCAAATTGCGTGGCAGCAAGTGCGCTTAATAAAGCTAGTAGCAACAATAGGCGAAGGCCGACGAGTAATGCAAAGCGATTAAAGATCATACTTTTCCATTCTTCTATACAAACTTTGTCTTGTAAGTCCCAAGGCTTGTGCTGCTTGACTCAAATTACCATTGTGACTGTCAATAGCCTTTAGAATCAGCATTTTCTCCACCTCAATCAGATTATAGGATTCAAATAACCTTTGATCATTGAGTGGTTCCGCTAATACAAAATCATTTGGTCCAATCTCGTCATCATCACAAAGAATAAAGGCTCTTTCGATAGCATTCCTAAGCTCTCGGATGTTGCCAGGCCAGTGGTAACGTTGTAGTTTTTTCAGGGTTCCCGCTTTAGTGCTCACTTGTTTATCATATCGTTTAGAAAAGGCATCCAGAAAGTGTTGATACAATAGGGGGATATCCTCGGAGCGTTCCCGGAGTGGCGGGATGGTTAAGGTAATGGTATTGATACGATACAAAAGATCTTCTCTAAACGCTTGTTGGGCTACTTGTTCACTGATAGCGGCGTTGGTAGCAGTGATTAGGCGAATATCAATGATTTCTTCTTCATGGCTACCCAATTTTCTCACCTTTCGATCTTGTAGTACACGTAGTAATTTGGCTTGATTAGGGAGTGATAAATTGGCGATTTCGTCCAGGAATAAAGTTCCGCTATGTGCCGTCTGAAACAAGCCTTGCCGCTCTTCACGTGCATCCGTAAAGGCACCTTTCAAGTGGCCAAATAGGGTAGAGGCCATGAGCTGATCATCCAGTGCCCCAAGATCAGATGCAATGAAGACTTGATCCTTACGCTCAGATCGCTGATGAATGAATTGAGCTAAACTACTTTTCCCCGTCCCATTTTCACCCAACAAAAGAACATTGGCATCCGTTGCCGCTATTTTTTCAGTGGACTTCATAAGTGCTATCATGGCCGCAGATTGACCGAATAGAAAAGAATCTGGCTGACTAGATTTCTTAAGCCCTTTACGAGGTAGGACTTCTCTACTACGCCCAATAACTTTTCATTCGACCAAGGCTTGAGCAGAAAGTCGGCTGCCCCAAATTTCATAGCTTCCACCGCTAGTTCCACCTCTCCATAGGCGGTGATCAATATTACGGCCGTTGCTGGATGAGCTTTTTTGATTTTCTTTAACCAGAATAAGCCTTCATTTCCACTAATTTGCCCCTTCTGGAAATTCATGTCTAGGATAAGTAGGTCATAGGAGTTACGGGAGAGCTTTTCTTCCAAGGCGGCAATATGACGCTCTGAGTCAACCGTAGTGTAATAATAACCTAGTACCATCTCCAGGGTGCGCAACACATCTGGATCATCATCCATAAGGAGTATACTATGTTTTTTTCTGGCCATAGGCGGGTTGATTGTGTACTAGGTGATCGCTGTTGAACAATTGGGTGTACGAAATCGGTCGCTTTCTGCGGTGTTTTCCTTTATGTTATTGTAAACTTGCTGATTATTAGTTGATTATGTTTTTTGGCACAATAATGCAGTATTTCAAATGTAGCCAAGCGTACTCGGTCATGCAGAAGGGTAAGTAGAGATTTCTGGCTTCCCCTCTGAGTAGCGAAGTGTCGCTTGCAAATTGATTAAAAATTCTCGATTTCCAAACTGCTGAATTAAAGTTGAAAAATAATCATGAGATTTAAGCTAATACTGCGCAATTTGTGGAAAACCAAGTTCTATTCCTTCCTCAATATTATGGGGTTGGCCATTGGGATGAGTGTTGCTGTTATCACCTTTCTCTATTTGCAAAGTGAATGGACTTATGACCAACACTACACTAAACATGAGCGAATTTTTCGGGTTGGTTCTAGTTATATTAAGCCAGCAGGAGAGGACCGGTATGCGCTGAGTGGGATGGCATTGGGTAAGATGTTGAAGGAAGAATTCACGGAGATAGAATCCTTTGTTCGTTTCAATTTCATTTCGGAGAAGTGGCTTTTTCAGTATGGTAATGAATCTTTCTTTTTGGATGGTATACACGAGACGGATTCCACCGCATTAGAGATTTTTGATTTCGATTTTATCCAGGGCGACCCCAACACAGCCTTGGATGGTAGAAATAGTTTGATTCTCTCCGAAACAGTGGCTAAGCGCATTTTTGGAGAGGAAGATCCAATGGGGAAATCGCTCAAATTCAATCGAGCGAACCTAATGATCACCGGCGTTTACAAGGACTTGCCCAAGAATACACACTTTGTATATCATGGTCTGATGTCCACCTACAATGGACAGGGAAACTTTGGCCTGACCGACCGGCAATCTCTAAATTCTATTGGCGATTACACCTACATCCTGCTTAAGGAAGGAACCAGTATTGAAACGGTAAAGGCGCGTATGCCTGAATGGGCGGAGAAATACGGGCAAGATCCTGGAAATGATGTAGAATCTACCTTCCATCCCATTATTGAACCTTTGACTGAGATCCACTTCAACTCAGATCTTCCATACGATCGTCCACAAGGGAATATGGGTTATCTGTACGCCTTTTTCTCAGTGGGTCTTTTGATACTATTATTGGCCAGTATCAACTATGTTAACTTGGCAACGGCTAGGGCCACTGGTAGAGCTAAAGAAATTGGCGTGAAGAAAGTGTCTGGTGCTACAAAACCGCAGCTGATTCGATTCTTCATGCTGGAATCCCTATTTATCACGGCCATCGCGTGCGTCCTTGCCTTGGGGTTGACCGAGTTGGTATTCAATACATCCAACCTCAATGCGCTATTAGATAAGGACCTGGCTTTAAACCTATTTAGTAACCCCGAGTTGGTGTTGGGCATCCTAGGAATTTTCGTTCTGGTGAGCCTGCTGGCCGGCCTGTATCCCGCCTTTTACTTGTCCAATATTGAGCCAATGGGTGTGTTGAAAGGAGCTTTCAAGAATACTACATCAGGGATATTCCTACGGCGTACTTTGGTAGTCTTTCAGTTTATGATTTCCATTGGAGTGGTCGGAATCACCCTGCTCATGGGACGACAAATTGACTATCTAAGGGATAAAGATCTAGGTTTTGACAAAGAGAATGTCATCAATATACCGATCCGTTCGAGAAGTGTGGCTCAGAAGATCACGGCATTAAAGCAAAAACTAAAGGAGAGTGAATATGTGAAAGGCGTTACCTTATCCAATCAAGTTCCAGGTATCTATGTGGACCGATCGGATTTTATTATTGAGACCGCTGAGGGTATGGAACGTGTGCCCACAAGTTATATGTTGGTAGATCATGAGTATTTGGAGGTCATGGGAACGGAAGTGATAGAAGGTAGAAATTTCGAATTAGGCCGACCAACGGATTCTACCTTTGCCATGATTGTGAACGAAACCTTTGTCGAGAAGCAGGGTTGGGAGGAGCCGATCGGGAAGAAATTTGTAGCAACGGAAGATTCCTTGGGAAATAGAGAATTGGGACAGGTTGTTGGTGTAGTAGAAGATTTCAATACCAATTCCTTGCATGAGCCCATGCTACCGATTGCCTTATTCATTATTGAAAATGTGGGTCGGAATATTTTTGTACGGATTAAGGAAGGTGACCCTAGAGATGCAATTCAGGATTTAACCAAGCAATGGAGATCAATAATCCCTGATTTGCCCATGGAGTTTAGTTTTCTAGATGATGATCTCAATGTCCTATACAATTCAGATGAACGACAAAGTAAATTGCTGTTTTGGTTGTCGATCATTTGTGGATTGATTTCCTCTCTCGGCCTATTCGGTTTGGCTTCATATACCACGGCACAGAGAACGAAGGAAATGGGAGTGCGAAAAGTATTGGGGGCCTCCGTAAATCAAATCGTGGGCCTACTATTCAAAGAGGTATTGGTGATTGTGGCGGTGGCAGCGGTGGTAGCCCTACCCATAATTTACTTTTCGTACAACAGTTGGGTAGAAAGTTTTGCTTATCGCTTGGGAATGGATTTTCTACTGGTTTTCTTAGTCAGTCTACTGGCCATCGGAGTGGCATTCCTCACGATTAGTTACCATGCTTCACGCCTAGCTAGTACCAACCCCGTTCACTCCCTACGGACAGAGTGATCATTTAATACAAACTAGGCGAACGACGCTCTAGAAGATATTCGTCCCGCCAGGTTCCATTGAGTTTACCGATGGCCTGGCGGCGTCCTACCTTCACAAACTCATGCTTCTCGTGTAACCTGAGGCTACCTGCATTTTCTGGGAAGATACTCGCCTGGAGCGTCCATAGATCGTTAGCTTCTGCGAAAGCGATGAGGCCCTCCAAAATTTTTGAACCCAGACCTTGACCTCTCGCTGCTTCCGATACATATACGGATACTTCGGCCACGCCGGCATAACTACAGGCACCGCTGATACCTTGCAGCGCACCCCAGGCTAATACCTCCCCGCTAGCCCCGCTAGCTTTTAGGACGGATTGTGGGATCTTTTTTCCAAACCACTCTTTTCCATCTGGTATACCGCAGGCTGTGACAAAGGTGGCATGCCCTGTGGCTATACCTTGCAGGTAAATGTCTTTTATGGCAGGCCAATCCACCAACTCAGCGCTTTCTATTTTTACCTCTTTTTGATTAGTAGTCTCGCTAGACATAATGCAGGGTTTTTGAAGTTGTATTCCGAATCGGAAAATTAAGGGCTTATTAGGCGCTTATGGCTTCCAAATGTAAGATAATGATCGTGTATAAGCAATAGCTGATTTGATCATTTTTTCGATCATTCTATTTTCACCTACGGAAAATAAAATTGATTTGTAGAACCAAGCCGATTAACCAGTTGTTAACTGGGCGTTATATGCAAATCTGTATGCTATGGTATTTATTGCGATCTTGACTATAGTTCCCGTCCTATTTATCTCCATCGGTTCCCTTCTGTCTGCTCCCAAGTACAAAGGGCCTGAAAGTGATCACTTTAATGGTAAGGTTTTCCAGAATATCGATGGCGTTCAGGCCAAGGGCTTCAAAGATATTTTCCGTTTACTAATTCGAGGACCTAAACGTGGCCCTTGGACTGAAATTCGAACGATTGCGCCTAAACCGAATCCCCCGGCGGAAGTCCAGGAAGGAATTCATATCACCTTTGTCAATCACTCCACATTTTTGATTCAGGTGGCGGGCTTGAATATCTTAACGGATCCCGTTTGGAGCAAACGAGTTAGCCCTTTTCAATTTGCCGGCCCAAAACGGATGAGGCCTCCCGGTTTGACCATGGATCAACTACCCAAAATTGACCTTATCCTTTTAAGTCATAATCACTACGATCATTTGGATCTACCTACGGTACAAAAGCTGGTGCGAGCACATCAGCCACAGATTGTGACGCCTTTGGGGGTAGGTCAATTCATCGAAAGTAGAGCAAGCGGTAAGGCTACGGATTTGGATTGGTGGGAAAGTTTTGCGTTTAGTGAGCAAATCAAAATCTCTGCTGTACCTGCTCAGCATTTTTCGGGCCGAGGTATTTTGGATCGGGATGCTACTTTATGGTGTGGGTACATCATAGATACGCCAGATCAAAAGATCTACTTTGCTGGGGATTCCGGATATGGTTCTTTCTTTAAGACAATAGGTGAAAGACATCCAGGCATTGACTTGGCTTTGCTTCCGATTGGAGCCTATGCGCCAGTTTGGTTCATGTCTCCTATTCATACCACGCCAGAGGAAGCAGCAAAAATACACTTGGAGGTCAATGCTAAGCAAAGCGTTGCTTCTCACTTTGGCACCTTTCCCTTAGCCTTTGAAGGCATGAAAGAGGCGCAGAGTGGACTGCAAACAGCTTTGCAGAAGTTCGATATACCGCAAGAACAGTTCTGGGTGTTGGAAGAAGGAGAGGGTAGGAGCGTAGAGCCCTAAACAAAGAAACCCGCAGTCTCAATCGAGACTGCGGACTCCAATATATCTGCATTTATTCTTATCAGATTCTTTTACTTACTTCTGGATGAATACACCATCCAAAACATCCACATCATCAAACCTACCCGCTGGACGATCCATCATATGATTGTAAGTAGCGGCAATGAATACCGTTTTTGCGGCAGCAACTACCGTGTGTAGCAGTAAGGCTGATAGTACGCCAGATACAATACCTAGCACAGGGTGCACAGCGAATAAGGCGACGGCTCCTACAAAAATGATCAGATACCCGATCAAGAAGAATACGCCAAAGCTAAAGTTCGCTCCGATGGCCTCGCCCCACTTTTCTTTCATCAATCTACCAGAACGCTTTAGGGCTTCAACTGGACCTACTTCTTCATAAGCCAGGATAGGGACAACGAAGAAGGTGGCAATAGACCACACCGCTCCAACAATACCCGAAACAATCTGTCCTACAAAACCGAGGCGTTCTTCAATGGCTTGGAGAATGACACCTACCGTAGCGGATAGGAATGCCCAAGACATGATGGTACCGACTCGTGATCCACTGAAAGCTAAGCCTTCCTTAATAGATGGGGTTTGCCCATCAAAAATCAAGCGTGCGCAGTGCACTAAGGCGACGTTAAAGAAAACAATGATGAAATAGCTAATCAGATAGAAAGCGAATAGCGTAGCATAAGCGATAATCTGATTGTTGCCAAGGAACTCATCAATCATTCTTTCAACATCCGTACCAAAAATAGCATAGGTTCCGCCTACAAAAGTGAATACCACCGTAATCAAAGCCGCACTAGAAAGTACAGGGAAGAGCAAAAGACTTTTGTTCTCCCGGATGATCTTGATGCTAGTCATGCCAAGGCGCCAACCATTACTCATTCGGTCAAAAAAATTCATCAATACGATTTTTAGGGTTAGAAACTAGTACAAATGTACTGCGAATAAGGGCGTGAGGTCAAGTTTTATCGACGAAATAAAAGGTTCATCGGTATCAATACTACGCTCTTTGCTCCTTTTTGAACTGTGCTGGAGTTTTACCTACTACCTTTTTGAAGGCACTATAAGTGGTGGATATTGATCGAAAACCTGATCGTTCGGCAAGGGCGTGGATGGTGTACTGGTCATTGCTGGAGCAAGCAAGTAAAGTCTTCAGATGTTCTACCCGGTACGTATTAATGAAGTCAAAGAAGTGCACCTGTTTATGCTGATTGAGGTATTGGGAGAGTTGTCTGGCGGGGAGTTGACAGTGTTTGGCAAGTTCATGCAGACTGAGATTGGAGTCTAAATAGATCTTTTCTTTCTGTAAAACGGTATTTAGTTTTTGCTCAATCTCTCGTTGGGTTGTATTGGGCAAATCAGGTTGTGACAAACTATAGGATGACTGAAATAGACTTGGGAGACGATAACTTTTGTAGGCCATTTGCCCAACGATTAAGACGAAGATTAGAGAGACGTTCAGGGTTAGGGCATCTGGTAGACGGATGGCAAAAGCTTTCAATAGGAAGAAGATGAAGGCCATGAACCAGGCTAAAGCTATGGCAGTAAGAAATCGCTTCAACCAGGAATGATTCGTACCTGCTACGGGATCAGTAGTACTATTGGAACCGGCAGACTGCTTAAAATGCTTAAAGATGAAATACAGGTAAGCACCAAACTGTAGGTGAAAGAAAGTCAACCCTATTCTCTCCCAAATTTGCAGACTTACTTTATAAGCTGGTCCAAGAAGAAAGAGCAGTACAAGCATAGCACTATACAGGAAGAAAGGGAGGTAGTGGGCCCTCGGATTCGACCCTTCTAACTTATGTAGCCTAGATTTTACATACAAAAACAGGGAGGGTGCAATCAGTAGTACACAAGCGTTGGCAAGAAACTCAAAGTGATGGAAGAATGCCTTGTACTTGCTCAGTCTCACAATGGTATTGACAATGACGAGGGAAAATGAAAAAAGTACAATAGCAAGAAAACGATTGGAGGTGCGCCAATTGCCAGAGCTTCGCCACAATAGGCTTGCTAAGATCAGCGCTTGACCTAAGCCAATGATATTCAACACGACAGTCAGGTCTTTCAACATACCTTTTGTTTTTTCGAATACGCGTATTCGGAAGTTTTGGATGGTGTTTAACTGGTGCAGTACTTTGAATTATTTCACTTTTACCCGGGAGTAATTCACCTTACTGTTAATCGCTGAACAAAGGGTATTTCTTGCCAATAATGGAAGCCCCTTTGCCCAAGCACAATTCAAATTAATATGAAATTTCTATTAGCGCTTGCTTTCGTCATCGGCCTTACCTGCTGTCAGGCACAAAACTCGATCACTGAGTTTAAGTATAATCCCGATAAACTTCCGCTACACCAGTTACAGCTTTACATAAAGTCAAACTTAGACGGGAGTCGAGCAAGTTTTGTGGCAATTTACATGAAGGAATATGATACGATCGAGTCATTTAAGTGGACCGAAGGAAATAACGAGGGAACTCTTGTCAAAGCGCAGATGGATTGGCAGAGATTTACGGTTTCCCATTTTGCAGGTGGCCGCATACGTGCCAATGGTGAACTAAACACAATGGCTCAACTTTCTATTCCTTCTGGAAGTACCCGGGCTCAAGTACAGATTACGGGGATGGATCCGAGCTCCGTTGAGCTAGAACAATTTCCCTGGCATAGCTATGATTTTGATTTCGCTAGCTTGGGGATGGTAATGACCCAGTTGGTTTCCACCGAACCAACCGTCGAGTTCATGATTTCTGATATTGCCAGAGAAGCTGCTGGACCTGTTTTTAAAGAAATTGGGAAAGTGAGTATGAGGAGAGAGGAGATGGAGGAGAAGTTTGGGAACTCGTGTCAGCGTTACCATATTGATGGTCCGGGGCTGGATGATAGAGGAGGTAAGATCTGGTTTGATCAGCAAGGTCGATTAGTAGGATTTGAAATCCAGAAGCCTGACGAACCAGGCTTTGTTAATAACAAGCTGCGTCGGGTGGAAGTGAAGGAGCTCTCCGTGGAAGAATGGGAAGCATTTAAGAAGCAGAAATTGCAAAATTAGTCCTGGATTTCAGGAGGAAAAGAGGGTGCCATCTTGGTGTGATAGGAGCGTGATATCTACGTCCCACTCGTTTAAATCAAATTCTAAGCGCAGCAGTTTTACTGCAACGGAGGGGTATTCATTAGCTGTTGTAGCTTGAGCTGCAGGAGTTCTCTTTCTGATTTAGATTGGGTGTTGGAAATGGCTTGTTGTAAAAAAATCTTGGCTTTCTCCCGTTCCAATCTTTTGCTGAAAAGTTCGGCTCCCACAGCATAATAAAGATAGGCCCGTCCTCCAAAGCGCGCCTCGTCTACCTGATCAAAGACCAGGTGCGCGTCCTCGAGCTCTTCTAACTGTATAAGGACCACCACCAGATTTAAGAGAATAATTGGATTGGATTTATACTGTAGCAATAGCTGGTAAAGCCGGTGTAACTCTGTCCAGTTGGTTTCATCGAAGGAGGGAGCCATACAATGATAACCGGCAATGGCCGCTTCGATCTGGTAGGGATGAAGTGATGGTCCGGTAGATGCTTGTTGCAGATATAGATGTCCCAGTTGAATCAGGTGTTGATTCCATAAACCCCTGTCTTGATCCTTCAAGAGAATAATCTGTTGACGATTATCCAAACGACTTTCGAACCTTGCTGCGTGAAAGCACATTAGACTAAGCAGCGCTTTGGTGGAGGGACTTTGACACTCTGGGTGATCATTCAAGAGTTTGCAGAGCCGCATAGCTTCAGCGCAGAGTTCTTTTCGAATCAATTCATCTGCCCTTAGAGAGTGATAGCCTTCGTTGAACAGTAAATAAAGAATGGTTTGCACAGTTTGCAGGCGCTTACCCAAGGCTTTCCCCACTGGGATCTGCAGGGCATTTTCTTGCTTAGCGATTGTCTTCCGAGCTCGTTGAATACGCTTTTTTATGGTCTCTTCAGGTAGGAGCAAGCTACTGGCAATTTCCTTGATACTAAAACCGGATAGGGTCTTTAAAGTAAGTGCAACTTGATCTTCTTGTTTTAAGATCGGGTCACAACATGCGAAAATGAGTCTTAACTGGCTATCCGCGATTTCCTCGGGCCTGTAGACTGGGGCTTGATCTATCGAACTAGTTGTTGTTTCGGGGATTCTATCGAGATGACGTTGTCGGGTTTGCTGTTTGCGAAAGTGATCCCGTAGCTGATTTTTGGCTACGGTCAATAACCATGCTGAAGGGCTATCGGGAATGTGGTTAAAGCTCCAAGATCGCAAGGCCTTGAAGAATGCTTCTTGGATCGCATCCTCAATCAGTTCTAGATGGCTAATGCCATAGGCATGGCTTAGGATGGCGACCATCTTCCCATGCTCATGCCTGAAAAGATGGTCGACCAATTGTCGGGTGGAGTTAGTATTTCTCAAGAGCGATTAAATTTGGTCCTTCGACAAATCCTGTGTTTGAAGGCAATCAAAAATGGAATTCAACGCTTTCCTTACAGTGATCTACGGTGTCCCTTTTTCATTTCGTTTTATGACTGTCCACAGGATTTATCAATGGAGGTTACATTTGTAGTACTTCACGTAATTCTACTGTTCCATCTAGATCAAAATCGGGGAAGCCTTTAGCCATTTCCTGAGCTTCCTCTAGGGAGTCAGCCTTAACAATGAAATACCCACCGATGAGTTCTTTGGTCTCCACGAATGGTCCATCGGTAGCAATGGCCGATTCACCGCTTAATCGCGTTGCCGTGGGGAGCAGCGGACGACCTTCAATATATTTGCCTTTCGTCGTAAGGTCTCCCACCCAATCCATCCACATCTTCATACGCTGCTGACTTTCTTCTGGAGATAAACCAATAGTTTGATAGTCAGCACCTAGGAAGATCATCATAAATTCTTTCATGTTATTTTGTTTATAGTTTAAGAATGTAAATTCAAAAGCATGACGGTTGAGGAATAGCTCCGGGGACAATTTCGATAAAAAAAATTTAGCCCTTCTTCATTTATTACCCTATTGGCCTGAAAAACGAGGTCAAGTAGGCAAATATTCCGGTGAAGTTAGTTTTTGAAGAAATCCTTTGAAATCGAAATACACACCTTTATCTTCAAGGCAATCATTATAGATCTTATGCAAGGGATAAAAGTATGTTTGTTTGATGCATTTGGGACCTTATTTAAGGTGAAGCTGCCGGTAGATGAGCTGGATCAATTAACCAATGGTCAGGGTGCGCGTCTGTTGGATATCTGGCGGAATAAACAGTTAGAATATACTTGGCTGAGAGGATTAATGGGCGATTACGTTTCCTTTGATCAGGTCACGGAGGAGGCACTTACTTATGCCTTGAGAGAGATAAAGGTGGAGGAGCCTAAGGTTTACGACAT
Source organism: Saprospiraceae bacterium (assembly GCA_013214355.1). GTDB lineage: Bacteria > Bacteroidota > Bacteroidia > Chitinophagales > Saprospiraceae > DT-111. Next base: position 3,584 of record JABSSL010000053.1, on the reverse strand, counting down.
CTTGATGCCTGTGTATCGACAACCTGAGGCTTTCTCCGATGTGCTGCCTGGGTTAAAGGCCTTAAATCAGACAGGATACAAGGTGGCTATTTTATCAAATGGAACCAAGGCGATGCTTGAAGCGGGTGTGACAAAAACAGGCATTAGCCAACTAGTGTCTGCCGTTCTTTCTGTTGAGGAAGTACGAACGTTTAAACCCAATCCAAAGGTCTATCAGATGTCGGCTGATTTCTTCGGTTTGGATAAATCGGCTTTCTTGTTCTTTTCATCAAATCGATGGGATATCGCTGGTGCTGCCACCTTCGGGTTTTCGACGGCGTGGGTCAATAGGAATGCCTTGGTACCAGAGGTGCTGGGACCGAAACCTACATACACGCTTTCATCTCTGCACGAGTTGAACAGCATCTTATACTAGAAAGACATTTTTGGGATTACCGTTTTTGTGCTTAGTGATCAATACAAAAACAAAGGGATGCCCTTTGGGCCAACTGCGGATGTGTTATTAGTTCGGTTGTTCATTGTCCGGGCGGCAAAGTTGACGATTTAGGAGAACGCAAAACGTCGTGCCTGTTAATACAATCTCGGACCGTGGTCCGTCCCCAATTTTATAGAGGAAATCTCAACAGGAGATGGCTTGGTTTTTTGGAGTGCCTAGAATACTAGCACTCGCTGTTTCTAGAAGCTTTCTTCTATTCTGGGTTGGCTATAGCCAATGGGTGTTCTCGAAGAGGTGGAGCGAAAATCTGCTTTCCACAATTTTTTGGGATTATCTGACTCAATTTACATGAGCATTTGTACTTTAATACGCGGAGGATAATTCAAGGTTTCAAGTGGGAGATACATAATTGTATGATATATGCCTTTTATGTAGATAGATAGATCAGGGGTATTTAAAAGTGATTGATTATAAGTAGTTTATATTTTAGTGTTAACTTAGGCTACTCACGAATTAAATAAAAAAAATATGTAAATACTATTAAGTCTCTGGCGGAAGATCTTGGGTTAGTACGGCACAATCATTACCGTGCTCGCACCCAATTTAAGCAAGGAAAAGTGCTTGTCTTCTAGCTATCCTTTTCAATCGCTACCCCTTGGCCTAGTAAGGATAAGTTTCGTGTGGATACGATGGAGGGGATTTTGTTGATTACGAAGTCTGGAAACGATGAAAGACCATGTAGAGGATGACGCCATTGTATTGTTGAAAACGAGACACGGAAAGTACAAATTAGATTGGACCCAGGTGATGACAAACCGCATTTTCCCAGTCTAAATTCAGGGACTCAAATGACTAATGATCCTGAGGATTAGAGGTTAATTGTTGAATATTCTACCCTAAATTGAAAAACGCTTCTTGGTATGAAAAAGCTATTTTTAATCTGCTGTCTTTTTTCGACAGCGTCCCTCATTTTTTCTCAATCGGATGACTCTCCCTTTAGTATAGAAGCTATTCTTAGTGCTTCTTTCCCAACTGATCTCGTAGCCGCACCGGCCGGGGATCGAATTGCTTGGGTCCTGAACAAAGAGGGAGTACGTAATATTTGGATGGCCAGTGGACCGCTTTGGGAGCCTAAGCAATTAACAGAATATGATGAAGATGATGGCCAAGAAATTAGCACTTTAATGTTCAGTGGTACCGAAACCCTTTTATACCTCCGGGGCGGAGCGCCGAATCGGAGGGGGGAAATACCAAACCCTACTAGTAATGTGCAGAAAGCACACAGACAAATCTGGAAGCTTCAATTAGATGGATCTGCTCCAAGTCTATTGACAGACGGTAGCTCCCCAGCGCTATCACCTGATGGTCGTACACTAAGCTATGTCCGAGCGGGAAGGGTTTGGATGAAACCACTAGCCGATAGTGCTATGGCCAAACAGCTATTTACCCTAAGGGGAACACCTGGTAGTTTGCGATGGTCTCCTACCGGAAAGAAATTGGCCTTTGTTAGTAATAGGGGAGATCATAGCTTTGTTGGGATATATGACTTTGAGACTACCAAAATTCAATACCTACAGCCCTCCGTAGACCAAGATCAGAGCCCCGTATGGTCCCCAGATGGCCAACAACTTGCCTTTATAAGGATTCCGAATGAAAAACAGATTCTCCCCTTCTCTCCTAGAAGAACTGCTCTTCCTTGGTCAATACAGCTCGCTGACGCAGGAACGGGGAAGGTTCAGGAAGTGTGGAAGGCACCAAAGGGGACAGGTTCAGCCTTTCGATTTATTTCTGCTAATAACCAGTTACTATGGGGGGCTGACAATCATCTGGTTTTTCCTTGGGAAGGAGATGGTTGGACACATTTGTACACCTTATCCATCGAAGATGGGGAAACGCAGTGTTTGACACCAGGTGAGTTTGAGGTGCAATTTGTATCTCAGTCTCCGAACCGCGAATATGTTCTCTATTCCTCAAATCAGGATGACATTGATCGACAACATATTTGGCGTGTGCCGGCCCAAGGAGGTGTGGCCCAGCAGCTCAGCCCAAAGCGTGGCATTCAGTGGTCTCCGATCATGACAGCCGGCAGAGGGTCGGTTCTTTGCCTTGCTTCCAGCGGCAATGAGGCTGCTCATGTGGCGAGAGTTCAGGGTGCAGGTCTGGTCCCACTTATGTCAGATTCAGAAAGGGGCGCAGCCTTTCCGAAAGACCAGTTGGTGGAGCCGGTGGCAGTGGAGTTTCCTGCTGCTGATGGAATGATGATCCATGGCCAATTGTTTTTGCCGCCTAGCCAACAAGCGGATGAAAAGCGCCCAGCAGTATTGTTTTTCCACGGTGGGTCAAGGCGGCAGATGCTCCTGGGTTTTCATCATAGAGGCTATTATCACAATGCCTATGCCATGAATCAATACTTGGCCAGTAAAGGATACGTGGTACTGTCGGTGAATTACCGTAGTGGGATTGGTTACGGTATGAAATTTCGAGAAGCGCTTAACTATGGGGCGCAAGGAGCCAGTGAATATAATGATGTGATCGGGGCAGGATTGTATTTAAGGGGCAGAGCTGATGTGGATCCAGATCGAATCGGCTTATGGGGAGGTTCCTATGGAGGATACCTGACGGCATTGGGATTGGCTAAAGCCTCTGACCTATTTGCAGCCGGAGTAGATATACATGGTGTGCATGATTGGAATGTTGTGATTAGAAACTTTGTTCCTTCTTATAATCCAGAACGTACAGCTGCTTTTGCTAAGTTGGCATACGAATCTTCACCTATGGCTTTTATTGATGGGTGGAAATCTCCAGTGCTGGTGATCCACGGTGATGATGATCGCAATGTGCCTTTTAGTGAAACGGTAGATTTGGTTGAAGCACTGAGACATAGAGATGTGCATTTAGAACAGCTGATTTTTCCGGATGAAGTTCATGGCTTTCTATTACATAAGAACTGGCTGGCTGCCTATCGGGCTACGGCTGATTTTTTCGATCGTATGCTGAAGAATAAACCTTGATTTTGATCCTATTCCACACTTCCGAAGTGGGTTGGTCGAAATTAGGCAGATTTTGCCAATATGACTTCCCCGTTTTTGGATATTCGTTTTATCTCGTTGCGTAGTAACTTTTGTCTCTGTGCTACAATGGATTGACC
>JABSSL010000052.1 GCA_013214355.1 Saprospiraceae bacterium | reverse complement strand
AACGAGAGCAAGAAAACGACCGCAAAGATTTTACCCTCTTTTAGAGGTTAGCCCCCTTTGGGGGTGAAGTTCATTGAAGCCACCTCCTTTGGGGGTGGTATTTCACTTGGTCTATGATTTGCGATTAAATAACCAGCAAAAAAAAGTATCAAGGAGGATAAATGGGGTCATTGATTTTTTTACTCCTCTAGCAGGGATGAAATGCCCTGAGTTAAACGGTAGTCCCATTGGTTAAGAGCCATGTTTTGGCTTTACAAAATCCAGCTTAGCTAAGGGGGCGCAGCATAGATTCATATCATCCGCCTTAAATCCTCCTGAACCAAGTGAGGCTCAATGTCTTGAAGCGGCAGAAACTAACCCTAAAAGGCGCTTTATATGCCAATTGGCTTCGTATCTTTGCCAAAAGGACAAAAAGTAAACAAATTGCCCTAGCAGCCGGTTTACTGAATAAGCAAAGCCCTTTTATCAATGCCACCTAATCTAGAAACCAAACGCCTACGTCTCAGGAGACCCTCCTGGGATGATCTCCCCCATATTTTGGAGTTGGGTAGCAACCCTAATGTAATGCGTTTTATTAATAATAGCCAGACGCAGACCGTTGCCCAGGCTAAAAAGGACCTGGAGCGTAGGATACGACAGACAAATAAGCATACGGGCTACTGGATAACGGAACACAAAGAGGAGGATGCATTTGTAGGGTGGATGGCATTGAAAAAACTGGAACGTACCAGAGACTACGAAATTGGTTATCGTTTCATGGAAGAGTTCTGGGGGCAAGGCCTAGCAACTGAGGCAGGAGAGGTAGTACTGGATTATGCCTTTAACGATTTACGCCTGAAGTATGTGGTGGCAGTTGCGGTGGAAAGAAATTTTGCCTCAACCAGAGTGCTGGAAAAGCTTGGCTTAGAAAAGCAAGGAGAGGGCATCTATTACAACACGGAATGTGTCTATTATAAGATTACTCGTGAACAATATTTGGCTAGAAAGGCAACCAATGATGTAGTGGAGCCTTAGGAGTATCTAAAGTCTCACTACTAAACATATAGACTGAGCGGTGTTTTTGCCTTTAGTCTCAACCAATGGTGAATAAACATGAACTTGTTTTCTGATAAGGCATGTTATCCAAGACATGTCACCCAATACTTATTCTCATCGCTAGGAGGAAGTACACGAGGAAGAAGTGTACAGACTTCCTCATCTACAACCCTGCTCAAAGAGTGTTCTTTCGAGCTGTATCAATCTGTGACGGACCTTCCTGATACCTGGACTGATTTTGCGCAATCTAGAAATAGTTTTCTGGACATTCCCTTCCTTACTGCTCTTGAAAAAAGCCCACCTATTGGGGTTGAAAACCGATATGTGCTACTGAAAAGAAAAAACAGAGTCGTTGGTGTGGTGTTGCTACAATTGATTGAGTACCGCCTAAAAGAAACCTTGAAGAATTTAGCACCTGAAGAAGTGAAGACTTGGAGACAAAGACTCAGTTACAGGGTAGCTAGCGTAATGAACTTCAGGCTCTTGGTGGTTGGGAACCTACTGTTAAGTGGAGAACATGCTTTTCTATTTGATGAATCCTTGTTGAGCAGATCGCAGGGCATTGACCTACTATTAGAATCTTTACCTAAGATTCGTAGGCAGATAGAAATCGAAAATGGCTACCGACTGAGTGGCGTACTAGTGAAAGACCTTGAGGAACCACTTCTGGCCAATCAGCGCAAAGGGCTAATGCATCAGGTGACCTTCCAGCCTAATATGAGTATGGATTTGCCTAAAGACTGGAAAAGCAAAGCGGATTACCTCGCTGATTTACAATCCAAGTATCGAGTCAGAGCTCGACGTGCTTTCAAAAAGGCTAAGGATATTCAAATTCGCGAGTGGACCCTAGAAGAGATCCAGAACAATAAAGAGCAATTGCATAATCTTTACCAAGCTGTGGCTGACAAGGCTACCTTCAATATGTTACATCTTGGAGTAGATTACCTTCCCACCATGAAGCAGGAACTAGCAGATAGTTTCCGGTTTTTTGGTTACGAAAATAGGACGGGAGAACTTCTAGGTTTCTGTACTTTGATACAGAATGGAGAGGCCTACGACGCGCACTTTCTAGGTTTGGAAGATACATCCAATAAAGCATATCAGCTCTATCTGAATATGCTGTTTGATATGTTGGGACAGGCCATAAATCGATCCGACATTACTTCAATTGTTTTCGGTCGTACCGCTTTAGAGATTAAGAGCTCTATTGGAGCGCTTCCGCAGGACATGTATTGCTATATCAAACATTTCAATCCTGTTTTTAACTTGGTGATTGGATGGCTGATCAGAAAGTATGATCCGGTGGAAGAGTGGCTACCACGGCATCCTTTCAAAACGCCACAGTTGGAGGTAGCAGACAGGTTTTAAGTTAGCTTCTCAATAAACGAAATTTTAGATTTCAATTACTGACGATCAAGCAGAATGACTTTTGTGGATTGAGCAGGAAGAATGATCTTCTTTTCGTTGCTTTCTTCCACTGGATTCGAAAGCCGGGATTCATGTCGTCGGGTGAATTCTACTACCTTTAGCAGTTGCTTATCCGCTTCTGAAGCAATCAATTCTTCGAAGATCATGTCTTCTTGCTGTGCCAATGTGTGGGTATTCCGATTAGGGAGAGCGAGGGTCATGATCGTGATTACCGTGAAGAGTAGTAGAATACCAGCGGCGATCCCAAACTGGCCCATGGACGGGCGGACGCGAACCGTTCTATTTCTTTTCCGGTTGTTATCCAATTTGCGTTCCAATCTTCGCCAGACATGAGGAGCAGGCTGTTCTGCTAACTAGTGCTCGTTGTCTTTGAAAAGATCAAATATATCCTTCTTTGGTTCCATTTTAATTATGTTCAGCTTTTTTGGCAAATGAGGTCCTTTGAATTTCATACGCATCTTTAAATTAACCGGCTCCTTCTTGATGTACACCAGGGTAATTTATCTGCTTCAGGAGTTGCTGTAATTTCTTTTTGGCAAGGATAAGTTGAGATTTAGAAGTGTTGATACTGATTCCTAGAATCTCTGCAATCTCTCGATGTTTATATCCTTCTAATACATACAGATTAAAAACGGTACGATATCCAGTTGGTAAACGTTCTAACAATGCTAGAATATCATCCGCTTCCAACTGATCTTGTGTGCTAACAGTCGTTTTCACGTCGAGATTCTGATCAATTTCAACCGTTAAATTGAAATTATGCTTGCGGCGTAAAAACATCAGACATTCGTTCACTACAATTCGCCTAATCCAACCCTCAAAACTTCCTTGTGCTTTAAATTGAGGAAGATTGTTAAAGACCTTATAAAAGGCCTCAATTAGTACGTCTTCGGCATCTTCCTGGGTTTTTAGATACCGTCTACATACACCCATCATTTTTGGGGAAAATCGGTCGAAGAGCATTTGTTGTGCTTTCCGATCTTGGGTGCGGCAGGCTACTATGAGTTCGGAGTTTGTCACTGTTTGCTAGTTCATTTTTTCTGTAAGATGCATATGGTTGCCAATTTGGTGTTTCGCCTGCCTAATTTATGCTTTTTTTCTTTGTGGACCAATCAGGAACTATTTCCTTGCTTTCCATGTAAATGGTTGAAATCCATTTTGTACGTAGGAGGTTTTACAACTGGTAGAAGCTCAATATACCTTCTTAGACGATCGAGCAACTTGAAGTAGTCGGGCGTGCTATTGACAGCATAAGAAAACATGGGTTATCCAGTGAAATAGAGGAGGCGGAAATTCCTGTAGCAAAGCCCATTCTTTCTACTTAACAGAGCGTAAAAAAGCTTATCTTTGCCGCCTGTATGCAAGAATGCGAGGTTTCAGGCCTTAGCGAGCTTAAAATGTAACAGTTGAGAACCATAAATTAAAACAACATGAACCTTGAAAATGATCGGTTTCGATTAAGTGGAGGGGTTGATCCACTAGAATTAGTGGAGGAGTTTGGATGCCCTCTGTATGTGTATGACGCAGCCATTATGGAACGTCAATATAAACGAATTAAGGATGCTTTCAAGGTCAAACGTTTGAAGATCAACTATGCTTGCAAGGCACTCACCAATATCAATGTGCTAAAGTATTTCAATCAGCTTGGAGCAGGTTTGGATACGGTTTCTGTGCAGGAGGTCGCCATGGGCTTGCGAGCTGGTTTTCGCCCGGAGGATATCATCTACACACCCAACTGTGTAAGTATCGAGGAGATAGAAGAGGCCACGGCGCTAGGTGTTAGGATTAACATTGATAATCTGTCTATACTAGAACAATTTGGGCAAACTCATCCTGAGGTGCCTGTTTGTATACGCATCAATCCGCACATCATGGCTGGAGGAAATAGCAAAATTTCCGTAGGCCACATTGATTCAAAATTTGGTATATCCTTTCATCAGATGCCTTTGGTTCAGCGAATAGTGGAGTCGACAGGCTTGAAAGTGGAAGGTTTGCACATGCATACCGGTTCTGGAATCTTAGATGCGGATGTATTCTTGCGTGGAGCTGAAATTCTGCTAAATGTGGCCAAGGACTTTGATGATCTAGATTATATAGATTTTGGTAGTGGCTTTAAAGTTCCTTTCAAGGAAGGAGACATAGAAACCGACATTGAAGAGCTTGGGGAGAAGATTTCTAAACGCTTCAATGATTTTTGCGAAGACTATGGTCGAGATCTATGCTTGATGTTTGAGCCGGGTAAGTTTCTTGTCAGTGAGGCAGGATATTTCCTAGCCAAAGTAAATGTGATCAAGCAAACTACTTCTACGGTGTTTGCCGGTATAGATTCTGGGCTAAACCACTTGATTCGACCGATGTTCTATGATGCCTATCACAAAATCACGAACATCTCAAAGCCAAACGCTAAGAAACGATTCTATACGGTGGTGGGATACATTTGTGAGACTGATACTTTTGGAATTAACCGCAGAATCTCAGAGATCAACGAAGGCGACATATTATGCCTGCACAATGCCGGCGCTTATTGTTTCTCGATGGCCTCCAATTACAATTCTCGCTTTCGCCCTGCTGAAGTGCTGGTTTATGAGGGTAAAGGGTATCTGATTCGAGAAAGAGAGAATATGGAAGATTTGATGCGCAACCAGATCGAGATTGAGATGGGGCAAAAAGGAGTACCTACAAGCTCAGGGGCTGCGGATAAAAAAGTCCTGATTGACCAATTGTTGAAGGGAACCTCCTAAGTTTCTCAAACGTTGAACTTCATAAAATTTGAAAGATTTAAGAATCGCGAACAGCTGATTTATAAAATACTTTCTTCGATAAGCCTTGTGGACAGGCATAAAATGAGATAAATAAGCGCTCGATGGAAGCGTTGAATGTCATTTTTGAGTGTTCCGAAATACGAGAATTGTCGAAGAACCATAAAATATCAAGGTAACGATGACACTTTCCACACGCTACAATCCTAAGGAGACAGAAGAAAAATGGTATGCTCATTGGATGGATAAAAACTACTTCCATTCGGAGCCAGATGATAGAGAACCTTATAGCATTGTCATTCCCCCACCCAACGTAACGGGTGTCCTCCACATGGGACACATGTTAAATAATACCATCCAAGATATTCTTATTCGTAAGGCGAGATTGGAAGGAAAGAATGCCTGCTGGGTTCCTGGAACTGATCATGCCTCCATCGCTACGGAGGCAAAAGTTGTGAAGATGCTAGCGGAAAGAGGTATCAAGAAATCTGATATCACCAGAGAGGAGTTTTTGTCGTACGCCTTTGAATGGAAGGATAAGTATGGTGGAATCATCCTGGATCAGTTGAAGAAACTTGGGGCGTCCTGCGATTGGGAACGTACACGCTTTACCATGGAGCCGAAACTCTCCTCCGCGGTAATCAAAGTATTTGTTGACCTTCATCGCAAGGGCAAGCTTTATCGTGGTCTACGGATGACGAACTGGGATCCTGAAGCCCAAACGGTATTGTCTAATGAAGAGGTAATTTACAAGGAGGAAAATGCGCAACTCTTTCACATCCGTTACGATATTGAAGGAGAAGACGGAAATGGAATTATCATAGCCACGCAGCGTCCAGAGACAATCATGGCGGACACGGCCATCGCGGTAAACCCAAAAGATGATCGCTTCAAAGACTTTATTGGTAAAAAGGCTTTGATCCCATTGATTAATAGAGCTATTCCGATCATTGCCGATTCTTATGTAGATATTGAGTTTGGTACCGGAGCTTTGAAGATCACGCCTGCTCATGATCAAAATGATAATGCAATTGGTGAAAAGCATGGATTGGAGGTTATTGATATCCTCAATCCTAATGGGACGCTAAATGGTAAGGCTCAAATTCTGATTGGTGAAGATAGGTTTGTAGCTAGAAAGAAAATCAAGAAATTGCTAGAAGAGTCTGGCAACTTAGTTCAATTGCAAGACTATGTAACAAGTATTGGCCGCTCTGAACGAACCAACTCTGTGGTAGAGCCTCGCCTTACCTTACAGTGGTTTCTCGATATGAAGGAGATGGCTCGTACGGCTCGTCATGCAGTAGAAGGCGGAGATATCACCTTTAATCCTCCGCATTTCTGGAATATGTTCTATAGCTGGTTGCGAGAAGATAACATCAGAGACTGGTGCATCTCCAGACAATTACTATGGGGACAGAGAATTCCTGCCTGGTATTTGGGGGACGATATCTTTGTAGCTGAAACAGCCGAAGAGGCGCTAGAGCAAGCAAGAGCGAAAACGGGTAATCCTGATTTGCAGATGAGTGATCTGAAGCAGGATGATGATGTAGTGGATACTTGGTTCTCCTCTTGGTTATGGCCTATTTCCGTTTTTGATGGATTCGAAAATCAAGATGAGCTCAAATACTATTACCCAACCAATGTACTAGTAACTGCTTGGGACATTATATTCTTCTGGGTAGCTCGCATGATCATGTCGGGGTATGAATGGTCTGGTGATCTTCTTGGTCTGGATGCGGTAATGGCAAAAGGCCGCATGCCCTTCAAGGATGTATATTTCACGGGCATGGTTAGGGACAATAAGCGTCGCAAGATGAGCAAGTCCCTAGGGAATAGCCCTGATGCGCTGACCTTGATTGATACCTATGGTGCAGACGGGATTCGTTTCGGTGTATTGTCCAGTTCTGCTGCTGGTAACGACATCATCTTTGATGCACCGCTTGATCCAAAGACCAAGCAGGTCTTAAATGAAAGTAAGTTGTGTGAGCAAGGGAGAAATTTCTGCAACAAAATGTGGAATGCCTTGCGATTGATCAAAGGTTGGGATAGAGCAGCTGAGATTAGCGCGGAGCGAAAGGCCATTAACGACCTCGCTTACACCTGGCTGTCTAACCGTTTTGACCAGACACTCTCCAAGGTAGACCGGCTATTCACTGAGTATCGTCTTTCTGAAGCCGTAATGGATTTGTACAAGTTTATTTGGGGAGACTTCTGTTCTTGGTATCTAGAAATGATAAAGCCGCCTTATGGCGAACCTATTGATCAAGATACTTACGAAAAAGCCCTAGATATTTTTGGTCGCATGATGACGCTTCTGCATCCGTTTATGCCCTTCATTACAGAAGAGATTTGGCACAACCTCAAAGAACGAGCGGAAGGTGAAGATTGCGTTATCAGCGCTTGGCCATCGGCTGGATCCTTTGATGAAGGTTTGTTAGACCAGATTGAGAAAGCAAAGCAAGTGGTGAGCAGTATCCGAGAGATTCGAAACTCCAAGGGGCTAAAGCAGAAGGAATTGCTCAAGGTATATCGCCAGAATACCGGAGATGCTGGAAGTTGGGGCACTGCTGGGTTAACAGATATGGTAATCAAGATGGCCAATCTGGAAAGCCTCACAGATACCGATGCAGATATAGAAAATAGCGTTTCCTTCTTGGTAGGTAGAGATAAGTTTTTTGTAGAGTTAAACCAAGAGATTGATACGCAAGCCGAGTATGAGCGCCTCAAGAAAGATTTGGAATACTATCAAGGATTTGTTCGCAATGTAGAAAAGAAGCTAGCTAATGAGCGATTCGTTAATAATGCACCGGAAAAGGTTGTTGAGATGGAACGTAAGAAACTAGCGGATGGTAAAGCCAAACTAGAAAACCTTGAAGAGGCTTTGAGTAAATTGAATTAATCTGAATTATTACTAAAAATAACATAGCCGTTGTTTTATCCTTGAGATAGAGCAACGGCTTTTCTTATCCCAGATTCCTCTCCAACAGCGTTTCATACTCCTCCTGTAATTGCATTTTGTCTACTGGAACCACTCCAACTTTTTCGCATACTTGACCACCCGCGAGATTGGCGAGATTGGCAATTAACGGCATGTCAAGGGCTGCAGCCAACCCGAGCGCTACGATGCTGATCACCGTATCTCCTGCCCCGCAGACGTCGGCAATTTGACGAGCTTGGGTCGGGATAATGGTAGATTGATCACCACTGTCAAAGAATAGCCCTTTTTCAGAGAGCGTGATGACGGTGTGCTGGTTGCCCAACTGGGTCTTAATATAGTCAGAGGCCTTTTGCAGGTCAGCCATTGAGGTGCTAATTTCAAAAGGCAACTGTTGCTGGATCTCTCGCAGATTTGGTTTGAAAAGGCTCACATGCTTGTAGGCCCAGAAGTTCTTGAATTTTGGATCAACTACGGTAGGGATATCTCGCTTTATAGATTCTAAAATCACTTCTCGAATCACCCGATAAGTCAGAACCCCTTTATTGTAATCCTGGAAAAGGATAAGATCTATCTCTTTGCTATCCAGTATATCCCTAACCTGCTGCAGGTAGGCATCTTCGTTTGCTTCACTAAGGTCATGTGTATCTTCTCGATCGACCCGGAGCAAATGTTGATGACTAGAAATCACTCGAGTTTTCACCGTGGTTTGCCGATCTTTGGTTTGCATGATGCCACGATCAGATAAGAGGTGTTGCGGAAGCAAATCTTTAAAGAGTGTTCCATTTTCATCAGCGCCGATCACGCTACAGAGATAGGGGGTGGCGCCTAAAGATCTAATATTTAGTGCTACGTTCGCTGCTCCCCCCAAACGGTTCTGGGAGTCTTTCAAATGCACAACTGGAACTGGAGCTTCGGGAGAAATTCTGGTAACGGAGCCGTTCAGGTATCTATCAATCATCACATCCCCAACGATCATAATGTTGAGGTCGTTAAAAGAGGTAAAAAAGTCAGTCTTCAACGTCATCGAAATGTTTTGATTCGGGTGCCAACAAATTTATTAAAAGTGGATAAATAAAGAAGTTATGCTTCAACAAAACAACCATTTTTGAGGTTTGAAAACAGGAATTTTGCATCATTATGGGATTAAGATCAGATTAGCATTTGTTCGCCTGAGCTCCTTTAATTCCGAAAAAATTGCCGTAGTTAGGTCGATTAACTATATTGAGCGACTTCTACAACAAAATTATCGGAGACACTCATTATGGAGACAGGAATATCGGGTATTGATATATCGATTATTATAGGCTATTTCGTACTTGTACTTACCATTGGCTTTCTAATCGCCAGAAATACAAAGACAGGAGAAGATCTATTCTTAGGGGGAAGAAGTTTTGGTTGGGGTTTAATTGGTCTTTCTCTTTTTGCTTCCAACATTTCAAGTTCTACGATTATTGGCTTATCCGGAGCCGCTTATACCACAGGGATTGTTAATTCTGTGTACGAATGGATGTCCGGTATCCCTCTGATTCTAGCGGCCATGATATTCATACCGCTGTACTTGCGATCGCGAATTACTACTATTCCCGAATACCTAGAGCGTCGATTTGACCGTCGCTCACAACTGTTCTTTTCTGGAGTGTCTATTTTTTCGACCATCATGATAGAAACAGCTGGGGCTTTATACGCCGGGACGTTGGTACTACAGGCCTTTTTCCCTGGCTTAGGCATGTGGCAGACAGCCCTGGGACTGGCCTTGATTGCAGGCGTGTATACGGCCTCTGGTGGATTGAAGGCGGTGGTGTATACGGATGCTATTCAAGCTATCATTCTAATTGTGGGCTGTGGGATTTTAACCTGGATCCTGTTTGATAAAGTAGATTTCGATTGGGGAAAAATAGTTGGGAATGCACCAGAAGGGCATTTCTCCGTAGTTCGGCCATTGGATGACGATGGTTTACCTTGGCCAGGCTTGTTACTGGGGGTTCCCTTTTTAGGCTTTTGGTATTGGAGTACAAATCAGTATATCATTCAGCGTGCACTGGGGGCGAGAGATATTCGCCAAGCCCGTTGGGGTATCGTATTGGCTGGTTTTCTTAAGATCATTCCGCTTTTCATTATGGTAATTCCGGGAGCGATTGCTTTAACGCTATATCCTGATATCCCTAATGGTGATGCTGTGTTCCCATTTTTGGTGACCAATGTACTGCCCGTCGGTTTGGTTGGATTAGTGCTAGCAGGCTTGATTTCTGCCATTCTATCTAGTGTTGACTCGGCTCTAAACTCATCTTCTACTTTGATAGTGATTGACTTTATTAAGCCGGGTAAACCTGATCTCACGGATCAAGATATCGCTAGATATGGACGAATTACAACGGTTATTTTAATGGTAGTTGCGGCGCTGTGGGCGCCTCAGATTCAGAATTTCACGGGACTTTGGGATTACTTGCAGCAGATGTTTTCGATCGTTGTACCTCCGATTGCAGTGATATTCTTGGTAGGCGTCTTTTACAAAAGAGCAAATGGACCAGGTGCTTTCTGGACCTTAACCGTCGGAACTTTGGTGGGAATATTGCTCTTTATTCTAGGAGAGATGGATCTTTGGTCACTGCACTATACAATCAATGTTGGCGTTAGCATGCTAATAAGCGTTATCGTCTTCATCGTGGTTAGTAATATGACTGATCCACCTACTCAGGATCAGATCGAGATGTATACCTATCGACGTGGATTAGTCGGTGAAGGGATGGAAGGGCTTCCCTGGTACAAAGATTACCGCACTCATATGTTGATCTTACTAGCTTTGATCATCTATATTTTGATTGTATTCTGGTAAGAACCTACCGCCAATAGTAAAATTATCTGTCTGAGTCGCCTTTATACAGCAGTTTCTCATGTAGAGTGCTTCCGTAAATTCGACTACACATCTCCGCGCTGTTACTCAGTTGCAAAGTCAGAAATACGAAGTCGGAAGCCGGAAAAGCTTCGATTTAGAGCCTTTTTCCAATTTCGCATTTCCGATTTCCGACTTTGCAAGTAGCTTCAGCCTGGAAAACGAAAGTCAAGAATAGGAAAGCACCTTACATGAGAAACTACTGGCCTTTATAGCTTAAGATATTGGGCAATCTTCTGCGTGCCACCTTGATTGTTATCGATATAGGCTCTGGCGCGCTCGGCAGCTAGTTGATAGGTGTGGGTTTCTAGTAGCAACTCAAGCGTCTCACTTAGCTCAGCTGCAGAGGAAATAGTAAAACCTCCGCCCTGTTTGAGTAACTGCTTGGCTTCCTCAAACTTTTGGAACTTTGGACCGAAAATGACGGGTAAACCAAAGGTGATGGGCTCTAGGGTGTTGTGGATGCCTGCACCAAAGCCCCCTCCGATATAGGCGATTTTACCGTATCGATACAAGGATTGTAGCATCCCTATGTTGTCAATTAGCAGTAGGCGGTTATCACTCCCTCCTGACTCATCGAGTTTCGAATACCTTATAATTTGTCCAACCCAGCGTTTCTCTATGGCGAGGAGGTGCGGTTCAGAAATGTCATGAGGCGCTAGGATTATTTTCCAATTGCTAGGTAGACTGTTTGCTAGACCTTCCTTTAGGATAATTTCATCTGCTCCCCAAGAACTACCTACCACCAGACATGGTGATTCTCCTACGAACTGCTGCACTTTGGGGAAATGTTTGCCTTCGGCAGGAATTTGGGCCACTCGATCAATCCTCGTATCGCCAGCTTTCGTTACTTCCAAGATGCCAATGGAAGCTAGCAGATCTATGGAGGCTTGATCTTGTACAAATAGGTGGTCGAGCAAACGGAGCATGCTTCTGAAGAAACCGCCGTAAGGTTTGAAGAAAACTTGATCTGGCCGAAAAATGGCAGAGATGACGACGCTAGGAATTTTGGCTTTCTTCAGGGCCGCCAAGTACTGGTACCAGAATTCATATTTGACAAAAATGGCTTGTGTGGGTTGCACTAAGTCAAGAAACTTCCTAGCGTTTGACCTAGTATCCAGGGGGAGATAGAAGATACCATCCGCATGAGGATAGTTTTTACGAATCTCGTAACCGGAAGGAGAGAAAAAGGTCAATAGGATGGTAATCTCAGGAGCCTTCGCTTTGATATACTCGATTAAGGTACGTCCCTGTTCAAATTCTCCCAAGGACGCACAATGGATCCAGATTCGTTTTTGGCCGGAAACTATTGGATGTTCCTGATTAAAGGCGTGCAAAGAGGACTCCCAGTCTTTCCTGCCCTTTACCCAGAGTCCGGCTTTTTCAGAAAAAAAACTGGCTAAGAAAATCCCAAGTCCATATAGTCGAATAGCAATTGTATACAGTAGTACCATGTAAATCAATAGTATATGTCGCCTCCTCCAGATCCTACGTAAAAAGGTATGATCCAGCCTAGCCGGATTCCAGAGAGGAGCTCCATGCGTCTGACCTCATCTTTGGACCTGGTAACAAAATCAAAATCTCGTCTATTCTGTGTAAATGCTTGGGTGAATTCAAGCCCCAAAAAGAAATTTATTCTTTTGTTTTCACTGAGTAGTTGATAGCCAATGAATTCTGTGATACTAAACCCATTGGTAAGTCGGTCATATCCTTTCTTATAGTCACCCAATAACTGAGGGACAGCTTGTTGAGGGTCATCTTGAATCCTAATGCGATGCTGGAAAAGGCCGGGGCTAAGGGTAATGCGAATACCTGAACGCGGATTTTCAGCATTTAAAGGGAAGTGTTTTCCAAATTCTGCATGTAGTAACCAACCGCGTTGTCGAAGCGTAATGTCGGCAGGTAGGCGGTTATTGCCAATGATGAAGCCTGCATCGGTGCGTAGACCTGCTAAGACATCTGACTTGACAGAATTCCCAAATAAGAAGTTGGCATTAAGGCCAAAAATCCAATTCGACTTGGCCGTCATCCAGTCGAGGCCAAGCCCTAAGCTGAAGTTGTTACCGAAGCGATCTGCTAAATCACCACCTGGTCGATGAACCGCATAACTTAGGTAAGGCATCAAAACATCCCCCTTGTTTTGGGCATAGGTGCTATTTTGTTGTGCCGACACCAGCTGACAAAGCAGCAAACCGAGGAAGAAAGGGCAAAGCCATTTTTTGATCATCCTGCAAAGTAAAGGATTCCTGCAAGAAGAGGAAAAGTGAATATTTAGTTTTATCATCTGCCCGATAAATAATTCGCCTACGGTATCCTTGGTCTGTAGGGGCGCCAATGTTACTTATTGACATACTTGGAGATAATTCCACCTGGAAAATGATGGCTTTCGGAAAAATTAATACTAATTTCGCGCGTAGTTTTGTAGAAGGAGAACATATTGATAAGATCTCCGTATATCAACAAGAGTGCAAAACTAGAACCCATACATTCTCTGAGTTGAAAAATCATGGTGACTAACATTTCTACCATGTTGCAGTAAGCACTCGCTACCGTATAGTTTAGATCAAACATTTTCTCATTTAAAAGTTTTATTGTGCCTAGAATTTTAATTACAGGAGCAGCAGGCTTCTTAGGATCCCATTTGTGTGATCGGTTCATCAAAGAGGGATTCCGGGTGATCGGGATGGACAATCTTTTGACGGGAAGTTTGGATAACATTGAACATTTGTTCCCCCTAAAAGAATTTGAGTATTATCATCACGATGTCTCAAAATTTGTCCATGTTTCAGGAGAGTTGGATTATATCCTCCACTTTGCTTCTCCAGCTAGCCCGATCGACTATCTTAAAATGCCGATTCAAACCCTCAAGGTAGGGGCACTGGGAACACACAATCTGCTGGGACTGGCTTTGGCTAAAAATGCTAGGATTTTGGTGGCATCTACGTCTGAAGTATATGGAGATCCTTTGGTACATCCACAGACGGAGGAATATTGGGGTAATGTGAACCCCGTGGGACCTCGAGGGGTATATGATGAGGCAAAGCGTTTCTTAGAGGCTATTACGATGGCTTATCATAATGCGCATCAGGTAGAAACTCGCATTATCCGCATCTTCAACACCTACGGACCGAGAATGCGTGTTAATGATGGAAGGGTTTTGCCAGCTTTCTTCTCGCAGGCAATTAGAGGCGAAGGGCTTACGGTTTTTGGAGATGGTTCGCAGACACGTTCTTTTTGCTATGTAGACGATTTAGTGGAAGGGATTTATCGCTTGCTGATGAGTGATTGTTCCCAACCCGTAAATATTGGGAATCCCGATGAAATCAGCATCAAAGAATTCGGCGAGGAGGTATTGGCTTTGGTAGGTAATCCCGATGCCAAATTAACGTACAAAGAATTACCGGTAGATGATCCTAAGGTTCGTCGTCCGGATATCACTAAGGCTAGAGAGATTCTTGGATGGGAGCCCAAGATTTCTAGAGCTGAAGGATTGAAAAGAACTTATGAGTATTTTAAAGAAGTTGTAAAAACAGATTAATATGACCTTTGCTAAAAAGATTTTGATCACTGGAGGGGCTGGCTTCATCGGATCCCACTTAGTGCAGCACTTCGTTAAGAAGTACCCCACTTACCAGATTGTTAATCTGGATAAGCTGACCTATGCTGGAAACCTGGCCAACCTAAAGGAGATCGAAAATGCCCCCAACTATATTTTTGCAAAGGGGGACATTACGGATGAGGCATTTATCCAGGAGTTGTTCAGCATTTATCAATTTGATGGCGTGATACACCTAGCCGCTGAATCTCACGTAGATCGCTCGATCACGGACCCGATGTCTTTCATTATGACTAATATTGTCGGGACGGTGAACCTCCTTAACGCCGCTAGGGCCACTTGGGAAGGAGAAGAGAACAAGCTATTTTATCATGTTTCGACGGATGAGGTCTATGGTTCTCTGGGCGAAGAGGGCTTCTTCACCGAAGATACTTCTTATGACCCTCGCTCTCCCTATTCAGCTTCTAAGGCGAGTTCTGACCATTTGGTAAGAGCTTATCATCACACCTATGGCCTACCCATCCTAGTGTCCAACTGTAGTAATAATTATGGACCTTTTCAATTTCCAGAAAAACTGATCCCACTCGTGATTAATAATATCAAGCACAACAAGGCACTTCCTATCTATGGTGATGGTAAGTATACTCGTGATTGGCTTTGGGTTGGTGATCACGTGGAGGCAATAGATTTGATTTTTCACGAAGGGAAAACTGGCGAGACCTATAATATTGGGGGCAATAACGAACGCCAGAACTTAGAATTGGTCCATGACCTCTGTGATATTGTTGATGAATTGCTAGGTAGAAAGGCAGGGAGTTCCCGGGAGCTAATCCATTTCGTTAAGGATAGACCCGGTCATGATAGAAGATATGCTATCGATGCGACCAAACTGAAAGAGGAATTGAATTGGGAGCCATCGATTGGTGTGGCCGAAGGTTTGAAACGCACAGCGAAATGGTATCTCGATCAAGCTGAATGGTTAGATAATGTAACCTCCGGAGCTTACCGCGATTATTACCAAGAACAATACAGTAGTAGATAGACGCTTTACCCAATAGACGAACTAGAATAGGTGGGAACCCTTGTTCCAGTGAAAAAGGAAGAGAGTTAAGGGCGCCTTAAGCTTTTGCTCTGCTGAGACAGGCGTTCCCACTCCATTCATGTTCTGATCTCATAAGCCCCGTCTCACCTTAACTCTCCTTCGGAAATTTTCGTCTAGTAAGTTATCTATAATGCATGCTCAAGAATGCTTTGGTCTATTGATCGAAGATGGCAAGACCTTCGTAAAAGGCACCCCAGGCCACCCAGAAGCCAATGAAGGAACGTGTCTCTTCAAGTTTTTGCCCCATTCTAGGACCAGAAACTGCTTCTCCAAAGATATTCCAGCTATTGCCTTCACTGTCTTGCATCACGATAGGCAATTTTCCTTGTACCGCCTCGAAGGTAAGCCCATCTGGCTGCACGTAAGCCTGTAAGAAGTTCGATTCTTGACTTCCGACTAGAACGAGATTGTATTCTCTGAAGACATCAGTCAAGACACCTACGCCAGTTTCTGGAAAGCTGGAAAAACGATATGCTTTTGCTGCCTTTGTGGCCGAAATTACCCCTAATACACGTTCTTTAGCGGGAAGTCTGGTATCGTTGACGGCTACGGGAAAAAAGAGGGAATTGTTATTGGTTCGATAGTCCCCGTAAGGATATCGATCGTAGTTTCGATTCCATCCTGTATCAGTGGATACTACCTGTGATTGCGGGTACAACTCTTTCCAGGTCCCCCAAGTAGTTTCCAGCACCTGATGGGTCTTAATGGCAGTACCAGCCATCTTACCCTGCACCGATTCTAACAACATTTGAGACCAATTGCTATCGGTTCCTCGATCATAAGGAATTAGATTGGTATTATATAGTAAACCTGAAACTCCGAAGGTCGTGGTATTCCCATCGATTTCCCGGTCCCAGCCAATCCCAGTCCCCGTTAAGGGGCAATAAGTGATAGCTACTTGAATACTTCCGAAGTCATCATTGATAATTTCGTGCCAATCTAGAATGGGATGAGGATAAGCCCTGACATCATCACCCACTTTAAAGCCAATGACTAAATCGTCATCATCTAAAAAATCGACTTGATTCACCTCTGTAAACTTGGGNGCATCTAAAGCTGGAATTCCATCCTTACCTGGTCCACCATCCAACACATTATCTTGGGGGATAAGCCAATCGTTATTGTTGACCGTGCCACCACCAGGAGGGGGGATATCAGGTTGCTGCTCCGTACAAGAATAGGGGAGTAAGAGGGTTACCAAAAGCAATGATAAAATGGACAGTTTTTTCATCAGTTTGTATTTAGTATGGATAACTCTCTTTTTTTCAAAGAGAAAGTATAATAGATTCCGGTATTGAAGCGATAGGTCGGGGTCACTTGTGTATCTATGACAAAAGCATAGAGAGGGAGTTCAATGTTAGCCCCTACGGACAAACTACTATTGAACCAATAGTTAAAACCGGGTTTAATAAAAACCCAATCTCCTCCCGTTCCAGGAACTAAGTTGTCATTGTTGGTGTCCTGCTGGACGGTGCGATAACGTAAGGTCAGATAGGGATCGATTAAATTCCTACCCAGTATCAAGCGATCTGATATGTTGAAGATGAGTTGCCATTCTTCCCCAAACTGATAGGACTGGGAAATGATCTCATTATTGACAGTAATCGGCAAGTAATTATCATTGGTCCCCTTGTAACTATAAATCGTATTTGCTGAAAACCCAAGAGAAGGACGAAAAGCAAATTGATGGCTAAATTGCGCCCATAGGATTCCATCGGTAGCTCCACTGCCCGGCTGTAAGTCAGCATTCAATCTAATTCCGTTGAACCTTCGATTTGATGCACCGGTTTCTAGCTTAGTTCCTATGCCTATACTGAGAGAAGTTGCGTCTTCCTGTATAGAAAACACCTTATATTTAAGCAGAAAGACTAAATCTCCAAAGCCTTCTGTAAAAGTGAAGTCTGCCACTTGATTCTGACGGAAAATCCTGCGTTCTTGCCGGACATAACTAAACAATACATCTACGGCCCATTTTCGGTTGATGCTATAACCTAACTGCAACAAAGTGGAATGGGTGATACGCTCTCGGGTTCTATCCCCATCGACATTTACACCCGTTTTTTGTGTGTTGAGGTTGTTCAGGTCATAGTTGAGATTGAATTGTAATGTCTGTCCTTCTCCGAAAGGCAACCCCAAGTTACTGGAGATGGGTACACCACCCGAACAACAGGTCTGTGCAAGGCTGGTACCAATAGCCAAAAGTAGAAGTAAAACAGACAACCCGAGCGGCTTCAGCATGGCAATCCTATTTGAGTTTTCAGAAATTCAGCGTCAAGTACCTACTTAGCAGTGCTGGAGGTGGATTCACTCTTTTGCCCACAAAAGAGGCAGAAAAGCGTCTCATCACGTCCGGATAGGAATACTACCTAAAGATAGAGGCTGGAGCTTCTACTAGAGAAGAGTTCTAGGAGATACTGTCTTCAATGTCCTGACTAGGACACGTTAATTGTTTGTTGTGAGACATCTACCAGTGAGCCGCTTGGTTTTGCAGGTTTGCTGGAGCGTTGCTAATCGGAATCGCCAGGGTGGACCCAAGTATAGTTTCTGAGACCTCATATGCCTGTATCGTCTCAACAAAATACCTCCAAAGACCAATAAAATAGGGTCTTTCATAGTTATGACTTAATAAGATGACGCCTGTAGGCAAACACCCAAATCAGCTTATATATTTAAAAATTCCAACAGTTAGGAAAAAAATCTTATTTTTCCAGCTATATCTTTAATCCAAATCCAATCCATAAAACTATGAGAATGGTCAATCGATTCCTTCTTGTCTGCATGTTGCTGACCATTGGCGTGAGCAGCACATTCGCCCAATCCTTCCGTAGATTAATGCGCCGCGCAAACACTTCCTACGAAATTCATGCTTACAACAAAGCCATTGAAGATTATCAAGCTGCTTTACAGAAAAAGAGTAATGACCCAGTCGCTCTTTTTAAAATTGCGGATTCCTATCGCCAACTAAACAAAATGGATGAGGCTGCAGCTTTTTACGCTCGCGCAGTACGTCAACCGGAAGTAGATAAGGCTAGTATTTTGCAGTATGGGTTGGTTTTGAAGGGCTTAGGTAAATACGAAGAAGCTAAACAGTGGTTCCTTTTATATGCTAGAGATGTGGATGCCCAAGTGGGTAATCACTTCGCTAGGAGTTGTGATTTTGCCAGGACGCAATTAAATGTAAGCGCCTCTTATTCGATCACTAATGAATATATAAATACTTCAGCTGCGGATTTTGGGCCCTCTTTTTGGGGGACAGATCGCGTGGTCTATTCATCGGCTCGATCAGATATTCAGAGAGGTGCCGGCGACTTTTCTGGTAAGATTGGTAATCAATTATTCTTGGCAACAATCGGTTCTCGTGGATATTTGGAATCTCCTGTCTTCCTCAAAGGTAATAGCGTACAAGAGGTTAACGAGGGGCCTTTGGCTTTAGCGCCTGATGGCAGGACTATTGCTTTTACGAAAAACAACTTCGTAGATGGAACTCGGCAGGTGCCTGGGAGCGGAATGGAATTAAGTATCTATTTGGCCCAGATCAATCCTAATGGATCTTGGGGAGATATTCGTCCTTTCCCTTTCAATGGAACAGGTTTTTCTACCGGCTATCCCTGCTTTTCTCCGGATGGGAATCGACTTTTCTTTGCTTCCGATCGACCCGGGGGTAGCGGTGGTTATGATATATATGTCTCCAACAAGATAGGTAACTCTTGGAGCCCTCCCGAAAACTTAGGGCCGATTATCAACTCCAGTGGAGATGAGATTACACCTTATTTTGATGGAACAAGTTTGTTCTTTGCTTCTAACTGGCACCCCGGATTGGGAGGTATGGATGTATTCCGAGCTGAGTTGGATGAAGGTGGCCGTTGGACAAGAATTTTCCATTTGGGTGCTCAGATCAATTCTCCACGCGATGACTATGGCTTCTCCTATGATGCTTTTAGGAATCTGGGATTTTTGGTCTCTAACCGACTAGGTGGAAGAGGAAACGAAGATATTTATAGGGTGTCTAGAGCGGCAGATAATGTGGTAATCCGAGTAATCAGTGCTTCCAATGGCCTACCTGTCGCAAATGCTGCGATAGACTTTTCTAACTGCGGACAAGGTATCTTCCAAACGGATGGTCGGGGTATATATAGCTTTCAAGCCCTCCAAGGGCTAGAATGCGATGTAGTAGTCAATAAAACGGGCTTCTTGCCTAGTAGTGTCAGAATCACCACCGCCGGCGTAAGTGCGAGCAGAGACTATGAGGTGATGCTTACCTCGCCAAACGAAGCTTATGCAGGCAAGATAGTGGACTATACCACCAGTACACCCTTAGCTAGTGTGACGATAACCGCTACCAACACAAGGACTGGTAATCAGATGACTGCCTATACCAATGCCAATGGGGATTACTATTTGGCTTTAAGTCCTTTTTCAGATTATATAGTTCGATATTCCAAACCTAGTTATAGAGAGGTGGAATTTGACGTGAATACACAAGATGGTTTTGACCGTACCATCCTTGGTGTTATCTCTTTGTTACCCGCTACTGCAGTACCTCCGGGCGATGGTGGTGGGACAACAGGGCCAGTTCGACCTGACCCTAAACCTGGAACGGGTGGTGGAACGACACCTATCGGCTTAGATGGCTATGCTGTACAAGTGGCTGCCATCGGTACGCCAGCCATGGACCCCTTTGGTAATCTGACGGATTTGGGTGACGTCTACTATATTGATCAGAATGGTACCTATAAAATCCGTTTAGGGATCTATGCTACTCGTCCTGATGCTGATCTGGCTCTACGTCAAGTAAAGTCTAGAGGATATCCTGGTGCCTTTATCGTACGTGAGCAAGGACCTGGTGGTGTTATCGATAACGGTGGCGGCGGCGGTGGAACTCCTCCGGGCCTAGGAGTTGGCCGTTTCAAAGTGCAGCTGGCAGCCTACAGTAACCCTAAGTGGTTTGATGATTCAAGAGTGCGTGACCTGGGTGTGATAGAAGAACGCAAGAAAGGACGTTTTACGGTAAAGTATATTGGTGGTTTGGGTAGCATGGACGAGGCTCGAAGAGCATTGTCCGTAGCAAGATCTGCCGGATTTGATACTTCCTTTATTGTGGAAGATGTAAATGGGGAATTGGTGAAGCGGAAATAGTGAATTAACCACCCATCCGATCACAATAAAAAAGTCGCAAGGATCTCCTTGCGACTTTTTTATTTTATCGTCTAATAGGTTTGCCTACAGAAAAGAATCGACGTCTACCATTGGTAAGTCGAAAGCATCTGCAACTCCTTGGTATACGACGTCCCCCTTAATCACATTTAAGCCTTTTCGCAACGGTGCATTATCGCGGCAGGCCTGCTGCCATCCTTTGTTCGCCAATTGCAACGCATAAGGTAAAGTAGCGTTAGTCAAGGCAATGGTAGAGGTATAGGGAACAGCGCCTGGCATATTGGCAACGCAGTAGTGAACTACATCATCGATTACAAAAGTAGGATCCTCGTGCGTAGTTGGAGTACAGGTTTCAATACAACCTCCTTGATCTACCGCTACATCTACTAGCACCGTACCTGGACGCATTTCCTTAAGCATGTCCCGAGTGATCAAGTTAGGTGCCTTGGCCCCTGGGATCAATACTGCTCCAACAATAAGATCGTGATCCTTGATTAAGGAACGAATATTATATTCATTGGAGTAAACGGTATTTACGTTGGCGGGCATCACATCTGCCAAGTACCTTAGGCGAGCTAGATTGATGTCTAGTATGGTAACCTGAGCTCCTAAACCAGCAGCCATTTTGGCAGATTGTGTTCCCACAATACCTCCTCCTAGCACAAGTACTTTAGCGGGAGGTACTCCTGGAACACCACCCAATAGTACCCCTCTACCTTGCATCGGCTTTTCCAGGTATTTGGCACCTTCTTGAATAGCCATTCTACCAGCCACTTCCGACATCGGAACCAAGAGGGGAAGGCTGCGATCTGCTAATTCCACTGTTTCATAAGCCAAGCAGATGGCTTTGCTTTTGATCATGGCTTCCGTCAAGGGTTGATGTGAAGCAAAATGGAAATAGGTGAAAACTAACTGATTTTCCTTGATTAAACCATATTCCGATTGGATAGGCTCTTTTACCTTGATAATCATCTCGGCAATATCATAAACCGCTTCAATCGTGTCCAGGATTTGAGCTCCAGCCTGACGATACTCATCATCACTGAAACCGCTACCATCCCCAGCAGTAGATTGTACGTAGACCGTGTGATTGTGCTTACTGAGTTCCAGCGCACCGGCCGGGGTAAGGGCTACCCGATTTTCGTTATTTTTAATTTCCTTAGGTACACCAATGATCATGATGGTTGGTTAAATTGGTTAGGAATCTGGTGTTAGCGCCGCAAAAATAGCAAAGACTTTCAAAAAGAAAAGCGCTTACAAAATTTGCTTTATTGTACCTCTTCTAAAGGGTGTAAAAAGACGGAGTCTTTGCTGGCAGGGATATGGCCAAGGTCGGCTGCTTTTTCAAATAGATACTGTACCGCCGCTTTCCCTTCTTTTCCCAAATCACGACTAAAATCATTCACGTACAGCTCAATATGTGCATACATCACTTCCTCCTCCATTTCTTGCGCATGCGCTCTGATATAGGGTAAAGCAGATTTAGGATTTGTGAACGCGTATTCTACGCTCTTACGCAACACTCGATTGATGGTTTCAAGAACCTCCACATCTAGCTTGCGGTGAGCTACAATTCCTCCCAAAGGAATCGGCATGCCCGTAGTTGATTCCCAGTACTCACCCAGATCCATTAACTTGATGAGGCCTTTATCCTGGTAGGTGAAGCGATTTTCATGTATAATCAGACCTGCATTAACTTTGCCGGCAAGTACATCGCCTTCAATGTCGGAAAAAAGCGTCTCTTCCTTGTTGGTAGCTTCTGGGTAGGCTAAGCTGAGCAGAAAATTAGCGGTAGTATACTTTCCTGGGATTGCGATTTTGCCTGAATTGATCTCAGATAGATTCATCGGCTTTTTTGCAATCAAGAGGGGGCCACAGTTCCGCCCTAAAGCACTACCCGCATCCAATAGACAATAGGTATCTATCAAATGGGCAAAGGCGTGAAAGCTTAGTTTAGTAATATCCAGATCTCCCCGGAAGGCACGTTGGTTGAGTTCTTCCACATCTCCCAAAATGACTTCGAATTCAAGCCCCTCTGTATCAATCTTGCCATGGATCATGGCATCAAAAATGAAAGTGTCATTCGGGCAGGGTGAAAACCCAAGAGATAATTTCATAGTTTTGCGGTTTAAATAGAAATTATGATAGACCTTCAGGTAATCCACGAAGATAATCATCTTATAGCTGTTAACAAGCCAGCAGGTTGGCTGGTTCAAGGCGATATAACGGGCGATATGCCGATCAGTGAGGCGGTAAAGGCTTACATTAAGGATCGATATAATAAGCCTGGGGCTGTCTACCTGGGTACGATTCATCGGCTAGATCGGCCAGTTAGTGGGGTAGTGGTTTTTGCCAGGACTAGTAAGGCCCTTACTCGGATGAATAAGTTGTTTCAGGAGAAGGCTATTCAGAAAACTTATTGGGCTATTACCGATACTCGCCCCGATCCGCTAGAAGGACATCTTACTCATTATCTGATCAAGGATACCAACATTAATAAAGCGAAGGCTTTCGACCGCCCCAGCAATCGAAACAAGAAAGCTAAGAAGTCTGAGCTAACGTATGCTTTGAAAGCAGGTTTAGCCGGGCATCATGTCTTGGAGGTACATCCTCTAACAGGTCGTCCTCATCAGATCAGAGTACAATTAGCTAAGATTGGCTGTCCGATTCGAGGCGATGTGAAGTATGGCTACCCTACGCCTAATATTGATGGCTCTATTCATCTACATTGTCGGGAGATGAGTTTTATTCATCCGGTCAAAAAAGAGAAGGTCGTCATTACAGCGGAGCCGCCTAATGAATCCATTTGGAATCTGTTTGACCTTACAGGAGACGATTAGTCTTGAGCCATTGATTCTCCTGCAATCCAACCACCTGTCCAAGCAGCTTGGAAATTAAAGCCTCCGGTGAGGGCATCAATGTTTAGGACTTCTCCAGCCATGTAGAGGTTGGGCAATACCTTGCTACTGAAGGTTTTAAAGTTGATTTCTTTGAGCTGAATCCCTCCAGCTGTAACAAACTCCTCCTTGTTGGTACTTTTACCTGTTACCTGGAATTGAGAAGCCGTAAGTTGTTGGGCTAGGTGCTGAATTTGCTTCTTATTCAAATCGGCCCAATTGGCCTGCATGGAAACACCGCTGGCTCGCAATAAGGACTGCCATAGCCGATTGGGGAGCCCAAATTCAGGTTTCTTGAATACCTTCTTTTTACTGTGATGCCGCTTGTTGCTATTTAAGGCTGCAAGAACCGTATCTTGATGTTCCGCGATCCAATTCACGCGAATCTCAAATGTGTATCTACATTCAGCCATGGCTCTTGCTCCCCAGGCAGAAAGTTTGAGAATAGCGGGCCCGCTGAGCCCCCAATGCGTAATCAGCAAGGGACCGTCCGTCTTCAGTTTGAGCGTTGGGAGATTAATTTCTGCTAGTGGGACAGAAACTCCGGGTAGGTCTTGTATTCTTGGATCCTTGATATTAAAGGTGAATAGGGAAGGAGTGGGGGAAACGATTTTATGCCCCAGCTGCCCTAAAAGCTGCCAAATTCGATTATTGCTCCCCGAGGCCATCATTAGTTTTTCTGCTTCGAATACTTCACCTTTTTGGCATTGAATTTTCCAGCTGCCATCGTCACTCGTAGGTGGGATAAGCTGGGTAACATTTTTTTGTGTCAACACCTGGATGCCATGTTGTCTAGTGGCCTCTATGAGGCAATTCATAATGGAGGATGAGCGATCACTGACCGGGAAAATCCTCCCATCCTCCTCAATTTTTAAGGGGACGCCCCTATCTTCAAACCAGCCTTGGGTATCCCCACAGGCAAAACGGTTGAAGGGGCCCAATAGTTCTTTAGCTCCTCGTGGGTAGAATTTGATAAGCTCCCGAGGTACGTAGCAGGCATGGGTAACATTACAGCGCCCGCCTCCCGAGATTTTTACTTTTCCCAAAACATCTTTTCCGCGCTCTAGAATGGTTACTTTTGCATCCGGCCTAAGCTCTGCACATCTGATGGCTGCAAAAAAGCCTGCAGCTCCGCCTCCGACTATAATAACTCGCATGCGGCGAAGATAATAATAGGTGTTGAAATTGAAGCCCGCAGACGTCCTTTAATCATTGGTGTCCGGTAGTTTAAAACGGATCTCTACCCTTCGATTTTGCGCTCGACCTTCTGATGTATCATTACTAGCCACGGGTTGGTCCATGCCGTATCCGAGGGCTTTGATGCGGGCCGCGCCGACACCGCTTTTGATGAAATACTGCTTAGTCGCCTCTGCCCGGTTTTTGGAAAGATCTTTATTGTAGGCTACTCCGCCAACATTGTCGGTATGGCCACTGATCTCTACCAGTACATCTTGTTCTTTAATGAACTGTGCCAGCCGTTCTAATTCCTTAAAAGAAGTGGACTTGATGTCGTATTTGGCGGTCTCAAAAAATAGGTTTTTCAGTGGAATAGCTAGGTCCTTTTCCAGCATCTCTGTAAGCAGTGGAACACGTATTTCCTCCAACTGATTCAAGGGCGCTCCCTCTTCACGTAAATCAATGTTGTTGCTAATGGGATAATAGCCTTCTTGTTGCACGCGATAGCTATACAATTTTCCCAGCGGGAGGGTGACGAAAAATTTACCCGTATTAGGATCAGGCTTGATCTCACCAGCAGGTTCTCCCGTTTCCATATCTTCTACAATAATGCTCAGTGGCAAAGGTTCTCCCGTGAGATTTAATAGTTTACCGGCTAAGGTAGCTACCTGTTGAGGCCGGGCTTTTTCGGGTAGGCGTATCGCGTATATCTCTTCTCTTTTATCCGTAATTTGTTTAGCAAAATAGGCCTCTTTCCCATCTGTGCTTACTTTATATCCCCAGTCATTTCCAGTGGTATTGACCTCTTTCCCTAAATTGACAGGTTCACTCCATTCTGTCCAATTGTCACCAACTCTTGTCACCTTAAATACATCTAATCCTCCCAGTCCCGGATGACCATTGGAGCTGAAGTAGAGCGTTCGCATATCAGGATGTAGGTATGGAGAGCGATCTTCCCAAGGCGTATTAATGGTGGTTCCCAAGTTTTGAGGTCGACTCCATTTGCCACTTTCCAGACGATAAGCGATGTACAAGTCCGTGTTATTTTCTTCGGTCAACCCAACCCGATCCGGACGTCGAGCGGCAAAAATCACCACCTTGTTATCTGCCGAAATTGTAGTCCCTCCCTGCCATACAGATTTTTGCTTTGCTGAGAAGAACGCTTCTGGTTCAGACCACCCTTTTGGCGTTTTATTACTCAACATGACTACACCATTGATAAAAAGGATGAGCTGACTCCCATCTGCAGATATCCCTAGAGGTGCCTCGTTCTTGTAGGTGTTAAATCGCTTTATGGGTGCGGCAATGCTCCAGCTAGCCCCTTTTTTTTCTGCATAAATGATATTTTCCACTTCATCAGATAGTCGACAGAAAAAAAGTTGCTTTCCATCCGTAGAGACAACAGGCGAGTATTCCGCATTCTCGGTATTGATAGTATCCCCGAAAGAGGTCGGGATTAGATTTTCTTCTGGAGTAGTAATAATATCAATCAGTTGATCTAAAGCCTGATCTGGCTTCGGCATCACGGTTTTCACCTGTCGTAGCTCTTTTTCCACTGTTGCCCACTGCCGTTGTTCCATATTTGCTTGCTGCAGGATTTGTAGTGCTTGTAGACTGCGACGACTGGGCCCTGCTTTGCTGATATATTCTTGCAGTGTCTTTTTTCCTTCGCCCACAAAGGTTGGGTAGGCCCTGGCTAGGGCATAATCGTCTCGGTAATTGACCGAATCTATCATGTCAGCAAAGTGGTTGTAGAATCGTTCAAAGGCATTGGTCGTGCCGTAGGCAGCGTAGTAGGGGTACAAAGCTTTAATGGTGAGCGGGACCGTGCTGTTGTCAATGGAACGCAACTGGTCCTCAAAGAGATATAGGAAGGGCGCTCGATCGACTAAGCGTGCCAAACTAGCATCCATGAAGGGTGTAAGCCTCGGATAACGATCCATTAAGGAAAAAAGACCACGCATGGAAGGGTTAGGGTATTTTTTGACATAGCTCCTCACCACTGCTTCTTCCAACTTTGGTACCAGATGAGGGCTGGACTCCTGTAATGTACTTCTGTTGTCTTCGAGGAACTTCAATAACACCTCGTAGTTGCCCTCATCTCTCTGTTCCTCAAAAAAGAACTCATTTCGTGCCTGCTGTGCTGCTTGACTTAACTTGTATTTGATCCTAGGATACTTGGTCAAAAATTCATCAATGGCCTCACTACTTCCTTTTGCAAGTGCTACTTGATAGGCTTTTTCCGTGAATTGCCTTTTGAGTTTTGAAAAATGAGCACTCGTGATATCGGCCTTCTCTAAGCGCTTTTGGTCCCGTTTACTTAGTTTGCGATAGAGCTTTTGTGCCTTTAAAGTATAGTGATAGGCGGAATCAGGCTGGTATTCCGACTGACCTTCCTCTCCAAAAGATACCGCTTTGTCCAACATTAGCTGGACTTCAGTAGATGTGGGTTGATCCCCCTTCTGAGCAATCGTCAGTTTGGGCAGAAAAAAGCAAAGTATTAGAAGGACAAGGGTGCGCATAGTCTTGTTTTGGGACTAAATAACTTATGTTATAAAGTAGTAAATCTGCATATGGAATGCTGGAATAGCCTATTCTATTGCCTTTCCTTAGATATAATGTGCAAATCAGGGATAAGTTACAAGTCCGATTATAATTAAGCATAACGGTTTTTTCGTTGATGAACGATATTTTAGTTGACTAAACGAATTTTTCGTTGTATGTTTGCTGTATGAAACAACTGAACGAAAAAGAGGAGCAGGTTATGCAAATCCTCTGGCGTTTACAAAAAGCTTTTGTAAAGGAGATACGGGCTGAGATGTCTGAACCTAAGCCACCCGTAACTACCCTCAGTTCTTTGGTCCGTAAACTGGACCAAGAGGGGATTATTGGACATGAGAGTTTTGGGAAAACGCACCGCTATTTCCCCATTCTGAAGAAAGAGGACTACAGAAAGAAATCCATGAAGAAACTGCTTACCAACTACTTCTCTGGGAAGCCAGAGCAGTTGCTTTCCTACTTCGTAAAGGAGGAAAGAATAGATGTGGATGAGCTGTCGGATCTCTTGGAACAAATCAAGAAGCGCGATCAATCTTAGGTTTTTGCCCTGCTTACTTGAATATTTTAGCATCATTCTTCAAAAGTATACCAATGGATATTTCCATTATTCAATATCTTTTTGAGAGTAGTATGTGTTTGCTTTCCTTTTATCTCCTGTACTATTGGGGACTCAGGAATGAAACCTTTTTTCAACTCAATCGCTGGTACCTGTTGATTATGCCTGCCATAGCACTGGCCATTCCGTTGATCAATGTGGAATTAAGTACCGCTGTAGCTGAGTCTGGGTTGCCCATCTTTTACCCAGTTATCGAGGAATTTCATGCTTGGCAAGCAGTGGCCTGGGGAGAGGAAGAGGGCATGAGTAACTCCATCTGGCAACTTTCTTTAGGGGAAGTTCTATACTGGTGTTATTGGATAGGGTTTATGCTTATGGCTTTTAAGTTGTTACATGGCCTGCAGCTACTGACCAAGGAAATGCGCAAAGCCAGTGCCCAAAAACAGGGTAAAGTGGTGTACTTGGAAACAGATCAAGAAAGGCCAACCGCCTCTTTCTTCAGTTATATCTTTTGGAACGCTAACCGTAAAGAGGAGAAATACCAATTGATTTTAGAGCACGAGATGGTGCACGTACGCCAACGACATAGTATCGATGTTCTGCTGATGGAATTGTGGGTGATTATCAAATGGTTCAATCCGATCATTTATCTATACAGAAAACATCTTCGACTTACACACGAATACATTGCAGATCAATATGTAGTAGAACATACAGGCAATCGGCTAGCCTACGCAGAATTAATGGTCGAATCTGAAAGCGAAATAACTACCAATCGATTAACACACAAATTCAATTCACTTACCAAAATGCGCTTACTTATGTTAGCACGATCGAAGTCTAATCGATGGCGATATGCCCGCTATTTCTTGATCCTTCCCATTGCCATAAGCTTATTTGCTCTGTTTTCCTTTAACCTGGCTTCCACGCTTCCAGATGAGGTACTTCAGCCCTTTGAAAAAGCGGAAAATCTACTGCAAGAATTTGCGGAAAAGGAACTAGCCTTGATGCCCGTGGATCGTCCGGTAGTCAAACTAAAGTGGGGAGAAAAGATTTGCGATTGCAAACCAGAAAAATACAAGAATGTATTTCGTTGTGAAAACTTGAGTTTTTCTCCAAAGGCTTATAAACGCTTCGTGCGGAAATGGGATAATTTTGAGCTCTTCGAAAAAGGAACAATCCTCAATGTTGAGGACCTTAGAGTAATATCAAATCGGATGGTAGATATGGGAGGATTCATGGGGCAATTCGACGAAAGTGGACAGATATCCAAAGAATCGCCCTTGTGGCAGAAACCACAATTCGGAGATGTGTACAAGTTTGAATTTAAAGGAGGGGGAGATAAGTGGTTTAGTTTTGAGGTGGTGATCAATAATCGAAAGGAAGAATTGGAACCTGCTTACGTGATTGATCTTGGATCCTATTCTTTCTCTGTTGATATGACTAGTAAGATAGGTGTCCGACACTTTAATTTTGTGGATTTTCAAAGAGCCATTAAGGAGTCTTTTTTACTCAAGGATAGCAAGGGAGAGCCGATTGGCATTAAGAAGTTAAGTATTCGCAATAGTAGAGCTTATTTACACCAAGAGATGGAAGATATTGGTAAGGAGGCCATCGCACTCAGTGATCTAAAAGTGATGCAGGAAGTGATTGCAGGGGATCAAATTGCAATGTCCCTTCTAACCGAAGAAAACAAGCAGGTGAAGATAGACTTGATGGTGAGAAAAAACGCTTCTAGTCAAGTGTTTACGAGGAACGCTAATTTGCAGTGGGGAGAAAAGAGATTTACACTAAGTCCTTTCCTGCGATTGGTGCTTAATAAGGATGATCTAAAGCATCTGGCCGGTAAGCCGATGACTTTATATCTGAGCGAAGAGGAACATTTGGTTGTATCTGGAGAGATTACGGTGTATGTAAAGAATCCCAATAGTCATGTAGTATCCAGGGTAGAACACTATACGTTGTCGCCCAGTGAATTGGATCAAAAAATTCAAGCATTGAAACCGGGAGAAAGCTTTTATGCGAAAATGAAGGCAGAAGATGAACGAGCTTTCTCCTTCTCGATAGCTGTAGAAAATGAAGTTGATTGGGAAAAGATATTGAAGGATAAGGCAGAGTTCACGATTCAGAAAGGATCAGGGACGGTTCGGGTTGAAAATATCACAGAAGAAGGCTTAATGGCACTGTCACAGGTCAAGTTTCATCCTAGTGGTCCAGGATTTACGATTTCAGGAGCTGATGAATCCAACTTAGCACTACCCTTATTCGATCTCCCCAAGCATGTTACTTTTGATCAGGTAGATTACATTAAGATAGTACCTCCTAGTGCACAACGCCAAGGACAGCGTATGTCTAGATACATAGGACAAGCTACGGTGTTTTTGAAATAGTGCCAATACCGTTCCCAATAGCCATTAGCCTAAGAATACGTTTGATCAAGCCTCAAAATCAGCCTTGGTCAAACATATTCTAAGCGGTAAATGGCTATTGGGGAAGGCCGTTTAGTCCAAGGAAGGATGCTGATCATCCCACTCCGTGGCATGTTGGAATGCTGCTGCTATAGCTAAGATTTTGCCTTCGTCAAAAAGACCTCCAGTGAAGGTGATACTAGTGGGTCTGCCATCTTCTCGAAACCCATTAGGTACCACTACACAGGGATGTCCGGTGTAATTGGTAATACGTAGACTAGAGCTTGCCCATGATGGATGCACATACAGATCCACCTCCTCAAAAACCTTAGTCATATCCTCTTAATTGGGTGCGTAGACGATTGGCTTGAATATATTCTACGGCAGGCACAAATCGGGCAGCCCTAAACACATTTGGCCAAGCATTCCGGATTTGCCGAACCAACTGATCGTCTTTACCACTTCTAGTGAGTTCGTCGAAGGCTGCTGCTGCTTCCACGCTCAAGATCATCCCAATATCTGGCATCTCAGGCAGTTCTACGGGGATCAATTCATAGCCCAGCTCTTTTAAAGTGATCAACGCCAGGGAGTCTTGCTTTTTAAATGGATAGTTGCGTGCAAAAGCTCCTTTATCATAACCCACCTTGATCATCTTGGGGTTAGCCAAGTGCTTAGCGTATCGAACCGGAGCCTCAATTACGGAAAGGTCTTTCCCATCAGGGCCCGCAATGGCAGCAAATACGGCGGCACAGTCTTCGGCAGATCGACAGATCGGACCGATTTTATCCATGGACCAAGACAAGGCCATGGCTCCATACTTACTGACCCGGCCGAAGGTAGGGCGTAAACCAGTAGTTCCACATACTGTTGAAGGAGAAACGATAGAACCGAGCGTTTCTGTGCCAATGGCAAAGGGAAGTAATCCGGCCGCAACAGCAGAGGCTGAGCCAGCGGAGGAACCGCTGGAGCCACTATTCACATCCCAAGGATTTCTGGTTTTTCCACCAAACCATACATCGCCCCATGCCAGAGCGCCCATACTTAACTTGGCTAGTAGCACTGCGCCAGCTTGTTCTAGCTTTTCGATAACGGTGGCATCATAAGCTAGCATTTGATCTTTAAAGGGAGCCGCGCCCCAAGTAGTCTTGTAATCTTGAGTAGCTAGCAAGTCTTTGGCACCGTAAGGGATTCCGTGTAGGATACCTCGGTAATTCCCTGCTGCTATTTCCTCATCTGCTTTAGTAGCTTGGGCTATAGCTAATTCTTCGGTTAGCGTGATGACACAGTGTAGGGTAGGGTCGTGCTTCTTCAAGCGACTGAGGAAGAAACGGGTTAACTCAACCGAACTTATTCTTCCTGTTCTCACCAGCTCAGCAAGCTCACGGACAGTGTAAAAGGCTAGCTTATTTCGATCTTTGGGAAGTTCAACATTCTTGAGTGCTCCGAATTCAATTTGATGAGGACCAGTGGGTACTTCAAATCCACTAGGTATGGGGTTGAACTGTAAGGCTGGACTCAATGTGTTGGGAATGGATTGTGCTCTAAGGGCTTGGAAACTCTCTCTATAATCCTCAAGATTTGGGAGCAGGGAGTCAATTTCAGCTTGGGTCATTTCCAGGCCCGTGATTTGATTGGCTGATTGAACTTGAGCAGGACTAATGAGCGGGGCCAAATATGGAAAAGAAAAGGCCCCCGCCAAAAAGGCTACCCCGGCAGATAGGCAGATTAGGCGTACAGATTTTTTCATACTAGCAACTATTGTTTAATAATGTCTTGTCAACAGGGATTTCCGGCTAAAGTTCAGGCTGTGGGAGTTTTGCGTAAGCAGTTGGAGTAAATCCAGTCCAGCGTTTAAAGGCTCTGCGAAACACGCGCGGATCAGAGTAGCCTAGGAAGCTTGCAATCTCTGCTAGTTTGTTTTCTTTCTTTTGTATGAACCGAATGGCTAGTTCTTTCCGAATTTCTTCTAGTATACTTTGAAAGCTTGTCCCTTCTTCCCGTAGGCGGCGCTGTAAGGTCCGAGTGGAGCACTGGAGTTGTTCTGCGGTTTGATCGATGCTGGGAAGTTGTTGATCTAAGGCAGAAAGCAAGATTGTTTTGACTCGTTCAGTGGTTGATACCGTATGAGTGCTCTGGATCTGAGCCAATTTCATTTCGGCTAAGGCACGGAATTCTTGATAGAGTGTAAAATTATGACTGGCTACTGGGAGTTGGACTAAATTATGATCGAAATCCAAGCGGTTTTCAGCTGCAGAAAAGTTCAATTGAGTCTTTAATACATCTTGGTAAATACCTAGGTGCTTTGGAGCTGGATATTTAAAAGTGGCTCGCTGTGGCCAGATGCGTTTACCGGTGAATCGGTGGATAATGGACAAAGTTCTAGACATGCTGGTCTCGATAGCTTGACGAGCGGTTTGGGGATAGTGGGCCCACCATTCAGGGTGAGGCTCATAAATCACGCTGAAGCCAGTCTTGCGGCTTTCATGGTGATAGGAAAACATATTCCCAAAAAGGGGATTAAATCGCGTCAGAAGTTCAAAGGCTTGCCCCATATCTGGGCAGCTTTCCATTAGGTAGCCCAGTAGGCCGATCACATGTGGGTTACTACTGCGACCAATCAGTAGTCCTAACTGTGGTTGTTGGGTGAAGGCTACCGCTTTCGCCCAGACTAATTGGGCTTGAGGCAGTTGCACCCAACGTTCACCATCGTCTAATTCTTCCAAGGTGAAACCGGCAGCTTCTGCGAGCTGTTTCCGATTGGCTCCATAATTGGCCGATTCATAAATAATATCCTTTATGATCGACATTTGTACAATGACATCCATACACAATTCACTCCTTGTCGTCAACTGTCCCTTGAATGGCGTGAAATCTCCTTTCCTCCAGCGCAAAAGACCCCTAAAATTGCAGTATTGATTTTAAAACTCAAAATGTTGCTACAAATGAACCATAATTTGATCACTAAGATTTTTCTGATCGTAGTCGCCTTACCAACGCTGATGGTTGGGCTACAAGCCTTCTTTGATCCTCAAGCTATCATGGACAATGTAGATGTGATGTTGGGTAATCCTAGCGGAAAAAGTTCGACAAGAGCTATTTATGGAGGGATGCACCTTATGTTTGCTGCCTATTTCATTTATGGTGCTTTCAGAGCGCAACGGGAGGCATTGTTAATCCTAGCCTTGTATGCCACTGGTTTCGCCATTGGTCGTTTCTACAGCTTAGCTGTTGATGGAAGTCCTAATGCTTTCATTAGCACCTGGATATGGGTTGAAACGGCATTGGCAGTGATTTCTTGGGGACTATTGACACGAATTAAGGAGGCTAAGCCCGCCTTGGCTGCGGCCTAAATCAGAGAGGAAGGAGAGCAATATACGCCAGTGTAATTCTCCTTCCTCCTCCAAAAAAATCCTCGCTCCTTTTAGCTTATCTTTAAGAATTAGGCCGAACGGCAACAATTCATCTCCTTCAATACTAAAATATTGGCTCCAATTTAGCAATGTGGCAAGCGTCATTCACAGAGCGCAAAAATTGTCAGATAAGGTAGTATATTTGCCCAGTTTCATCCGAAACCCGCGATTACTAAATTTTATCTGAGGCGGAAATGCCTATGTTTAAGTACTGAGAATGAGTCAAAATCTACAAGTTTTTAAGTTTGGAGGAGCTTCACTGAATAGCGTTGAACGCATACAAAATGTGGGAGAGATACTCAAGGAAATGAAGGGACAGCCCCTTGTAGTTGTAGTGTCTGCCATGGGGAAAACCACCAATGAACTGGAAAAAATTGTGCAAGCACACGCAGAGCAAAACGGGCAGGCACTAACACTTTTTGAAGACTTCAAGCGTAAGAGCTTTGAGACCTGCTTGGGACTATTTGATGAAAGCCATGAAGTGTTCGTTAGTTTAAACGACGCCCTGGTAGAAATTGAATGGGTCTTGGAGGAAGAACCGCACGAGAATTACGATTATACCTATGATCAAATTGTATCCGTTGGAGAGATCGTCTCATCTATTATTGTCAGTGCGTATTTGAATGAGCAGGGGTTGCCCACGCGATGGTTGGATGCTCGGGACATCATTCTTACCAATAATATCTACCGGGCTGGTTGGGTACAATGGAAAGAGACACAGGAAAATGCGGATCGCATTGCTAAACCCATGATTTCAAGCCAAGCATTCGTCCTAACGCAAGGCTTTATCGGTACTACGAGTGAGAATTTCACCACAACATTGGGTCGCGAAGGTTCTGATTATACAGCTGCGATTTTCTCCTACTGCCTCGATGCAAAAAGTATGACGATCTGGAAGGATGTACCCGGCGTATTGACGGGAGATCCCAGGCTTTTTGATCATGTGACAAAGCTCGACCTATTATCCTATAAAGAGGCCATAGAAATGACTTATTATGGTGCCAAAGTCATTCACCCTAAGACGATTAAGCCACTACAAAACAAGAGTATACCATTGTGGGTAAAATCCTTCATCGATCCTCAGGGAAGTGGAACCTATATCTCGGATGAAGTAGCGGATAATTATCCACCCTTAGTGGCCGTAGAGAAGAGTCAAGCCTTACTACACATTTCCACCCGGGATTTTTCCTTTGTGGCGGAGCACCATATGAGTCATCTATTCAAGATGATAACTGAACATCGTTTGCAAGTGAATATGATGCAGAATACGGCCATTTGTTTTTCGATCTGCGTTAATGATGTCGATGATAAAGTCTCCGCTTTTAGTCAAGCAATTGAGGACCAGTTCAAAGTCATTATCGATCGAGAACTGGAACTAATCACGGTTCGACATTATCAAGATAAAATCTTAGAGGAATTGCGTGCGGATAAAATCGTACTTTTAGAGGAGCGTATTCGCGAAACGGTACAGATGGTTTTAAAGAATGTACCGGTCATGAAAAGGAAATAATGGCATGGACTTGCCGAGTAGATTTCAGCGTTTCATTGAAGAAAATAACTTGGTCCAGCAGGATGATCGTATTTTGCTGGCGATCAGCGGCGGGGTCGATTCGATGGTGCTGGCGTATTTATTCTGGAAGTTGGGCTATCCCATTGGACTTGCGCACTGCAATTTCCAACTGAGAGGAACGGATTCTACGGAGGATGAAGTCTTTCTGGAAGCTTGGGCTAAAGAAAAAAATATTCCCTTTTATTCGATTCGATTTGATACGGAAAAACTCGCTAAGGAAAGGAAAGATTCCATTCAGTTATTGGCCAGGACCTTGAGATACGATTGGTTAGAAAATCTCCGAGTCCAAGAATCCTACACTTCTATTGCCACAGCTCATCACTTGAATGATTCCATTGAAACCTTTATTTACAATTTCGCCAAAGGTACTGGTCTAGCAGGCCTGAGGGGAATACCCACCAAGAATGGCCCGATTATTCGTCCCATTTTGTTTGCCAAGAAGTCAGCAATTTTGAATTATGCTCGGGAAACTAAAATTCCATATCGGGAAGATAGTTCTAATGCCACGGATAAGTATGCTCGAAACAAGATTAGGCACCACCTCGTACCTAGATTGAAAGAGATCAACCCGTCTTTAGAGGAAACGGCAGCCAGAAATTTCTCGATTTTGCAGGAGTCTTATCTTTTGTATCAAGAGCGTGTTGAACGTTTTAAGCAAGAATGGGTAGCGTATAAGGCAGATCAGATATACATTAGCATTGAGGGTTTACAAAAGCATCCAGAAACACAACAAACCTTACTGTTTGAATGTCTTAGAGGGAAGGGTTTTCATCATCGACAATTACAGCAAATTTTGCAGCAGATGCAGCTTGGTAAAGTTGGTGCTTTGTACTACAGTGAAAGTCATCGCTTATTGATTGATAGGACTTCCTTAATTTTAGACCTCTTGCAGAAAGTAGACGACAATTCAGCTAGTATTCGGATAAGCAGAGAAACTCATATGCTTACTATGTCGGGCGGGATGCTTATCTTTGAAAAGAAGAAGGGTAGACCCAATTCTTTCGCCTCACCTGACCGATCCGCTTATTTGGATGCGGATAAAATGATCTACCCGCTGCAGTTGCGAAAATGGAAAGCAGGTGATGTCTTTTGTCCGCTGGGCATGAACGGTCGTCACCAAAAACTCCAGGATTTTTTCACCAACAATGGTTTTTCACGATTTGAGAAGGAAAATACTTGGCTTTTAGTAGATGCTGAGGACCAAATCTTGTGGATCGTTGGACATCGGTTGGACGAACGAAATAAAATCATCGATAGTACAAACTCTTTCCTTGAAATAACATATTTAAAAGATATCCTATGAAGCGTTTTTTACTTCTTGTTGCTATTTGTTGCTTTGGCCTTGCTGCAGAGGCCCAAGAGATTGAGGTACCAAAATCTCAGATTCCACTGATTACTAAGATTTCAGCTTCCTGGTGTCCTCATTGTGGTAATTGGGGATGGAACTTTTTTGAAGGCTTGTTAGAAGGTAATCAGCAAAAGGCCATTATGATGGTAACCCATTACAGTGGAAATTATAAGACACCAGCAGGTGAGGCTATGGCTACCAACTTTGGAATTGTTGGACAGCCAGAGTTTTATATGGGTACAGATAAGATTTCTGCCAATTCAGGAAACTTTTCGAATATGATTCCTATGATTGGCAATAACATTAATACCATGGCAAACCAAGCCCCTAGAGCACAATCTGCGGTGAAATTGGGGATGCTTCCAGATGGTTCTGTAAAAGTGCAAGCCAGCGCAAAGTTTTTTGAAGGTACTACTGGGGAGTTTTATCTAGGCATTTATATTGTTGAGAAGAACTTTGTCGGTTATCAATCGCCCATTGGCGGGAGTGCTCAGCATAAGAACCTTTTTAGGGGATCAATAGACAATAATGATTTTGGGGAATTGCTAGTGAATGGCTCCGTGGATGCTGACCAAGTTTTTAATATGGAACACTCCTTCAACCTGAATGCTACCGGGTATCAGTCAGACAATATTGACATAGTTACGATCCTATGGGAAAAGGTGGG
This sequence comes from Saprospiraceae bacterium, assembly GCA_013214355.1. Taxonomy (GTDB): domain Bacteria; phylum Bacteroidota; class Bacteroidia; order Chitinophagales; family Saprospiraceae; genus DT-111. Next base: position 10,916 of record JABSSL010000052.1, on the reverse strand, counting down.
AGACCGATATGAATATGTTAATGCGAACTCTTCTGATACTTTTGAGATTGTGTCAGCTAATGAGGAGGTAGATCGCCGAGTTAATCATTTCCAGGTATCTCCGAATCCGATGCACTCCAATGCGGTTATCGAAATAGCGTTGGATAAGCCGCTGGAGCAGATCACAACAGATTTACTGACGATCGCGGGAAAACGCGTTCAGGCGATCAGTACTCCCGACTTTTTAGCTGCAGGTAATCACCGGATTCCTTTGGTGCTACAAGATCGATTGACACCAGGCGTATACCTACTTCGATTGCAAACTGCTCAAGGGATGATCAATCGGCGCATCATTATCCAGTAAGCTACTTAGATGATCGAAATAGATCTTTTAACTCGACAGGGTCAACTAAAGGTCAAGACCGAAGCTGGTAATCGACTACTACTTGATCCGATTCGCAAGAAGTGGTTGGTTATACAACCAGAGGAGTTGGTCAGACAACTAATGATTCTATATCTAATTGAAGAAAAACATTACAATAAGAACAGAATCAATATAGAAATGTCATTGCAGGTCAACGAGCTGCAAAAAAGATGTGATGTATTGGTCTATGATAATGAGATGGAACCCTTCCTATTGATAGAATGTAAGGCTCCATCTGTCAACGTGAATCAAGCTACTTTTCGGCAAATAGCTAATTATAATCTACCCTTGAGAGTTCCTTACCTTTTAGTGACTAATGGAATGGTAAATTATTGTTGTAGAATGAATTATGAAGAAGAGTCATTTGAATTTGTGAATGAAGTGCCGGCCTACTAGGGCAAGGAAGGTTCGGGGGAATCCGAAAAATAAAGTGGCCTCAAGTTTAAAGACTTGAGGCCACTTTTCTCTTGGGTAAATAGACCTATATTTTGACCATACGATGGGTCTTCTGTCGACCATTTAGTTGCAATCTGTAATAATAGCTGCCAGGAGGTAGGCTGCCAGCGTCAAATTTGACTTGATGCTCGCCAGCTGGCAATTGCTTGTTCAGGATGACTTTTACCTCTGCTCCGATACCATTGAACACGGCCAATTTAGCCCATTCATTTTCCGTTTTGAACTGAATTGTCGTCCAGTTGCGGAAGGGGTTGGGGAAGTTGGAAAGCTCGATCGGACGCTCCGTTTCTAAGTCCGGACGAGTGGAAGTAAGACTACAGGATTTAATAATGGGAATATGTTGAAAATCAGTGTGTAAGAGTGCCTGGACATCTTGCTCTTGAACTTCAAACCAATCCATCAACATGGACCCGTAAACATCTCGAAAGTCATATTGCATGGGTAAGCCCTCGCTATTATCAACATCTAATGGGATATCTGGATTTTCACCAAATACCTTAGGGTTGATACAAGAACCGAAGACTATCAGTGGTGAGGCCGTTCCGTGGTCAGTACCAAAACTATCGTTAGATTTAATTCGTCTTCCAAATTCGGAGAAGGTCATGCCTACCACTCGTTCGGACAAACCCAATGCATCGAGATCTTGCTGGAAAGTGCGCATCGCTTCGGATAAGTATCCCAAGAGGTTCGTATGGGTGCCACTAAGCGGATCTCCTTCTTCCACTTGATTGGCATGCGTGTCAAATCCGCCAATATTCACGATATAGATCTTGGTCTGCAAACCACCAGAAACTAACAGTGCTACATTTTTAAGCTGTTCTGCGAGGAGATTATCATCCGGGTATTCCATAATGTTATTGCCTATCTCTGCTACCGCAGTGATGCGTTCTCCATATCTATTGGCTTGCTTGATTGTGGTGCGCAAAAAAGAGAGCTCATCTCCGTAGGGTGTTTCTGGTAACTCACCAGGGGCTCCTTCTGTAAGCGGCGTGAGACTGAATGGGTCCGTGAGTGTCAGGCTAAAGTTGGCGGACTTTCCTTGGCAGGTTTCAGAAACGACATTACCCATCGTAATGGCAAAGGGGTCCGCATATTCAGCATTCGGATAATCTTCCGGGAAAGTGGGATGCATCGTGTCTAGATATCTCCCGAGCCAACCGTCGTTCCATATCTCATCCGCAGGAGAACCACTTTGCCAGATGTCCATCGATCTGAAATGGGACCGATTTTGGTTCGGATATCCAACACTTTGCAGAATGCTTATTTGCCCTTCTTGGAACATCTGTTGCACCCCTTCCATGGCAGGATGTAATCCGATATGATCATCTAAGGTAAGAATGGAACTTTCAGGTAGCATAATGTTAGGGCGAACAGCAAGTAGATTGCCATAGCGATCTCTAGGAATGATTGTGTTCAATCCATCATTACCTCCATTGAGCTGGATGAGCACCAAGACTTTATCACTATCATTGTTAATTAGACTTGCTAGACTGGAAGGCATGCTGGATAGTTTCATGCCATTTAGGATCATCGGGACACTCGCTACCGCACTAACAGATCTAATGAAATTTCTTCTTTTCATGATTTTTTAGATTACCCCATTTGACAACAGGTAGTTAACCCGAATTTCTAACTCAAATAGTACTCTGCCATACTCATCATCGCTTGGATCAGGTCTTGTAGTTTGGACTCTATAGCGTCCTTCAGATCTTCATTTTCAGGATTGGCAGCATATTCTCCATATTCAACAGTCCACTCAAAATCTGGTAAGCCAGGAATCAGGATATCTTTTAAGGCTGCCTTTTGGGAATCTGTAATCGCTTGTGGGAACCATATAGTAGCGAAAGTATTGACTACCTCATTGGGGTCCTCCGCATTTTCTACCATTTTAATCACCTGCAAGGAGTCAATTCGAGTCTTTACTCCTTCTGTTGTATAACCACTATTAATCATCTTGTTGGTATATCCCATCCGCTGCTGAAGCGTAGTTGCGTTAATCCAGGTGCGATAGAATTGAGGCTCTTGATAGTAAGCCTTCCAGCCTGCAACTTCTGGCGGATTAATGTAGTCCATCTCCATGAGATCTACCAGACCGTAGAACTTCAGCATTATCTTATAGTAGCGAAAAGCATCCTCTTTCGGGAAGCTGACCTGCATTTGCTTAAGAGGAGAGATAGTGAAGTCAAGGGGATTCTTAATCATTGGACCAACACTTAGTATGTCGAAGAAGTGTTCGCTGCGCAACAGGGCCTGCAAGGCTGGCCTAATCTCATAGTCATTTTCTATCAATAGCTCAGCCATTGGTTCAATTACATTGACTTCTGCATTTTCGTCGATTTTATAATAGATAAACCAACGATACAGCTTGCGACTAATGAAGCGAGCCACTTCCTTTTGCTCAAAAATAATGTTGATTAACTCAATGTATTCTCCTTCTGCACCATTGGTGATTACTTTGTTATTGAAACGGTGAGAAAGTGTTTTGTTCCCCGTGTCATGCTTGCTATCAACGTAGAAGGCTTCGATGGGAGTCTCTGGGTCTCTAGAGCTAAACCCTCTATCTCGCCAGCCAGTAAGTATCCTAGCAATCTCCTGTACGTCTACTTCGGTGTAGTTGGTATAATCGTCTGGACCTGCCAAGGGGCCCTTCCCAATCGTAAACAACTCCAATAGTTCCCGAGCGTAATTCTCATTAGGAGCTTCCTTGGTGTTTTGATTACCATTTAAAAATCGCAGCATGGCGGGCTCAATGGTCATATCCTTGACCAAGTCTCTAAAGTTACCCCAAGCATTGGTCCGCAATAGCTTGAAGTAGCGATAGATAAAACGAGGTTCGTTGACTATGTTTTTACTTACGGCAAAATGATTGTGCCAAAAGAGGGTTAATTTTTCTCGAATAGAGATGTCCTCTTCTAATATATTGGTCATAAGCCAGGCACGGAAACTTCTCCAGCGATAGGGCTTTACGTTTTTCTGGTCATTATAAGCAGCATTGATCCAGGTCTCACCAATGGCAACGTGGGGGTCCTCCGTTTCATCAAAGTTTAATGGCGGAGCGGGGTGGGGAAGTCCAGCAAAGAGATGCTTTACCGTAGCATCGAGCCCATAAACGGTAGCTTTTTTAATCTGATCTAAAGTTGGACCAAAGGTGGATCTTCGGAGTAGGTGTGCTGCTTTTTCGAAAGTCCATTCTCCTGTGAAGGGCTCCAGACCTGTGTTTAGTGTTGTTACCGTTGCATTTGCTTTTGCCGATTGACCGGCAGGCTGGGACTGTCCGTGTCCACGCCCAAGCATGGTAGCTAAGGTAGCTTTTCTGTCCATGTCACTGGGGTTTTGGTTATTTGCAAAAATAGGATTGGTTAGGAGGGATTAACCAATAGACACTAGAGTTGTACGAGGGTTCATGGCGCGTTGTTGCATGAATACCTCTACGGACTTCAATCGTATTTTGAGGAAAATATTCTTCGTGGAAAACTACCAGGGACGCGTTCCACCTGGCATGCTGGATCCTTGATAAGCCCAGTATGGATGATCAATCTTCTATCGGGTGAAGTCTGAAACATAAAAGTCTCTTTCCAATATCATTTAGCGATCAAAAATGAAATAAAAAAAGCGGCCTCAAGTCCGATGACCTGAGACCGCTTTTGTATGAAGTCCGTAGACTTACATTTTGACCATTCGGTTGGTCTTCTGTCGTCCATTCAATTGTAGTCTGTAATAATAACTTCCAGGAGGAAGGTTTCCAGCATCAAATCTGACTTGATGTTCCCCTGCTGGCAATTGCTTGTTCAGAATAACCTTCACTTCAGCTCCAAGTCCATTATATACAGCCAATTTAGCCCATTCATTTTCTGTTTTGAACTGGATGGTAGTCCAGCTTCGGAAAGGGTTGGGGAAATTGGAAAGTTCAATCGGTAGTTCGGTTTCTAGTTCCGGACCAGTCGAAGTAACGCTACAGGATTGAATGATTGGAATATGTTGAAAATCATTGTGCAATAGTGTTCTGACCTCCTGCTCTTTCACCTCAAACCAATCCATTAAGATGGATCCGTAAATATCACGGAAGTCGTTTTGCATCGGTAAACCCTCGCTCTTACCCACATCCAATGGGATATCTGGGCTTTCCCCAAATACCTTAGGGTTGACACAAGAACCGAAGACCATCAGCGGGGAGGCTGTTCCATGGTCAGTACCGAAGCTATCATTAGATTTGATTCGCCTGCCAAATTCGGAGAAGGTCATACCTACCACGCGCTCGGACAAGCCCAAGGCATCGAGATCTTGCTGGAAGACGCGCATCGCTTCAGATAAGTTTTCTAGCAAGGCGGTATGTTCACCCGTCGTAGGATCTCCTTCTACAACTTGATTGGCGTGGGTGTCAAAACCGCCAATATTTACGATGTAGATCTTGGTCTGCAAGCCACCAGAAATTAGCAGCGCCACATTCTTAAGCTGTTCGGCCAAACGATTGCCATCGGGGTATTCCATGACGTTATTGCCTAAGGCTGCTACCGCCGTGATGCGCTCCCCGTATTTATTGGCTTGCTTGATCGTCGTACGCAAGAAGGAGAGCTCGTCCCCGTAGGGGGTTTCTGGTACTTCGCCTGGCGCTCCTTCGGTAAGGGGCGTGAGGCTAAAAGGATCCGTGAGCGTCAAGCTAAAGTTGGCGGACTTGCCTTGACAGGTTTCAGAAACGACATTGCCCATCGTGATCGCAAAGGGATCCGGGTGTTCCGAATTGGGGTAATCTTCGGGGAAAGCGGGATGCAAGGTGTCGAGGTATCTACCTAACCAACCGTCATTCCATACCTCATCGGCAGGGGAACCACTTTTCCAAATATCCATAGACCTAAAGTGTGATCGGTTCTGGTTTGGATAGCCAGCACTGTGCAGCACACTTATTTGCCCTTCTTGGAACATCTGCTGCACCCCTTCCATAGCCGGGTGGACCCCGGTATTGTCATCTAATTCCAGAATTGAACTTTCCGGTAGTAAAATGTTGGAACGAACTACGGCTAGGTTGTCATAGCGGTCCCTAGGAATGATCATGTTCAAACCATCGTTCCCACCATTAAGCTGAATGAGGACTAGCACTTTATCACTATCATTATTTACCAGACTTGCTAGACTGGAAGGCATGGCGGAAAGTTTCATGCCATTGAGTATCATTGGTACACTCGCAGCCGCACCAACGGATCTGATGAAATTTCTTCTTTTCATGTTTTTTTGGATTACCCTGTTTGACAACAGGTTGTTAACAGGATTTTTTAACTCAAATAGTACTCTGCCATGCTCATCATCGCTTGGATAAGGTCCTGTAGCTTTGACCTTACTGCGTCTTTCAAATCTTCATTTTCAGGATTGGCAGCATACTCTCCATATTCAACTGTCCATTCAAAATCCGGTAGGCCTGGTATCAGGATATCCTTTAAGGCTACCTTCTGGGAATCCGTAATCGGTTGTGGGAACCACATAGTGGCAAAAGTGTCAACCACCACATTGGGATCTTCGGCGTTCTCCACCATCGTTATCACCTCTAAAGGATCGATGCGGGTCCTTTCTCCTTGGGTGGTGAATCCGTTGTTGCTTATTTTATTGGTATACCCCATCCGTTGCTGCAAAGTGGTCGCGTTAATCCAGGTCCGATAGTATTGGGGTTCCTGGTAATAGGCTTTCCAGCCTGCCACTTCGGGTGGGTTGATGTAATTCATTTCCATTAGGCTAACCGAATTATAGAATTTAACCATAATGGCATAGTATAGCGGCGTATTATCTTTGGGTAGGCTAACCTTCATCTGCTTTAGTGGTGATAAGGTAAAGTCTACTGGATTCTTAATCATTGGCCCTACACTCAATATGTTAAAGAAGTGCTCGCTCTTGAGTAGCGTTTCCAGCACGGGCTTAATCTCATAGTCATTCTCCAGAAGAAGATCCGCCATTGGTTCGATCACGTTGACTTCCGCGTTGTCATCGATCTTATAGTAAATGAACCAACGATACAGCTTTCTGCTGATGTAACGAGCCACCTCTTTCTTCTGAAAGATAATGTCTACCAATGCACTATATTCCGTCTCCCCCTGATTACTTATCACTTTATTGTCAAAGCGGTGGGAGAGTATTTTAGTCGTAATATCGTGTCGATTATTAGTGTAATAGGGCTCAATCGAGATTTCGGGATTCTTGGTATTGAAACCCCGGTCTCTCCATCCCGTAAGGACTCTAGCAATCTCCAGGACGTCCAATTCAGTAAAGTTTGTATAATCATCTGGTCCTGCCAATGGTCCTTTCCCAATGGTAAACAATTCCAATAGCTCTCGAGCATAATTCTCATTAGGGGCACTCTCCGTATTTTGGTTGCCATTGAGGAAGCGCAACATGGCAGGCTCAATCGTCATGTTCTTGACCAACTCACGAAAGTTGCCCCAGGCATTACTTCGGATGAGATTTAGATACCGGTAAATGTATCGCGGATCATTTACATTATTAACCGCAAAGTGATTATGCCAAAAGAGGGTGAGCTTTTCTCGAATAGAAATTCCCTCGTCCATGATATTCATCATGATCCAGCCTCGAAGACTTCGCCAGCGAGAAGGTTTAACATTCTTTTCGTTGTTGTAGGGAGAGTTGATCCAGGTTTGACCAATAGGTACATAAGGATCTCGTTCTTCGTCGTAGTTGATCGGAGGAGCTGGGAGATCAATGTCGGCGAAGAGTTGCTCTACAGTAGCGTCCAAGCCATTGGCTGCGGCCTCTTTGATTTGTTCAATGGTAGGACCGAAGGTAGCTCTGCGAAGAAGGTGTGCAGCTTGTTCAAAGGTCCATTCTCCAGCAAAGGGTTCCAGACCCGTGTTCACTGTCGTTACCGTTGCACTCGCTTTTGCCAACTGGCTAGTGGCCTGAGAATTTTCATTCCCTAGGCCAAGCATGGTAGCTAAGGTAGCTCGTCTATCCATGTCAATGGGTTTTTGGTTATTAGCAATATATAGTGATGGTTAGGTGGGGCTAACCATTAAAACAATTTCTTAGACTTCAAAAAACTTCAGGGGTTTAATGTAAAAGGTAAGTTATGAAATGTGGGGTCTAAACTAAGATATTATAGGGGCTAAAATAGGCGGTTCGGATAAAATAAAGATATAAAAAAAACGCTGCAGCATCTTTTATATTTTATTAAATGAAAATTTGTAGCAAAAATTATTGAGAATCGTATAGCTAAAAGAAGAACGGATCCCAACTTAATCAGCTGGATCGTAAACTGATATGTCGAATCAGGTCGCGTTGTTTGTTACCTCTTCCATAGCGACCTTGGTCTAAACCTAAAATTTCCTATGAATCTATACTTTGATTTTTCCGTGATAAACATAAATTGCGGCAAATTAAGTATGAAACCTAATAGCGATGATCAAAGCCTGTATCTTTGATTTGGACGGTGTCATTGTAGATACTGCCAAATACCACTTTATTGCCTGGCGTCAATTAGCTAACCAGCTGGGCTTCGACTTTACCAAGGAATATAATGAAAAGCTCAAAGGTATTAGTCGGATGGATTCCCTCAATCTTGTCCTTTCTTGGGGAGGTGTTCAAAAATCAGAAGAAGAAAAAATCGCACTGGCCACCGAAAAAAATGAGGTCTATCGTTCTTACATTTTGCAAATGGATAAGCGTGAAATTCTCCCTGGGGTTTTACCCTTTCTAGAAGATCTTCGTGCTCGTGGAATCAAGATGGCCATTGGTTCTGCCAGCAAGAATGCTCCTACCATTATTACACAACTGGATTTGGCTGAATATTTTCCCGTTATCATCGATGGAAGCAAGGTGAGTAGAAGTAAGCCAGACCCTGAGGTGTTCCTGAAGGCGGCATCAGAATTGGAGGTTAAACCCAAGGAGAGTATTGTATTTGAGGATGCCGAGGCTGGCATTGAAGCTGCCATCTCGGGAGGCTTTTATCCTGTTGGGGTCGGGGATCCAAAAATCCTGGGAGAGGCTAGTGTGGTTATCGCTGGGTTTGAAGGTTTGAAGTTGGAGGAACTTAGCGAGAGATTGCTCGCAGCAGTGAAGTAGGTTATTTTGTAATGTTCAACAAGAATCGACATGAAAAATTATTTAGTCCATGATGAATGGAAAATCATAGAAGATAGTTTCCATCCTAACTATAATAAGATAAGCGAAAGTGTTTTCAGTATTGGCAACGGGCGTATGGGGCAACGGGCCAATTTTGAAGAGGACTTCAGTGGGAAAACTTTACAGGGAAGCTACGTGGCCGGGGTGTACTACCCAGACAAGACGAAGGTGGGTTGGTGGAAGATCGGTTATCCGGAATACTTCGCAAAAGTTTTGAACGCGGCCAATTGGATAGGAATACAAGTTTCTTTCGATGGGGAGAATTTGGACCTGGCTCAATGTGAGGTGGAGTCATTTAAGCGGGTTTTGGATATGAAGCGGGGGATTTTGGAGCGTGAAGTAGTCGCCAAACTAGCGAGTGGCCGTAGAGTGGCTATTTCTTCTTGCCGTTTCTGCAGCTTGGCTGATGATGAGCTAGGAGCTATTAGATATCAAATAAAGGCTTTGGATTTTGAAAGCCCAATCACGGTTAAGCCATACTTAGATGCAGATGTGAAGAATGAAGATGCTAACTATGGTGAAAAGTTCTGGGAAGGGGTCCACGAAGAAGTAGAAAGGAGATCCGGCTTTGTGATTGCAGAGACCAAGAAAACGGCTTTTCAGGTATGTACGGGCATGAAGTTTGAGATTTTGAAGGAGGGAAAGGTGCAGGAATTTGACTCGTATCGATATAAAGAAGAAAAGAAGGTGGCTTGCGCTGTCGATCTAGAGCTAGGGGAGGGGCAGACCCTTACGATCCTGAAGTACGCCGCTAATATCTCTTCTATGACTGTAGAGAAGAATAATTTATTGGGACATTGTCAGCGAGCAGTCGAAGGTGCTTTTAAAACAGGTTTTGATGACCTTTTATCAGCTCATGCGCAGGCTTGGGCCGACAAATGGGAAGAGGCAGATATTCAAATTGAGGGGGATGTTGCTGCTCAGCAAGGGATACGATTCAACATATTTCAACTGTATCAGACTTACACCGGTGAAGATGAGCGTTTGAATATTGGCCCGAAGGGATTTACAGGTGAAAAGTATGGAGGTAGTACATACTGGGATACAGAAGCCTATTGTTTACCCTTTTACCTGTCTACTGCTCCACCAAGAGTGGCTAAAAATCTCTTAGTGTATCGATACAAGCAATTGGGAAAGGCTATTGAGAATGCCGAAAAATTAGGTTTTAAAGATGGTGCTGCCTTGTATCCGATGGTAACTATGACGGGGGAGGAGTGCCACAATGAATGGGAGATAACCTTTGAAGAAATCCATCGGAATGGAGCTATCGCCTATGCCATATTTGATTACATAAGGTATACCGGAGACCAAAACTATTTGGTTGAGTATGGGCTTGAGGTATTGATTGCTATCGCTCGGTTCTGGGCGCAACGGGTGCACTTTTCAGAGCGAAAACAACAGTATGTCATCCATGGGGTGACAGGCCCCAATGAGTATGAGAATAATGTCAATAACAATTGGTATACGAACTATATCGCAAAGTGGTGTCTGGAGTATGCGATGGAAGCTCTAGCTTATGTGAAGGAAAAAGACCCCGCCGCGCTAGAGGTACTGACAGAACGAGTTAAATTCTATGAATACACGGAGACTGGGCGATGGAAAAAGATTGTTGCCGACATGTACCTAGGCACGGATGAAGCATTGGATATCTTCGTTCAACACGAGGGATTCCTGGATAAAGATTTGCAAAAAGTGGAGGATCTAGATCCCACAGTTCGTCCTATCAATCAACACTGGTCATGGGATCGAATCCTAAGATCCGTCTTCATTAAGCAAGCTGATGTTTTACAGGGCTTATATTTCTTTGAAGATCATTTTGATCTGGACACGATTCGGAAAAACTTTGATTTCTACGAACCTAGGACCGTACACGAGTCCTCTTTATCTCCCTGTGTTCATGTCATCCTGGCAGCTGCCTTGGGAAGGGAAGAAAAGGCAT
>JABSSL010000051.1 GCA_013214355.1 Saprospiraceae bacterium | reverse complement strand
GGACTGTTATTATTGACAGCATTTGGACGATAAGTTGTATTGTAGGGAGCAGGGTAATATCTTGGCTTCTGTATATCATTATTGGCCACTGTATTAGGCGTGCTAGTAACTGTATTCGGAATGGTATTAGCAACCGATGGGCTGGAGTTATTAGGGGTTGGAGCTACCGTCCCTACCATCAATTGACTTCCGGTTTTGATCAAGTTAGAATTAAGGTTGTTCCATGCCTTGATTTGCCCTACAGAAATATTGTATTGTTTGGAGATTCGGTACAGCGTTTCTCCCTTTTTTACAATATGGTATTGATTAGTACCGCCGACCTGATTGGCAGATTGGGGAATCGGAGTGGTATTGGGTCTAGTATTGACAGTGTTTGTATTATTGTTTCTTTGTCTGACATTTCCTTGCTTCACAGTCATATCATAGCCAATTGGACCAGCAGGTGTAACCTCTGTTCCGCCAGCTTGCCCCGGCTTGGTATTGGCCAATACATTGTCAGAAAGTGACTCTTCACATTTTTCTTCCAGGTAGTCATCAAATTTCTCGTCGTTCACCTTGATCAACTGCATACCATTCGCAAGAGCCTGATCCAAGGTTTGTCCACTACGCATTTCAATGATACCAACTTCAGGAATCAAGACAAGGTCAGTGTATGGAGTTCGACTACCTTGTGCGATTTGGCGAAATACATAAGCACCCGTACACTCTTGTTCCAGGCGGCCTTCAAAGAATACGTCGGCGGTAGCTTCTCGAGAGATATTCTCTCCAATGGCACCTTCTTTGGTGTTAAATTCAAACTTGTATTTCGGGGAGTAAACGGAAACCACATCCTCTTTTACCATAAAATGGGTGGCAAAATTAACAGGAGATACAGTGTAACGTCGATTATTCTTCTTGACAACTAGGAATACCTCGTCAATGTGCGCATTGATCTTTTGGACCATACTTAAGTTGAAAACTCCATTATCACAACCGACAGTAGGAGTGGGGAGTTTAGAAGTAGTATTTCTACTTTCTTGACCAATTTCCAGGATCACCTTCTCACCATCACCTACATTAATCTGGTAGGCCACAAAAGCGTCTACATTCTTGTTCGGAGATTGGTACTCCAAACGCTCCATGCAATCCTCATTGAAAAGGATGAACATTCTGGCTGCAGATAATTGGAAAGGGATGACGGCAATTACAGTGCAAAAAATTAGCCGGTTAATTGTCGATTTCATAGATAGCAAGTTAAATTTAACTGAAATGTGCCAAAAATGTGAAAGTTATGAAAGGGGTAAGGTACATGAAATCAATCACTTGTACAAGTTTGCAAGTGAAAAGTATAATCAAAACGAAGACAGTGTATCAAATGTTGTAATATGTCAAATCTATTTTAAAATTAGCCTAATTGACAGGTAACGGTAGCTATCTGTTAGGGTGAGGCCTCCTTTACTTAGGTAGAGGGCTTTCAATGATTCCCACATTCAAGGCGTACATCACTAATTCAGAGGAAGAGCTGATGCTGAGCTTACGCATAATCTTCTTTCGGTGAGTGTATATAGTATGGGTGCTAAGATTTAATTCGCTACCAATCTCCTTGGCAATCAGTCCCTTAGCAATCAAACGGACAATCTCTATTTCTCGTGGGGTCAGTGGTGTAGTAGCGACCGGTTCCGGACGGGAAAATGATTTTTCCAACAAATAGTCCAGGATGCGGGTACAGAAGAATTTTTCCCCCTTAATCACCGCTTTGAAAGCATCGACAAATTCCGTCTCGTCACAGGTCTTGGTCAGAAAACTATTGACACCAAGCTCAAGAACTCGATAAATATTTGCCTTATTATTGTCTGAAGTGATGACCATAATCTTGGTCTCCGGTAACTGTTTCTTGATCCTAGAAATGGAGGAGGGCTGAAAAAGGGAAGGATGGTTGTAGTCTACAACTACTATATCTGGCGACTTCTGGATCAGTTCCTTTAATAGTTCATCCTCATTGTTGACCTCACTGACGATCTGCAACCCATCAATACTGGATACTAGTGCTCTCAAACCGATGCGAGTCAGATGTTCTGGATCTGCTAAAAGGATGTTAGTCGACAACATGGCTTTACTGTTTTCCAATTACATCGCAAAGGTACAAAATTTATTTAGACTGAATTCAAATAAGGGGCTTAATCCATCTTTTGGGCCTCAAAAAATAACTCTCTGCCTAATCTTGGCTTTATCGAGTCAGGGGCTAGATGCATTTGATGGATTTCAAAGTGAGCATCGAGTAGTTGTCTATACTCCGCCTCAGAACCACCAAAGGGTGGACCAGCATGAGGAAATTCCCCAGCAAAAAGTAAACCTACCAATTTGCCATTGGGGGCTAATAACCGGAACATTTGCTCTACATAGTCTTTACGTCGGGACCTGGGTAATGCACAAAAAAAGGTTTGCTCCACAATAAGATCCACTTCCATTTCCAACTCAAAGAAATCTCCGACGAGCATACCATTTTTCGGGAAATCAGGAGCTTCCTTTTGTAAATGCACAAAGGATTCTTGTGCCCAGTCACAAACCCAAACCTGGCTAAATCCAGCTCTATGTAGGAATAAAGCCTCGTAGGCTCGTCCGGCCCCAGGAATTAAGATGCGGAGCGATTTGTCTTGGAGGGTTTCAAAGTAATGTAATAGGGGAGGAGAAACGTAACCAATGTCCCAGGGGGTATTACTTTCTTTATATCGATTTTCCCAATAGTTGGCTGAAAATTTTGGCTGCATGCGCTATGATAGATCTTGTGATTCCTGTTCTTCTGTTTTTTGGAATCTAACGCGCAACTGATATTTATTGTTCATGGCGCTAACGAGCGGGGCAAACATCGTATTCATTATTTCTACTGCCTGGTTTTTGGCTTGATCCATGATGTCACTTTCATACGCTTCTCTACGGAATTCTTCTCGGAGTACATTAAAGCTTTCGTTTAAATTGATTTCTTCCACCTCACGAAGCCAACCGATATCCAATTTTTCAATTTTGGGATATACTTCATGAGATAATATTTGAGGTTCCGCTAAAGTTACGGTCACAATGTTGTTTCGCGCATTCAGATCTATGGTCATGTAGTCCTGTAATTTGAAACCTACCTTCAAAATACTGATGGCGGTAATTTCTATATCAGAGGAAGATACAGAGAACCCCCAGATCTTAGACTGTAGCTGCTTGGTGATCCCTTTTTTGTCTTGCACCTCCATCGTAGCTAATTCCGCAATTGCCTTTTGGATCTTTTCTTGCAATAGTCCCTTAGATTTGGCAAAATCCTCTATAGCAGCCCGGTTTTCCATTTCCTTTACGAAGGGTTGTAAAGCTTCAGAAAGTGCGATCCCACAAGGCGTATTGACTTCCATGCCCTTTGCTAAGAATACCCCATCTTTGGTCTGTACGACGGAAGAAATTACCAGATTCACAATAGAACAAGTGTATTTAGAAGCCACCTGATAGATAACCTCGATAGCACTAGTGGAATGATTATCATACCATGTTTGATATAAAGCAGATGTAGTATCGCTCAGGGCTAAAAAATCATCGTAATACATATCTCGCATGTAGGCATGTTGTTTTTCATACTCTTGAATAGCTAAGCCTTTCTGGGTTTTGCTTAAGCCCATACGATTACTTACATGATTTAGGATAGAGGTATTTAGATCATAGACGAGTTCATTGAATTCCCGCTTGTATCTTCTAGGGTTGGTCAAAATAGCCAATGCATCATCTGGGTTGATGTCAATCTTAAAATCTGCGGGAAGATATTTGACTTGGTATTCCACGGGGACATTGGTGTAACCCGGAGGATTTACGTCTTTGTACTTATACCAAACCAAGGCCAGAAAGCTTATGATCAGGATGACCACTAAGAGGCGAGTAACATTTAGGCGCGAGGTAAGTGAACTTGATCCTCCTGACATGGCTTATATTTTAAGAGAGTTAAAAAAGTAAAGATGTAGCAGCGCTCTGCATTTTCCAAACGTTATTAGTGTATTCTCTGGTATTATTATCCAGTTGTGTAGGTACTGTAAAACCAACTGGACAGTAATTACTTAAGAAATTGCATATATCCAAAAGGATGAAGGTTAGTTGATCTTTGAAAGTCATTGATACGTCAATGACTTTTTTTGTACCGGTATACGGAGGCGCTTGAATCGACAACAATATTAGGTATTGCCTTCAATAAAGCAAGTTTTCTTATGTTTAACTCGCAGAAAACCCGATAAATACAAGTCGCGCTTACACCTCTAAAAGACACACTAATTTATACTGCAAAATCTTCGAAGGGGAGGTCTCGATCTGCCATTAGTTCCCGAATTGAGTTTCAAAGAAGTTTGTCATTATCCTACCCCTTGTCTAAATTTACCCCAATTAACCTAAGTTGGGATGAATGATGACAAGAAAGGAAGATATTGTAAAAGCAGAAGAGAGCGTTTAGTTTTGCCGTCGTTGTAGGACGCAATTGGCCTCTGTATGATGAATCACAACTTGCATTAATTAACGTATTTGAATGATCGATCAGCATACGACTCTAAACTGTAACGGCATCCTTTTGGACTTAAGTAGTCCAATCGTGATGGGCATTATAAACGTAACCCCTGATTCTTTCTATGCGGATAGTCGCGCTGGTTCAGTCGAGCAAGCGTTGCAGTTAGCAGAAAAGCATGTGGAAGCGGGAGCAACCATTCTTGATGTAGGAGGCATGTCCTCTCGACCCGGCGCGGAGATTATCAATGTACAGGAAGAGCTAGATCGGGTGGTACCGATTATCAAAGCGATCAAGGCTCATTTTCCCCAATCGATTATTTCCTTAGATACCGTTAGGAGCGAAGTGGCAATGGCCGGTGTGGCAGAGGGAGTAGGGTTAATTAATGATATCTCAGCAGGTTCATTAGATGAGCATTTATTTTCGACCGTATCTAATTTGAATGTACCTTATGTTTTGATGCATATGCAGGGAAAACCTAGCAATATGCAGGCACAACCCACTTATGATAATGTAATTGAAGAGGTATTCGACTTTTTCGTGGAAAAAGTAGGAGAATTGAGGACCTTGGGCGTAAAGGACATTGTTATTGATCCGGGCTTTGGTTTTGGGAAGTCAATCGAGCACAACTACACATTATTGCGATCTTTACATGTTTTTAAGGTGCTCGGATTACCCATATTGGCCGGGCTTTCTCGAAAATCCATGATCTATAAGCTGCTTGAGGTAGAGGCTACGGAAGCCTTGATCGGTACTGCGGCCTTACACATGGTAGCTCTGCAGCAAGGCAGTAAGATTCTAAGAGTTCATGACGTGAGGGAGGCTAACGAAGTAATAAAACTATGGAGCCAGTTGGAAAACCATTGATGTTTTTGGGGGAAGAGGATATCAAACATGCAGCTGTTAGTTTCCTCAAGACCCACTACAAGTACCGACCTCGCAGTGGAGAGACGAAGGTTCAACTCGATATGCGTGGGGAAGGAGGTATTGTGGCAGACGGTATGCTTCGGTTTCCCAAAGAAGACGGAGGTTTCTTCACCGCAACGGTAGAGGCTACCGCAAGGGAAACGAAGGAGGAAGTCTTCTATCGGATTCAGCGAACCTTGCTAGTATGGGATGCCGTCACCTTTAGTCTTCTCTGTACTACTACTATGGTGGTATGGACACATTTCGATGGGACGTATGCGCTTCATACTGACGGTATCCACTGGCGTGTATTTTCTATGTTAGCCTGCCTAGTAGGAAGTTTTCTTTTTTATCAGCTTTTTTTCCGGAGACAATTTCGATACCATTACATCTATGCCATCGAGCAGTTTAAGCGATATCATGCCGATGAGCAATGGATTGCTATTGGTGAAGATGTATTTGCGCCCGATGAAACCAAGTATAAGGAGGAGCTAAGAGAACAATGCGTCAATAATGGATTTGGCATGATCGTGATTCATCCGGACCGGACCGCTCGCCTCCTAGCCACGCCAGCAAAAGAGCAATTGCTAAAGCGAAAGATGGTGAATTTCATTGGGCTGGACGATCTTCGGTCGAACTTTCGTACCAGTGGCTACACCAAATGGTTAGCTGCCTTCAATGGGAATTTAAAGAATTGGATTGCACCGGTGATCGGTGAAACCCAGCGATTTAAACGGCATTATTACCACCAACAAATGTTATGTGTGCTAGCTATATCTGTAATTAGTGGAATGCTGTACTTAGAATGGACCAAACGCCCCGTGGTATATGTCGATGAAATTTTGCACGAAAGTGAAATGGAGGCAAAACAATCCAGTCTAGACGGGGAGCCAAGAACCTTAATTATTGATGCACCGGTTGTTCCCTTCAATGCGGATTTTGAATTAAGTGATTTGGTGGAAATCGATCTGACTGAGCATTCCTCGTCAGAAGCACAACAAGGCGAAATTATTTTAAGCATCAATGGGGGAGAAGATATTTTGTACTACGACTGTGAACGGTTTTACAGGTCTGACACTGATCACTTTTTGCTAGTCTATCGTCTCAGTGGTGATTTGACCAGTGCCATGAGAGACCTGAGAGAGTTGGCAGCACGAAATATCGATTCTGGAGCTATTTGGGAAGGTTGTTTCTCTGCTGCGCAGTCTTATTATGTATTTGTGGATCAGATGATGTCAGATAGCATTGTTGCTGCTTCTCGGGCTCAGTTGTACGAGGATAATTTTGATTTGCAATTGTCCATTAAAAGAGTGGAACCTAACTTCAAGTAGGTATATACACGAGCCTCACTTGGGGTCTTGCTTTGCGATGAAAATGGAAAATCTACATACTCTAAACTTCCTTGATGAAATTTTGGACATTGAATTCGAAAATGGTTTGATCTCTTAAGAGGAATTATTTTCAAGTTCAAGGATTTGATTGAGGACTTAATGAACTAGGCACGTGCCATTAATTACTACTTCCGATTACCAAGCCACCGGGCCATTTCGAAATACCTTTTTCAATACCATTTACCCCGCCTTGGTCAGGTCTGTGAAAGATTTGACATACACCCGGGAAAGAATTTCAACTTCTGATGGAGATTTTTTGGATCTAGATTGGTCTAGGGTGGGATCGAAAAAGCTAGTCTTGGCGCTGCA
The DNA here is from genome assembly GCA_013214355.1 of Saprospiraceae bacterium. Classification (GTDB taxonomy): domain Bacteria; phylum Bacteroidota; class Bacteroidia; order Chitinophagales; family Saprospiraceae; genus DT-111. The sequence goes on along the minus strand of JABSSL010000051.1, from coordinate 45,641 downwards.
TGGACTTGAAGGGCAAGCTGATCGTGCCTATATCCGAGGCATGATTAAATACTTCAACCAGCAAGGATGGGATGGGCTTGGTATGAATTACCGTGGATGCAGTGGCGAAACTAATCTTAAGCTGCAAACTTACCATATGGCTGCCACCGGGGATGTCCATGAGGTTTTGTCACACCTTAACAAGGAAGGGAAGTATGAGTCCGTAGTGATCGTTGGATTTTCACTAGGAGGCAATCTAACCCTCAGGCTTTTGGCAGAGGTGGCTAATTCCCCTCCGACTTGGTTAAAGGCAGCTGTAGCCTTTTCGGTCCCCTGTGATATCGCTACCGCAAATACAGAGATCCATAGATGGTTTAATTATTTATATTTGCGAAGGTTTTTAAAAACCCTCAACGCAAAAGCGGTAGTCAAGGCCAAACAATTCCCCGGGAAAGTGCAGATGCCCACCAAAATGCCAAAATCATTTTACGAGTTTGATGATTGGTTTACCGGGCCTATACACGGATTCAAAGATGGGGCAGATTATTACGATAAAGCGAATAGTCTGCAAATACTTGATGCGATCAAGATCCCCGCATTATTAGTTAATGCAAGTGATGACACCTTTTTAAGTGCAGCGTGTTATCCAGAGGAAATAGCGAGAAAAAGTCCATATCTCTTTTTTGAACGCCCGGAGTACGGTGGACATGTAGGTTTTGGGCAATTTGATTCCAGTACTCCCTATTGGTCGGAGCGTCGAGCTTACCGGTTCATTGAGGAGATTGTAGGGTAAAACGTCAAGAAAGCGTTAAATACAACGAAAAGCTGATAAAAAGCAAGTATTCAGAGGTTCTATTAATAGCAGTATTGCAGCCGATAGATATGGTGAGGTAGTCTGAGAATAGATCTTATTGCGTTCACATTACATTGGTTCAAACGCGGAAGTGGTTCTACGCATCATTTTCCGGCCTAGTAGTAGATGGAAGAAGAAAAGCAAATAGAAAAAGAACTGCCGAAGAAGGACTTACGTCTGGCTTTGCTTTTTATTTGGAAGTGGTTCAAGAGATTTAGTCTCCTGCTCATTGGCCTCTTTCTTTTGCTATTTCTGACCTTTCAAGTTCCTGGCGTCCAAAATTGGACCGCTAATCGACTCACCAATGGCATCGGGAAACAATTGGATAGTCGAGTAGAACTAGACTATTTATACCTTTCCTTCTTTGATAAGCTCAGTCTCCGCAATTTCTATATTGAAGATATTTATCAAGATACCTTGTTATTTGCTGAGGAACTGGTGGTGGATTTCGATTTGAATCCCATCAGCCTTTTGCGGAATGGATTGGGCATAGAGGCCATACGCCTCAACAATACCCAGCTCTTTCAAAGACGAAAGACGGGCGACATGACCAATTCCCTGCAGGTAGCCATTCAGCGTCTATCCCCAAAAGAAAAGAATAAGAAGAAAGAAAAAAAAGGAGGGCTTCCATTGGAGGTGCGTTATCTCTCCATTAATGATCTGACCTATGTGAAGGAGGATGAGGATCGAGGACAAGTTCATACCGTCCACCTAGATGGGGCTCAGATTGATATAAAAAGCCTGGACTTGGCTAATGCCCATTTGGAACTTGGAACTGTAAAAGTTCGGAGGCCCAGCGTTTTACTAGATGATATTGCTAGAGGTCCAAATATTGAGGCTGTTTTTGCCGAAGATGAACGCTTGCTAGCCTTGGCAGATACGCTAGCTTTTCAGCCTACCTATTTCTACTACAGTATTGACGAATTCCAGATGGAAGGTGGTTACTTCGCCTTACATAATTATCGGAATTCACCTGAAAAACTCACCCCTCCTGATCAGCTGGATTATAAACATATGGAGGTGTTTGATATAGATATGGAAATCCTCCATTTCGAATATTATGAAGAGAAGTATGAGGGAGAATTAAGACATATGTCTTTTCAAGATAGTAGCGGTTTTGTACTCGAAGATTGGCAGGCTGATTATGCCTGCATATCGCCACAGCAACTTGAGATCGAAGGGATGTACTTTAAGACACCTTACAGTGTGATTCGAGATAGACTATCCTTTTCCTACAATGATTTCTACGATTATACAACCTTCCCCGACTCTGTCACCATGCGAGTCGGTTTTAATGAGTCTTCGATAGCCTTGCGGGATATCATGGTATTTGCTCCTTCTTTGAAAAGAAACAATTTTTTTAGTGCCAATGCGAATGAGGTTTTAGATATAGATGGTCAGATTCGTGGTAGAGTGAATAACCTAAGAGGACGAGATCTCAATATTCAAATGGCGGGTGTGGGCGGCAATACTACGATTCGAGGTCGATTTGATGCCCGTAATCTAACTACGCGCAGAGGGGAATTGATTAGTCTGAACTTGGATGAATTAAGTACCAACATGCGGACGCTTCGTCAGTTGATCCCGAATTTCGATCCGCCAAAGAATTTTGATCAGTTGGGTAGGCTTAATTTCAAGGGGTTCTTCGAAGGCTATTTTACCAACTTTGTGGCTGACGGTTTGCTAACGAGCAATATCGGGGCGGCTAAGATGGATATGCAGATGGAGCTGCCAGGAGGTAAAAGTGATGCGACCTACAAAGGGAATTTGAGCTTAATTGATTTTGATTTGGGGCGTTGGTCCCAGGATACAACACTGGGTATAGTCAATTTTACTTCTACCGTGACCAACGGAAAAGGCTTAACCGGGAAGACGGCTTCAGCTGATCTAAATGCAGCGATTCAAAGCTTTACTTACCGAGGATACAAGTATGAAAATGCAGCGATTACAGGTACCTTGAATAGTCGGTTTTTCGATGGTAAGTTTAACATCAAGGATGATAACATAGATTTCAAATTTAATGGTGAACTAGACTTTACGGACAGTATCCCGAATTATATATTTGAAGCAACTGTTACTAAGCTGGACCTTAAGCGACTGAATTTATCGAAGAAAGACTTGATCATTGGGGCAAAACTGGACCTGGATTTGAGTACCAATCGGATCTCAGATATGATAGGTTCGGCAGAATTGACGGATGTGATTATACTGGAGAATCAAGAAAAGGAATATCGAGTAGATTCGCTAATAGTACAGTCAAGAGTGGATGCTTTGGGTGAAAATCATGTGCAGGTCAAATCCGAAATTCTAAGTGCAGATTTTAATGGAGAGTACGATGTAGAACAATTGCCGAATACACTGCTCTACTTTGTCGAAAACCACTATCCTAGATTTGCTAATCGGCTGAATATAAGAGGTAAGATTGATTCCAACCAGATCGCGAATAACTTTGACTTCAAGATTCTGATTCAAGATTCTAAAAATCTAAACCAACTCTTACTACCTAGTTTAGGGCCCATTCAAAATGCCGAGGTTGAGGGGTATTACAAAGGGCAAAGGGAAGAGATGTACTTAATAGTGGAAATCCCTTCCCTTAAATTTAATACCGTAGACTTCAGAGATTTTACTTTCCGTTTTGATGCCAAATCAGATAATGCTTCTGTGTCTTTGGTTATCGATAGTACGGTGGTCAATGATAAAACGCCTTTCGGTCAAGCATATATAACCAGTATTTTGAATCCTGACACCCTAGATTTTGGACTTACCTACACCCAACGAAATAGCTATGTGGAAGGTTTGAAGATAGATGGGTTGCTGTATTTGCCGGATAGTCAAAACTATAAGATCCAGTTTAAGCCATCTACTTTGGAAATCATGGAAAATCGCTGGGATTTGTCCAAAGACAATTCTGTTGTTTTTGGCAAAAACTACCTCAATACGCGAAACTTCAAGCTTTCAAATGGTCGACGTGTGGTCGAATTCAATAAAGAGGAGGAAAACGAGATTAGTCTTAAGGTGACAAATTTTGATTTCGCATTTATTGATGAAATCTGGGACTATGATCCGCTGGATTTTAGAGGTGAGTTTGATGCAGAAGTATTCGTGGGTGACGTTTTTCAATTAGAAGACATTCGTTTATCAGTAGCTGCAGATACCTTCTTTATAAATGAAAGAGACTTTGGGGGATTACAATTGCAGGCTGATGCCAGCAACGTTAAGAGTCAATTAAATACTTTCCTATCCGTTACGCGTGATACGATGCAGTTGATTGGAGACGGAATTATAAACCTGGCGAACAAAGGTGGAAAGCCATCGAATACGCTCCCAACCGATGAGCAGGCAGGATACTATGACTTTGGAATTGATTTCTCTGGTTATCCCTTAGATATTGCTGAATTTTGGATCGGTGAATCCGTTTCAGGCATGCGGGGAGACTTCTGGTCAAACCTGAGGATCAGCGGTAGGGGAGAGCCGAACATCAGTGGTGAAATTTTGGTGTATGATGGAGCTGTGACGGTCGACTTTCTGCAAACGGAATACACCTTTGATCGAGGATTAGTAACAGTAGACAATGAGCTTTTTGACGCAAGTAAAACGGTCATCTACGATAAATATGGGCATAGTGCTGAATTGAAAGGGGGGATTAGTCATCATCATCTTCGAAATCTAGGGTTAAAGGCGAGTCTACACACCAAGCGTTTCTTGGCCCTGGATACCAAGAAGGGAGACAATGAACTATTCTATGGACATGCCTTGGGTGCGGGGGATGTTTTCTTCTACGGTGATTTCAAACAGCCTAATATTTACATCAATGCCAGTGCGGGTGATAGTACTAAGATCACGATTCCAGTAAGCTACGATGTCGAAACTTCTCCAATCGATGAGATCCGCTTTGTTTCTCGGAATAGCAAGAAGGAAGAAGAGGTAACTAACAATCCAGAACTGGTAAGCGGGCTTAGCCTAGAAATGGACCTTGTCGTTACGGAAGAGGCGGAAATGGAGCTAATCTTTGACGAGCAAGCCGGAGATATCATACGAGGAAATGGTCGGGGTAATATTCGCTTGATTATGCCCAGGGGGAGAGATTTTCAAATGTATGGTGACTATACTATTGAGCGAGGAGATTATCTATTTACGCTCTATAATGTGGTAAACAAGGATTTTTCCATTAAGAGAGGAGGGAAAATCACCTGGGATGGAGACCCGTTTGGCGCGAAAATAAAATTAGAAGCTTCCTACAAGGATTTAGAGACACCTGTGTCTAACTTTATCCAGGAATACCTTTCTGGCGTAGATGCCACCACCAAGAATGAAGCTTATAATGCTACAGATGTCGATCTTACCCTGCAATTGGAGGGGGAACTGTTAAGGCCTTTGATAAATTTTGACATTGCTTTCCCTTCATTGACCGGACAATTGCAGACCTATACCGACAATAAGTTGAGGCTATTGAAGCAAAACCAGGATGAGTTAAATCGACAGGTTTTCGGTTTGATTGTGGTGCAACAGTTTCTGCCTTCTGGCTTAGCTTTTAATGGAGGTACAGTTTTGTATAATACCATGAGCGAGTTTTTGTCTAATCAACTTTCTCTACTTGTGACTCGCTTATTCTCTGATCAGGACATTGATTTTGATTTCAATTATCGACAATATCGCAGTACAGACCTTGGTGACGGACAGGATCTGCTAGGGGGAGATGAGTTCGAAGTAAGTGTAAGGAAACGAATCAATGATCGCCTTTCGATCGAAGTAGGGGGGAATGTGGATATTGGGACCGTAGCTTCGTCTTCCTCAATTGGAGGGAATGGTACTTTTGTTGGGAATGACATCGTTATTGAATACGTGATTAATGATGCTCGGACCCTTAAATTACGAGTCTATCAACGCTTGGAACCAGAAATCGGAGGGGTTCGGAGACTCCAAGTTGGTGCGGGCCTGAGTTACCGACGGCAATTCAATAAATTCAATGAATTTTTGAAAAATATGAAGAGAGATGCCAATCGCTAAATTCCCTTACAATTTAGAAGGAAAAGTATTCCGTTCTCTCGCCAATACGGATAATGGGGAGGTCGATGGTGATACGCGATTTCAGTACCACCAAAAAGGAGATATAGTTTGGGCCACGTATGAAGGAGGACAGGTACGCTTTGGCACCTTAAGTGGTTACATGGAAACCAACGGAGACCTACACTTTCGCTACCAGCATCAGAACCTAGCAGGAGAATTCATGACCGGGAAGTGTCATTCAATCCCCAGTAACTCCACCAATGATAAGATTCGTTATGAAGAACACTGGACTTGGACTAGCGGTGACCAATCCAGCGGGACATCAATGATTGAAGAGGTCTAATAAATGGCTCTCCAGCTGCCAAAACTTATTACTTCACCTCGATCACTGAGGTTTGGTAAATCAGCTGGCCCATACTACTAATTCCCTCCAATTTGACCAGGTACGTTCCTGCATTATCACAAGTATAGAAGTCCAGTTTTGCTGGTCCTTCGCCGTTAACGGCAATGGATGGCTCCCAAAATAAGGTAGTTCGAAGGTCTGGCTTTTGGTGATCGGGGATTCTTTTTGCGTAGTTCGGGCTGAAGAATTGTCTAGCTTTATACAAGCCAGGATGAGTGAAGTTAATGATACCAGGCTGCCGCTTCTTAACCGTTGATCCTCTAGATCCCCTCCTGCTGTAGAGGGCGATCACTCCATTGCTTGCTTGCGAGCCATAAATGGCAGCTTCTGGGCCACTCAGAAGATCGATAAGGAATACTTCATTGGATCGCATGGCAGCGGCAAAACTTTCGTCAATTGGATTTCCATCCAACAAATACAAAGGAGCGGTACCGGCTTGAAAACTGACGCTCCCACGAATCTGCGCCGTCTGGTTAGGATAAGATCCGGATACTGTAACTCCAGGCATGCGCATCAGGAGATCAAATACACTATTTCCGTCTGTTCCCATCATGGAGTCAAGCATGAGACGGTGTGTGGGTTCTCCATAGTAGGACACAATGCTCTCGATTACCTCTTCTTCGGTCCGTTGGGTTCTGCGGCCTGTAACCGTAATCTCATCAAAATCTATACTCATTCCGTCAAAGATTCGGTCGTTCCGTTTTCTTTCTTGACTTATGCTCAAGTATTTATCTAAAAGGCTTGAACTTGCTTGCGGCCTAGTAAAGTCATAGGAGATGATATTCGGTGGTGCTGCTTCGGGGCTAAGCTGGATGTCAACGAAACGATCCCCCGTTAACTTACCTTTTTTCTTCTTTGCATTCTTTTTCAGTTTGCGAGCCTGGAGCACAACCTCCACTGTATCTTGAAATAAATAAGGTCCAAAGGTAAAGCGGCCTTGTTCATCAGTTTCCTGCTCATTCTGGAATAATTCCGATTCCAAGACATTTAATCGAGTGAAGGTCGGAACCGGCGAATTGGGCTGCCCTAATTTAGTGGTGGCCCCCTTGATTACAATGCCCTGCTCCCCTGGATAAGCCACTGGCTGTTCAGGAAGGCTCGTCCAAACAAATTTTCTCCAGCCGTGAGTCAACATCAGGGCATCTAAGAGGTATCTTCTTTTTCCGTTGAATGGCTCTGAAAAGAAGAATCCCGGATTCTTAATTTCCCCCCTCAAGTCAGAATTAAGTAATAACCAGCTCTTGATATTTTCTGAAGCAGAAGATTCTGTGACTGCGGATAGGTCAGTGATGGCGAGAGATAGATCCGCTATCACAGGCCGTCCGGTCTTGTCCTTGAGCTCAATATCCATGCTGACTTTTTGCCGGGCTTTGTACTGGTCACGATCTACCTTGAGCTTAACCTCTAGTTCATCAGCAGGATTATCAATGAAAGTGAGTCTTTCGCAGATCGGTTCTCCATCTGCTTTATACAAGGTAAACTGAGCTACTCCGTCGGGTAAATTAGCCGTCGATAGTTGATAGGTAAATCCTTCTGAATGTTCTGTAGTGAAAACCTGCTGTAAAAAGATACCACCCCGTAAATGCCCAATCAAAAAGGCACCCTCCAGGTTTTCCCCAGTTGAGGCCTGTACTTTAACTTCAATGGATTTTCCTAAATTACCAATGCTCAGGTTATATCCATGGGCTTTGATTTCTGGAATAGCATAGGTTTGGGTAACATCATCCATCTTTATTTCAGCCCGGTACTTTTTTCCCGATTCAGGTGTAAAGGAAACGACTCCTAAGCCGAAATCGAAGGTCCGAAATACGGCCACGGGTTGCCCATTGTCCTCCACTATACTGCCTTCCAGTGAAAGACCATTTCCTCCTTGGTCCGTTAGCTTTATACCCATCTTGGATTTCAAACCTGCGACCAACTCACCGCCTTCAGGGTAAAATTGCAAGGCTGGACGAGCTTCGATGGCCGCTGCTGTATTGCTAAGTTCTGCTGAGCTACCGCCAACGGCCTTGCCTTTGTTTTCTATATCTTGAAACCAAACCGGGATAGATTGCCGATAAAAGTACTGCTCAGCACTGTTTCGCATATAGTTGGTATAGGCTCTGAGTGTATAATTACCGCTTGACCAGTCCGGGGATAGGCGAATGTCGCCCGCGGCACCAACATCTTCGATCATTAATCTTCTGGTGGCTACGATGCTATCAGCTGGATCAATCAATTCTACGTAGACAATCTGAGAATGTGGGCTTTTCAGGTGTCTAATGGCATCCACCACATAGGCTTTGATCCAGATGGTTTCCCCGGTGGTGTAATAGGGCTTATCGGTCTGGACATAGACTTTGTCAGATCCTACTTTATTATAGGCCTTGTAATGTTCTATTACTTTGTTGTAAGCTTCCTGAACGGGGATGTTTTGAAAAGATAGGAAAAGAGAGAAACACAGGCAGAGGCCTACGAATAAGCGCATTTTAACAGTCATGATGAGTTTTTTTCAAGGGTTTTTCGCACGTGCGTCCTATATAAAGACCACGAAGTGTTCTAATCTTCAGGAGTGTCTACCCCCTGATTCAGAGCGACCACCACTACAGTAACGGTTAAAATTGAGCTTTATTCAAAGAGCACTCTTTTTATGATTTGACCGTTCGTTGTCGTAGCAAATGATCAGCGATGACCAGTGCTGTCATGCTTTCCACGATTGGCACTGCTCGCGGGACGACACATGGATCGTGTCTTCCTTTACCTACAACAGTAACAGCCTCTCCTTGTTCATTTATAGAGTCCTGTTCGCTAACAATTGTCGCTACGGGCTTGAAAGCGGTTCGGAAATAGATATCCATACCATTGGAAATCCCCCCTTGTATTCCTCCAGAATGATTGGTCTTGGTTTTGACTTGACCATCCTCTTCAAAGAATATATCGTTATGCTCCGACCCGCGCATTGATACCCCATTAAATCCAGATCCATACTCGAAGCCTTTGCAGGCGTTGATGCTTAACATGGCTTTGGCGAGGTCGGCATGCAACTTGTCAAATGCAGGTTCGCCGATACCCACTGGGCAACCCTGTACCACTGCATTGACGATACCGCCAATGGTATCTCCATCTTTTCTAACCTCCTTGATGTAATCTATCATTTGACTAGCGATGTCCAGATCAGGACAGCGCACGGGGGTAGCTTCAGTTTGTGTTAAATCTAAATCTTGGTACGATTTGTTGGTGGCTAGGTGCCCCACTTGACTTACATAGGCCTGTATCTTTACCCCTTGGGTGGCTAAGAATTGCTTAGCGATGGCTCCAGCCGCTACCCTGGCTGCTGTTTCTCGTGCCGATGAACGCCCGCCACCTCTGTAATCCCGTACGCCGTATTTTGCGGTGTAGGTAAAGTCTGCGTGAGAGGGGCGAAATTTATCAGCGATATGGCTGTAGTCTTTTGAACGCGCATCTGCATTGAAGATAACCATGGCGATGGGTGTCCCCGTTGACTTACCCTCAAATATGCCGGATAGGATTTGAACCGTATCACTCTCCTTCCTCTGCGTGACGATTTTGGACTGACCCGGCCGGCGCCGATCCAGTTCCTGCTGAATGAATTCTTCGTCTATTTCAAGCCCCGCCGGGCAACCGTCAAGGATAACACCAATTGCTTTCCCGTGAGATTCTCCAAAAGTGCTGATGCGAAAAGTCGTCCCAAATATGTTACCTGCCACGTTATCTATTTTTGCTTGTTTATGGATTCTTATTGAGTCATCAGTTAAGCTGACTCCAAAAGAAATTTTTGAGCTCGCAAAGGTAGTGAATACCTGCTTAAGTCCGGGCTTAGATCCCTAGAAAGTGAGCAATTCTAGACAGCAAGGGAACTCTTAGCTGTAAAACTTGTTTGTATGATTGTCTTTACGGATTTTTGTAGTTAATGAGGAGTCAATTTTCACTCGTCATTACTAAGATAAAATTGAAAGTGATGCAACTTGAGCCGAGCGACCTGTACGAAAAGTTAGAATTTGATAAGGTATTAGAGTTATTAGAGCAGGAATGTGTAGGAGATCTGGGGAAAGAACGTGTACGCGAGATAAAGCCGGATACTGATCTTGAAAATATTAGGGCAGGATTGAAGGAGGTGAAAGCTTTTAGTCTGATCCTGACCAAAGGAGATGTTTTTCCGATCCAGACCTATTATGATATCAGGGAAGAATTGAGGATGTTGGAATTGGAAGGTTATGTCCTTCCAGTAGAAGGTCTGCAGAAAATAAATCTTACCCTCACCACGCTAAGAGATATACTAAAGTTCTTTATGGGGGATAGACAAGAGGTCTATCCAGAACTCTACCGTATTGTCCAGTCGATTACTTTCGATGGGGAATTGATTCTAGCTATCGAGAAGATTATTGACGAAGAGGGAAATATTAAGCCGGATGCTTCTGAGGAGCTTTTACGCATCCATACACGAAGCCAAAGTAAGAAGCGGGAATTAGAAAAGCAGTTTAGGTATCTAATCAACCAGTACCGTAAAAATGGTTGGTTGACAGATAACGTGGAGAGTTTTAGAAACGGCCGCAGAGTCTTAAGTGTACCTTCTGAGCATAAGAGGAGAATTCGAGGCATTATTCATGATGAATCCACTACCGGTAAAACTGCCTACATTGAACCAGAAGGAGTAATCGAGATCAATAACGATATCTTCGACTTAGAAACACAGTACAAGCGAGAGATTTATCGACTGTTGAAGGAACTCAGCGCTACTCTTCGGCCTTACATTCCCTACTTTCATGTGTACCAAGGATTACTGATTCGGTTTGATCTAATCCAAGCAAAGGGTAGACTTGGGATGAAGATGAAAGGGGAACTGCCGAAGCTTCAGGGCAAACCTAATCTAGGGGTTTTGCATGGGTTCCATCCGCTACTTTTGCTGAAAAATCAGGCGCTAGGAAAGAAAACAGTGCCCTTTAATTTGTCTCTGCGAGGAAAGAACCGCTTATTGGTCTTAAGTGGACCTAATGCTGGCGGCAAGTCTATCACCATGAAATCGGTAGGCTTACTACAACTGATGCTACAGGCGGGGATGTTGATTCCTGTTGATCCAGAATCGGAAATGGGCGTTTTCAACAAAATATTTGCAGATATTGGAGATCAGCAATCTCTAGAAGATGATCTTAGTACCTACAGTTCCAGATTGGCAAACGCACGTTCATTTTTGGAGAAGGCCGATGATAAAACCTTAATCTTAATTGATGAATTTGGATCCGGGACAGATCCCAAGATAGGGGGGGCTATAGCTGAAGCCGTATTGCGTGAACTTAATTTCAAGGAGGTGCATGGGGTTATCACAACCCACTATTCTAATCTGAAGATATTTGCGTTCAAGACTCGAGGTATTGTTAATGGTTGCATGCTTTTTGACAATGACAACCTTTCCCCAACCTATGAACTAAAGGTTGGCCGTCCTGGTAGTTCGTACGCTTTTGAAATAGCGCAAAAAAGCGGTTTGCCCAACAAAGTCCTGAAATACGCCCGGCATAAGATCGGTAAGAATGAAAAAGCTGTAGATGAACTATTAGTAGACCTGCAGCGGGAGAAGAAGGAATTGGAAGATCAGTTAGAGACATTAACCAACAAACAATCCTCCTTAGAACGACTTATTCGCTCCTATGAGCAAATGAGTAAAGATCTGGATTACCGCAAAAAGAAACTAAAACTCGAAAGTAAAGAACAGGAACTTCAACAAGTAGCTCATAACAACAAAGAAATTCAGCGCGTAATTCGGGAGATCAGAGAGAAACAGAATCTAGAAGAGGCCAAAAAACTTGCGGCTCGTGCAAAAGAAGAACGTAAGGAATTGGCTGAAGAGGTTCATGATCTCAGGGAGAAGATTTATTACCAGCCTGAAGTAAAACCTACCAATGTAGAGGAGCGCCCGATCGCCGTAGGAGATTTTGTGAAGTTGAGAACAGGAGGAGCTACGGGAAAAGTAGAATCTTTAGATAAGAAGAAAGCTGTGGTTTGGGTTGGTGATCTCAAGATGACGATCAAGCTGCGCGATCTTCAGCTCGCCAAGGAACCACTAGAGATCAGATCAACCAAAAGTGTGCACACCGGACAAATCTCCAATACCTCAGGGTTTCAGTCAAAAATTGATATTAGGGGAATGCGCATGGAAGAGGCAATGAAGATGGTCGAAGATTTTGTAGATCGAGCTTTGATTGCTAATTCTACCAATCTTCGAATTGTACATGGGAAAGGAAATGGAGTCCTTCGGAAAGTAGTTAGACAGAAATTGAGAGAATACTACAATGTTGAAATGAATATCCGCCACCCCGAAGCTGAATTGGGAGGTGACGGCGTTACACTGATCGAGATTAAATAATTTTGAACCCTTAGACAGTCGTTCTTCGTTTTTTGTGCCTAGCACAAGCAACCCTTTCTTTTTATTTCTCCGTATTGGCCAGTATATGGCAGATAAAGATAACCTTAAGCTAGAATTATTGCTACAAGGGTGCCGTGAAGGCCGTAGAGGCAGTCAACGTAAACTCTATGAGCTTTTCTATGGCTACGGTATGAATATCTGTCTAAGGTATGGCAAGAACGAGACGGAAGCTCAGGAAATGCTCAACGACGGATTCCTACGCGTTTTTACTCGCCTTCATCAATACGATTCCGACTACCCCTTCAAGAGCTGGCTCAGAAAGGTGCTGATCAATTCTGCGATTGATTACCACCGAAAACATAAGCGTCATCAATTAAGTATTGCTACTGAGGATATTGGTCGACTGGTCGAGGAACGCCAGGAACTGACGGATTTACAGGCAGGTGAAGATCTAATGGTTTATGTCCAGCAGTTGCCACCTGCTTACCGAATGGTGTTTAATTTATACGTTATGGAAGGCTACAAACACCATGAGATTGCAGAGCAATTGAATATTAGTGTGGGATCGTCCAAGTCCAACTTGTCTCGAGCTAAGGAAAAACTCAGAAGATTGTTGATTAAGAATAGGAGAAAAAAAACGGGAAGGTAAAAAACATCTACTAGCGGTAACCAAGGGAAGCGAAGCATCTAAAGGAGAAACACAGTATGGAAGATTTTTACGACAGTATAAAGGAGAATCTCGAAAATAGGCCAGAGCCTTCTTTCAGGGAAGATGCCTGGAGGGCTATGGAAACTAAGTTAAATGATTTCGAAAGGTCACAGGCTAGGGTAGTGGTCTGGCCCTGGTGGTCCTACGCTCTACTAGCCGTGCTACCATTATCGATTTTGCTGAATGCTTGGCTTTTTCTGCAACAGAATACGGATACTACTCCACCAGCCATTGCAGAAAATAAGGTAGATACCATCGTCAAAACGCAATTCATTTACCTAAGGGATACCCTAATACAAACTCAAGTAGTCAGGCAATTCGTACCCCAGTCAGCCTCCGCAAGCATTCCAAACTGGACTCCTCACTTCGCAGGGAACCAACAAGATGCTGTTTCTAGATTCGGATCCATGGCCACCCCAGCTTATGGGACTGTTTATCCTAGAAGATTCATCAGGGGTCAAGAGGATTTGATCAATCTGTTATTCTTACAGCAGAACCTTGGACCAGCAGCCTTAGCTGACAGTCCACAAGAAGAATTGAAGCCTCGAAACAATGTTGTCTACCTACCTACGGGCAAAACGGAACTTCTATATGCACAACAGTCACCACCCACTCAGCCTATGCAAGGCTTGCCCATCTCCAATTATACCTATACTCCTCCTCCCGTCTGGGAATACATTAGACCGCAAGGTATTTCTATTGGAGCGCAGATAGGAGGGTTGATTCCGTTGACAGAAGAAATAGCAGAGCCGTATGCTTTTCAACGTGCGATTCAATTAAAACTACAATTACCAAATCACCTGGCTATCTGGGGTGAGATTGGCTTACTTGATATCAAGTATCGTATGTCAGAAACGGGAGAAAGATTTGGGGTTCCGGATGTGGCACCCCCCGCAGACAATTTTGATTTTGAGCATGTTCAAGTCTGGCAGGAACGAACTCATTTGTCAGTTGGTTTGGAGTATGCTTTTACCGCTAAGAAAAGAAGAGAAAGACCAACCGTTGGTATTGGGTATAATGCTTTGGGCTTTAAGCCCTATGATGTCTTCTATGAATTCAAAGACCGAAACACTGATACGGAAATCCAAGTGGAGAAAAGTATAGATAGAGCAGATGGGCCAGCGCATTATCTGGCTTCCAAAGCGGGATACCAATGGCCAATTGGGCAGCAGGTGGTATGGGATCTTTCCCTGAATTATCGATATCGGTTAAATGATAATCGATTCACAAATCCAAATATGTTTGGTTTAACAACCTCTTTTTCTGTGCAATTCTAGCAGGTGGGCGGTGCAAAGTGGGGAGTAGAGCAGAGGAATGCACCACATGCCTCATCATCTCTACCTTAGGCGTGCAGCATGAGGCATGCGGTGCTATATATTAAAACATTTCAGTCGCTGCAAAGTGGAAGTTACCTTCGATCCCTGCATTTTCGTCAGAATCAGCGCCATGGACAGCGTTCTCGCCAATACTGGTAGCATACAAGGCACGAATGGTGCCAGGAGCTGCTTCAGCAGGATTTGTGGCTCCGATTAGTGTGCGGAAGTCCTCAACTGCATTGTCTTTCTCTAAGATGGCTGCCACGATTGGGCCAGAAGACATAAATTCTACCAATTCACCGTAGAAAGGACGCTCTTTATGCACGGCATAGAATTCCCCTGCTTTCTCAGCAGATAGTTTTGTTTTCTTCATCGCCACAATTCTGAATCCAGCCTCATTAATCTTTGCCAAGATAGCTCCGGTGTGCCCTGCTTTAACAGCATCGGGCTTGATCATTGTAAATGTTTTGTTTCCAGCCATTTTTAGCTTGTATTTAGATTTTTTGTTTTATGCTTTTTCCAAAAGCGGTGCAAAAGTAAAGAAAGTGAAACAATGTGGCCAATCAGAACGGATAATATTTTGGTTAATTTTATAATTTTTGCAACTTCGCACCCTGATTGAAAAGATGGTATGCACAATATTTCTGAGATAAAGTCCCTGCTTGCCGAACCTAAGCAGATTCTGATCACGACACATCGCAATCCTGATGGAGATGCTATTGGATCTTCCTTGGGTTTACTCCACTATTTGAACAAGTTAGGTCATACAACCAAGATCGTTGCCCCTTCGGAATATCCTGATTTTTTGGCTTGGCTAAAAGGCGCTGAAGACATCATTATCTACGACAATGATCCTGCAGATACAGAGGAAGCAGTGAAAGCTGCTGACATCATTTTTTGTTTGGACTTCAATTCATTGGACCGTATTGATAAGGTGGGAGATTTGGTGCGGAAACGAGACTGTACGAAGATCATGATTGATCATCATCTTTATCCTGATGATTTCGCACATTACACGCTGTCGGATACGACCGCTTCTTCTACCAGCGAAATGATTTTTGATTTTGTTGAGGCTTTAGAGGATAAAGAACTGATAGATAAAGTGATAGGAGAGTGTGTCTTCACAGGAATCTTAACGGATACCGGCTCCTTCAAATACAGTACCTCCCCCAAGTTATTCCGAATCGTTTCTGAATTGTTGGCTTTGGGAGTAGACGATTATAAGTTGCAGGATTTGATCTTCAATAGTATGACTGAGAAGCAGCTACGTCTATTGGGACATTGCCTGGACAATCGGATGGAGATTCTAGAGGAATACAAGACAGGGATCATCACCTTGACGAAAGACGATTATTCCCATTTTGATATTCAACGCGGAGATACGGAAGGTATTGTCAATCAACTCTTGAAGATCAAAAATGTCAAGATGGCTGCCTTTATTACGGAGCAGCCAACAATAGTGAAGATCTCATTGCGTTCTAAGGGAGACTTCTCTGTACAGCAAATCGCACAAAAACATTTCAAAGGTGGTGGACATAAAAATGCCGCTGGTGGTGCTTCTTTCCAGGGGTTAAAAGCCACCGTACGAAAGTTTAAAGAATTGCTACCTAATTACAAAGATCAATTGGCCAAATAGCGTTCCAAGCTATTAGGCTATTCGATAAAGTTTAAATTAACTCTTAATTATGCGAATTTTATTCATGCTGCTTGCCTTGTCCATGCTCGGGTTGACGGCTTGCGAATCCGGTGAGGGAGGTTCTTCCGGGGAAGTACAGGTGCTAGAAGATGGCACGCAGTACATTTATCATAAGAAAACTGGGAATCCTGCTGCGAAGCCTGGTGACTTTGTGCGCTTCCACGTTTATACGGGGACCGATACTGAGGTGCTGAACTCCAGTCGCGAGACAGGTAACGAACCAGCTTACCAGATTCCACCAGAAGGTACACCATCCAATCCTAATTCTCCAGTTCCTGGGTTTTTGGAAACAATGGGTGTAGGAGACAGCTTAACCATCTTGGTTAACCTAGATACGCTACCACAGAAACCTCCTGGCTTCGAAGATAAGAGCATGCTGTACTATAGCATTGCTATTCAAAAGATTCAATCTAATGCAGAATATGAGATTGCCCAACAAGAAGAGCGTGAGGCTCAAGAAAAGGCGGCGGCGGTCGTAAAGGAACGCTTGCCAGAGGTTGAGGCATTAGTACAATCCACGGTAGCTAATTACGCTAGTAACAGTATCGAAGGTTTGGAAACTTTGGATTCCGGTCTTAAAATCCTACGGGTGGAAGAAGGTGATGGTGAGAAGCCTGCTGTCAGAGAAACGGTTAAGGTACTCTATTATGGAACCTTGACTGATGGTACTCGCTTTGACGATGCCTTTAGTAGAGGAAGCAGTTTTGATTTTCCACTAGGCGCTGGACGTGTGATTAAAGGATGGGATGAAGGTATTGCAGAGTTGACAAAGGGATCTAAAGCATTTTTGTTTGTTCCCTCAGAAATGGGATACGGAGGAACAGGTTCACCTCCAGTAATTCCACCAGATGCAGAATTAATCTTTTACGTAGAACTTCTAAAATAAGAAAAGGAAAGTCATATGACTGCAGATCAGTTGAAAGAACTGAAAGATCGCCTTTTGGTCCTGAGGAGGTATCTTTGACGTCGAGAATCGTTTAATCGAGATTGAGGAAAAGGAACAGATTTCTTTAGATCCGAATTTTTGGAATGATCCTAAGAAGGCAGAAAGCATTTTAAAGACGATCAAGAGCCACAAGAATTGGGTGGGACAGTATGAGGAAGTGGCGACGATCATAGAGGATGCTGAAGTTTTGTTGGAGTTCCAAAAGGAGGGAGAAGCGACCGAAGAGGAAGTTGATGATAAGCATCAAGAAGCCGTTGCTGCGATTGAAGACTTAGAATTTCGTTCCACTTTGAATCGACCCGAAGATGAATTGGGTGCGGTGCTGGAAATCAATGCAGGTGCAGGCGGGACTGAGGCTTGCGACTGGGCAGATATGTTGCTGCGGATGTATAAAATGTGGGGTGAGAAGAAGGGGTTTAAGCTGAGTCAGTTAAACTACCAAGAGGGAGACGTTGCAGGGATAAAATCTGTTGAGATTGAAATTAAAGGGGACTTCGTTTATGGCCTCTTGAAGGGGGAGAATGGGGTGCATCGTTTGGTTCGTATTAGCCCGTTCAACTCCCAAGGAAAACGGATGACTTCTTTTGCTTCGGTGTTTGTACATCCTATGGTAGATGAGCGGATCGAAATTGAAATCAATCCTGCTGATTTAGATTGGGATACCTTCCGGTCAAGTGGAGCAGGGGGACAGCACGTGAATAAGACGGAGTCCGCCGTTCGAGTCCGACACCTACCTAGCGGGATTGTAGTCGAATGCCAAGAGGAGCGTTCGCAACACATGAATAGGGATAAAGCCATTCAAATGCTGAAATCCCGTCTCTACCAGCGAGAGTTGGAAAGACAGAGAGCAGAGCGTGATAAGGTAGAAGCAGGAAAGATGAAAAATGAGTGGGGATCTCAGATTCGAAGTTACGTGCTGGATGACCGCCGTGTTAAAGATCATCGTACACAACATCAGACCAGTCAAACGGATGCTGTCTTAGCAGGAGAAATTGATGAATTTCTCAAAGCATTCTTGATGCACCACAATTAATGATGGATGCCCAGAAACTATCCGATAAACGCTCGTATTTGGCTAATTGTCCAGGTAGCGGCAGTATGTGTCTTTTGGGGACGTGCTTGGCAACACCTCTTTTGGGATGCGCCGAATCGCACCCTCTTGTGGGACGAGGTATGGATGAGTGGAATAGTAGAGTTTATCTTTGGGATGTCCTGGGAAGAATATGTGATCAGTACCCCGGTAGACAATGGCATCCAGACTAGTATACGAATTAGTGGTTGGATCTATGCCTTGGCAGGTCTAGCCGTAATCTTTATAAAAAAGCTAGGTCGGTGGGGACGAATCCTGATATGGATTGGCTTCATCAACCTAGTTTTCCTATCTCTGCTCTATTTTAAAGAGCGATTCTTTGCACTTGGACAATTCTTTGAGTATAGCCTTCAAATGCTGGCTCCTTTTCTAGTCTTACATTTTGTAGACCGAGAATCTATCGGCCAACAATTCATGCTATTGCTCAAATTGGCTATTGTCTTAACCTTCACTTGCCATGGCTTGTACGCGATCGGGTATTACCCAAGACCCGTTCACTTTCAGGAAATGGTTATGAATATCTTACCTGTACAAGAAAAAGGAGCATTTCAATTCTTGAATTTAGCGGGGATACTGGATTTCGTCTTAAGTGTTCTTTTGTTCGTGCCTTGGAAAAGGGGGCAGCAGATTGCCTTAGCATACGCTATTTTCTGGGGCTTCTTCACCTCCATTGCCCGAGTCTGGGCTTTCGTTTACTGGGATTTCTTTGCATCTGGTATGCACCAGTGGTGGTTTCAAACGGTCTATCGCTTTCCTCACTTTTTGATACCGTTGATTACCTTGCTGATGTTAAGTACTAGAGGGGAGGCAAAACCTGAGCAGGATTAGCAACAATCCCTAGTTTTGACTTCTGTCCTCCTGTAGTAGCGTGCGAAAGGAAGGTGAAAAGTTATTGGCCAAAGGAGGGAGAGTTCCCTCCTTCATATCTAGATGGCTAATATTTCAGCCATTCTGACGAGATCTTTACTCGGGTGTTTATTCTTTGTTATGGCATCCTGGAAAGGAGTGTATTTAACCTTGTTATTGATAATGCCCACCATGCATTTGGATTTCCCAGCTAGAATAGCTTCTACCGCTCCAAAGCCTAGACGGCTAGCCAGCACTCGATCTAGTGCTGATGGAGATCCTCCTCTTTGCAAGTGTCCAATGATGGCGACCTTAGTATCATAATGGTCAAAAGATTCCTGCACTCGCTGCGCAATTTCCGCTGCACCACCGTACTTGTTCCCTTCCGCTACGATAACTACACTGAAAAGCTTTTTTCTGCGTGCCCCTTTTCGAAGAATTTCCACCAAGTCATCTAGGTTGGAGTCTACTTCTGGGATCAAAATACAGCCTGCACCACTACCAATCCCAGTGTTCAGGGCAATAAAGCCAGAATTGCGACCCATCACCTCAACGAAAAATAGCCTATTGTGAGAATCCGCAGTATCACGGATCTTGTCTACAGCATTGATGGCCGTATTAATGGCCGTGTCAAATCCAATGGTAGCATCTGTGCCATAAAGGTCATTATCTATCGTACCTGGAATACCAATAATAGGAATGTCGTATTCTGACGTAAAAACCTCCGCACCAGTGAAGGTACCATTTCCGCCGATGGCCACACAGGCATCTATATCAAAAGCTAAGAGAGACTCGTAGGCCTGTTTGCGACCTTCCGGGGTCATGAAGCGTTTACTTCTAGCAGTTTTGAGAACTGTTCCTCCTCTGTGCATGATATTTCCCACATCTCTCACCTCAAGTCGCTTTAGATCTCCATCAATCATGCCTTCATAACCGCGTGCGATACCGTAAACGTGCAAATCGTTGAATGCAGCCGTTCTCACCACAGCTCTCACAGCCGCATTCATACCCGGAGCATCACCACCTGAGGTAAAGACTGCTATTCTCTTAATTTCATTGCTCATTTATCTGCCAATTTTTGTTCATTTTCCAAATGAAATTCAACCAAATGGTCGATGGGGTGCCTGAGAAAATGTCCGCTCTGCATTCCTTGATTCGTCAGGATAACATTTAAAATGTCTTGAAAATAGAAGGCTACCGACCCAATAAAATGAATGGGAAGCTTCTGATGTCCTTCATATTTCATGATGTGCCGACGTACAAAATCTGATAGACCTTTTTCTAAGATCTGTCTTATGTGGTGGTGATCTTTATATTCAAAGAGAAACTTCGTAAAGGAAGCAATGTAGGCTTGCGGGGCTTCACTACCATAGACTTTATCTAGCACTTCTGCTCTTCCGCCAGGAATCCATTCACTCAAAGCTTCGGTTAAGACGGGAGTTAGTTCCCGATAGAAAAAAGCACTCAGCAATAAACGGCCGAGGTAAATTCCGCTACCTTCATCTCCCAACATGTAGCCCAAGTTTGTGACTTGATCGGCAATTCGCTGCCCATCGAAAAGGCAAGAATTGGAGCCGGTGCCTAGAATACAGACGATACCTGACTCATGTCCGCAAGTTGCTCTTGCTGCTGCCATGAGATCATGTTGTACCTGTATATTGGCATTCGGGAAGACCTTGGCTAAGGCTGTACTTACTATTAACTGACGGGAAGTTTCTTGGCAACCAGAACCGTAAAAATAGATGGCCTTTACCATACTATTCTCTATTTGGTCCGTAAAGGCTTTCGACATTTCGCCGGAGATCCTGGAAACGGAGTGATAAACGGGGTTGAAGCCTATGGTTGTTATGCTCTTAAGTTGGTTGTGTTTGACAAGCTTCCAATCTGTTTTGGTAGATCCACTGTCAGCAATCAATATCATCTGAAATGCATTTCAGGCCCTGCAAAGGTAGTGTAAAAATTACACTAAGTAAAACAATTGTTGGCCCTTTTATTTAGGAATGAGGGATGAGAAATGTCTAAAACTAGGCCTACCGTTTTTCTCAGAAGTAGGGCGGCCACTATTGGCAAGATACCTACCGTCTCTAGCTTAGAATAGACATTCTTTGAAAAAATGAGATACTTTTCTGCTGAGTCTCATTCCTTTCCCTCCTAGGTGGTTTAATACTTCAATAGTCCAGGCAATAAAAATAATACTTGCCATCCAGAATCTTCCAAAATTGCTTCGCAAGTAAGGGATTCTATAGTTATAAAAAAAACAATAAGTTTCTTTTTTGAGTTTTAAAACAAAATGTTTAAATTTGTTTGTAGTAAAAACAATTTGATGTAATGAATACACTTTACCATATTTATCAAGTGCAGGAAGATTCCTCTTCTCCCTCTACTCTTACTTGGATTTTTAAGAACTGGTTTCAATTAATGTGCCTTGCATTAATCCTGCACCTCCTTTTTAGTAGGGATATATCCATTCAGTTCAATATGCAGTCTGCCGATCAGCGCCCAATTGCTGCTCAATCTATGGTTCCACCGACTGATGCCACCAGTGCAGTGGCCGTACCTACTTCCTATCACGCACCGACAGAAGCCAAAAAACCGAAGCCTAAGGATAACCGTGGCAATACCTTTGCTAATCTAACCTTTATCTTAAGTCCTGATTATGCAGAACGCAAGAAGATAGATCCACAGATAGTCCGGGCTAAAAAGGAGCATGTGTACAACTATGTTGATCAGTATAAAGAAGTTGCCTTAAAAGAAATGAAACAGTTTGGTATCCCCGCTAGCATCACGCTTGCCCAGGGACTGCTAGAATCAAATGCTGGAGATAGCCGCCTATCCACAGAATCGAATAATCACTTTGGGATAAAGTGTAGATCGAAATGCAAAGGTTGTACGTGCAGGAATTATACGGATGATGATGTGTATGATATGTTTAGGGTCTTCAATTCATCATGGGAAAGCTACCGAGAGCATTCCCGTTTGTTAACCTCAAAACGCTACAAGCATCTTCTGAAATTGAAGAAAACAGATTACAAGAAATGGGCGCATGGCTTGAAGAAGGCTGGTTATGCTACCGATAAGCGATATGCAGAGAAACTAATCAAGATTATTGAAACCTTGAAATTATACCGCCTCGATCGCGCCTAATCATCTAGCAGCCTAGCTACTGTATCAGCAGGCCGAGTCTTAGCGCATTACTATTGCTCTAAGACTCGGTTGAAGGTAATACTCCACATTCCTCTAAGATCTCCCTCACGATAACCCGTTGCCTTGTCAGCTGGGTACCTATTCTTAATTACTGCGTAATTTTCTTTACTTAGGGTTTCTCCAAGCTTACCATGGCATTGTAAGCAAAAAGCCTTTACGTTGATAGGAGCGTAAAATGCAATTCTACCCTGATCTACTTCTTTTACTATTGGAGATATCTTCCCCCCTGTATTGATACTATCTTGGTACTGTGCTAAGATGGCTTGTTCTGAAGCATCTGGAAGATTGAGCGGATTTCGAACCCTAGTAGATGTCCTACGGATACTAGCCTGGTGTACTTGGGAAAGGCTGTCCATTAAGGCGTTTGCAGTGAGCTGACAATACTCCACCGCTTTTGGAACACCACCATCACGCATAGCAGCCTGCAATCTGCCCAAGAGGGCTGCAAAGGACGCACTAGCGACCGCCTTGCCCTTGGTAATGTATTCGCTTTCATCGAAGGCCGTTATTGGCGACTCCTGATTTGTTGTTTTTTGGTTTTGACAGGCGGATAGGATTAGCAATAATAGCAAGAAGCTATACACCAGGGATAATTGCTTTGCATTCATAATCTTCACTTTTAAGCTAATAAAGACTTTCAACCAATTTACATCCTAGAAATATTTCCAAAATTACTGCCGGGTTGGATTAAAGTCTGTGAAACACATCACAGTGCATCTACAACTAGATAATGATTACCAATTCAGGTGGAAAAGCTTTGGAGTAGAGAAGTTTTTGCTGTGAGGATGAAAAAGAGCACAGGTTTTGTATTTTCCCTTTCAGTTCACAAAAAATGATTGTGGAGCATGCAAAAGATAATTGATAGTATTGACCAAGTCAGCGAGCGAATAGGAAGGGGAACCTCCTGGCTCACCTTACTGCTGGTAATTCTGGTGTGTTTTGATGTGGTTACTCGTTACGTACTTAGCGATACAGCTGCCTGGATTATGGAGCTGGAGTGGCATCTATTTGCGCTGATTTTTCTGCTAGGAGCTTCCTTTGCCTTTAAGCACGATAGGCATGTTCGAGTGGATCTATTCTACGCTAAATTTTCCGCGAAAGACAAGGCCTTAGTCAATCTAATTGGCAATAGCATTTTTCTGATTCCCTGGTGTATAGTGATCATCATTTATTCTTTCAACTACGGGATGACCTCTTTTGAGATAAGGGAAACCTCTCCTGACCCAGGCGGTTTACCGGCTCGGTACTTGATAAAGTTTGCTATCACTTTTGGAATTGTACTACTACTATTGCAAGCTATTGGTGAAGCTTTGAAGGCTTACCAGCAATGGCGTTCACCGGAAACTTCTAAGCCAGAATAGATCATGGAGATATTAGCGATCATTTTATTCATTAGCATATTTGTCCTCATCCTGTACGGATATCCCGTGGCCTTCACGCTAGGGGGAATCTCGATGATTTATGCCCTGTGCTTCTTGGATGCGGGTAGTTTCAGCACCCTGCCGCCGAGGATCATGGGAGTCATGACGAACTACGTCTTGATTGCGGTGCCGCTATTTATTTTCATGGGTATTATGCTGGAAAAATCGGGACTGGCGGAAAGCCTGCTGGAAACCATGGCCATTTTACTAGGAAGGATTAAAGGCGGGTTAGCCATCTCTGTCGTGATAGTAGGGGCCCTGTTGGCGGCTTCTACAGGAATTGTGGGAGCTACCGTGATTACCATGGGATTGATCAGTTTGCCGACGATGCTAAAGCGCGGCTACAGCCCTGAATTGGCAACGGGGACTATTGCTGCTTCTGGTACTTTAGGGCAGATTATCCCTCCATCGGTGGTTTTGGTACTCTTGGCCAGTGTATTGAATGTCTCTGTAGGAAAACTATTTGCGGCTGCCTTTTTGCCGGGCGTGTTGCTGGTCGTTTGCTATATCTTATACATTATGATCAAGGCTAGAATTCACCCCGAATCTGCTCCTAGTATCCCTTTGGAAGAAATTCAAGCTTTTAAGGATAAAGACTTTGCCAGTAAAGTGGTTAAGGCATTTGTTTTACCTTTCCTGTTGATTATTTCTGTTCTTGGGTCAATTTTTACCGGTATAGCTACCCCTACAGAAGCTGCCGCTGTGGGCGCCTTGGGAGCAACTCTACTGACAATTTTTCAAAGGAAGTTTAATCTAGAGGTGCTAAAATCGGTTTTGACCGAAACAACGCATCTAACAAGTATGGTATTCATTATACTGTTAGGTGCAACAACCTTTACCTTCGTCTTTCGGGAAATGCATGGAGATGAATATCTTGTCAATTTAATACGTGAGGCTGACTTGCCCGCAATGGGATTTTTACTGTTGGTAATGGTCGTGGTTTTTATAGCAGGGTTCTTTATCGACTTTATTGAGATCATTTTTATCATCGTGCCTGTAGTAGCCCCCATCTTCTTAGAGCTTGAAATTGATTTGATTTGGATCGGGATATTGCTGGCACTGAATCTTCAGACCTCTTTTCTTTCACCACCTTTCGGGTTTTCTCTGTTTTATCTCAAGGGTGTGGCACCACCAACCGTCACTACACAACATTTATATCGAGGAATCATTCCTTTTGTGGTGATTCAGTTGGTGTTTCTTGGCCTGGTCATCCTTTTCCCTGAATTGATCAGTCTACTACAGTTTTCGCTGTAAGCTAAGCTAGCTGCTTTGGATAGTAGTGTAGAAGAGTTTCTCGGTCCATTCAGACCACGCCGCAGCTCTCTTACGGTAGTCATCATAGGATGCATATACTTTGGCTGCAATTGGATCATTTGCGGTGACTTCTTCAATTACTTCTGCGGTGTAGATCCTCAACTGATCAATAACTTCTTGCGGGAACGGGCGTATATCCACGCCTTGCTTCATGAGGGTGGCTAGCACCTCTGCGTTTTTGGTTTCCATTTCACTCAAGATCCAGGTACTGATCTGTAAGGAAGCGGTACGAAGTATAGCTTGTAGATCAAGGGGAAGGCTTTCAAATTTTTCTTTATTGACGATCAATTCTAGGGCCGTGCCCATTTCATGCCATCCAGGAGAATAATAATATTTGGCAATTTCAGGAAATCCCATTTTCGAGTCATGATAAGGTCCAATCCACTCAGTCGCATCAATCACGCCTCTTTCTAGACCCGTGTAGATTTCGCTACCTGCCAGCAAGACTGGTGCGCCTCCAGCTTTTTCCAGTACCTTGCCACCTAGTCCAGGAATCCGCATCTTTAATCCCTTTAGATCCTCAATGCTATTAATTTCTCGATTAAACCAACCGCCCATCTGGACTCCTGTATTGCCAGCAAGTATGGGGATCAAGTTGAAATCTTTGTATAGATCTTCCCACATCTGCATTCCTCCTCCAGTGAGAATCCAAGCGGTTAATTGTTGGGCATTCATCCCAAAAGGTACAGAACCAAAAAACTGTCCGGCTGGTATTTTTCCCGCCCAATAGTAGGCCGCGCCATGTCCCATTTCAGCACCACCATTTCGGACCGTATCAAAAGTCTCTAGGGGAGGCACCAGTTCTCCACCACCAAATACTTGTATGTTGATCCTTCCTCCTGACAAGGCTTTCACTAAATCCGCATAATGTTGGCAGGCCTCGCCCAGAATTGGGAAATTCGGTGGCCAAGTAGTCACCATCTTCCAATTGTACACTTTCCCACTAATGACATTTGGCCCACCCTGCTGATTCTGAGCGATATTCTCACTCATCAAGGACCGCAGGAACAGCGGTAGAGAAATAGTGCCCAATGCCAATCCTTTGAAGAATCCTTTTCTACTTATTTTCATGTTCAAAACAGTTTTGCTTGGAAATGTACCTTCAGCTTAGTGTCAACTTGCCATGGAAAGTGACAAGATACCTCATTCAAAGGTATATCCGTTCAAGAAATCTTTCACCTTCATGCGCTTTCTACCTTGCAATTGGAGTTCTAAGAGGTTGATGTAACCATTGATCGTGCTAATTTGTACATAACTCTTATTATCCGAAGAAAAAGTGCCTGGGGGGCTGTTAGGCATATCCATCGTCATTACAATCTCACTCTTCAAGATTTTTAGTTGTTTATCCTCTAAAGTAGTCCAAGCTGCAGGGTAAGGACTAAGCCCTCGAATGAAGTTATGGACTTCTTCGCTGGTCTGATTAAAGTTGATCTCGCAAGTTTCCTTGAATAATTTGGGGGCCTTAGTGGCAGCAGAGTGATCCTGCACTTGCAGTTCAATTTCGCCCTTTTCGATTAGTTGTACCGTTTCTAAAACGGCACCTGCTCCAAGCATCATCATTTTATCATGAACATCCCCAGCCGTATCATTAGGTCCAATGTCCATTTCTCGCTGTAATATAATATCTCCCGTATCAATCTTATGTTGAATGAAAAAAGTCGTCACCCCGGTCTTTTCTTCTCCCTGTATGACGGCCCAATTGATGGGAGCTGCGCCTCTATACTTGGGTAGTAAAGAACCGTGTAAATTGAATGTCCCCTTACTAGGCATACCCCAAACTAGTTCTGGTAGCATCCGGAAGGCAACCACGATCTGAAGGTCTGCTTGTAAGGCAGACAGTTCCGCGAGGAAGGCAGGATCCCGTAACTTGGTAGGTTGCAATACTTTGATTCCGTGTTCTACAGCAAACTTCTTTACCGCTGATTCCAGTAAGACTTTGTTGCCTCTACCTCCATATTTGTCCGTTGCAGTCACTACTCCTGCAACATCGTAGCCATTTTCCAGTAAAATTGCCAAAGAGGGTACCGCAAATTCAGGGGTGCCCATGAAAACGATTCTTAAGCTCATGTATTCTATTATGGTTTATTGAGCAAAGAGCGATCAAAGCATCACTCAAGGAGGTGATAAAGAAAATAAATTTCATCATTATACAAACAAATACGATCAACACTACATGAAACGCCCATTATTTTTTGCCATTCTTTTGATTATGATCTTTCCTGTTTTGTCAAATGGACAAAGCGTTATTCTTGAAGGCTACGTTTTTGAAGATGACAACCGTGGTTACTTAAATGAAGTACAAGTCAAAGTAATCGATCAAGTCACTGAATCTGTAATTATAGAAGCCTACACCAACACAGAGGGCTTTTTTAGTTGTGAAGTGCCAGCCGGAAAAGATCTGCTAATTCGTGCTACTAAAAACCTCTTTTTCCCAGCAGAACTGATAGAATCTACTCATGGTTTAGCAGCAGGGAAAAAGCTTTTCCCCAAGATTAAGCTCAAGCGTCGACCCGGCTATCTACTGGAATTGACCTTGGCCGAAACTAGGGTTAAGGCTGACTCCGCCATTTCCATTACCGATACGCATATTGAGGTTTACAATAACACGACGAGAGAGCAAGAATTAGATATGCCGATCTATCCAAGTCCAGAATTTAAATACACTTTGCAGAGAGGAAACCACTACACTTTCCTGATTCGTAAGGAGGGATACTTTAATAAGCGGATTGAGGCTTTCGTCGATGTAAAAGGATGCATCGTTTGTATCGATGGTGTGCAGGATATTGGACCAGGTCCAGGTGTGTCAGACAATCTCACTGAAGGTTTTGCCATGGGAACCTTGTTAGCTAACCTGGAACTCGAAAAAGCTAGTCTAGATAAGGTGATCGCCTTAGAGAATATTTACTATGATTCCAACAGTTCAGACATTAGAGCCGATGCCGCGCTAGAACTAGAAAAGGTAATTACGCTATTGAAAGATAATCCGGTATTGCTGATAGAATTGGGTTCCCACACGGATTCGCGCGGCCAGAAGAGGGATAACCGAAAGTTGTCACAAGCTAGAGCTGACGCAGCAGTAGAGTACATCGCCAAACACGGAGGGATCGCTTATGAACGTTTGTCCGCAAAGGGCTACGGGGAAAGTCAGTTGGTGAATCACTGTGCAGATGACGTGGAGTGCGAGGACAAGGAGCACCAAGCTAATCGTAGGACAGAATTAAGAATTATCGGTTATGCTGATAGTGACCCGATTGAGCGCCTAAGTTTGGGGGATATCATCCGGCAAGAGCAAGAACAGGCTTTACTGGAAGAGGTGTTGCGAGGAGAGGTTGTATCTGTACCTTCCCGGGCTTCTGATCCGCCTCAGAAAGCATTGGTGGCAAACACGACACCGAAGGGCTTGAAGGTCAGCGAAACAGCTGCTTCTGCAGGGGAAGAGTCCGATAACTCTCCTGCCAAGGCAGCGGTAACTGCTATACCTGTTTCTGAGCAAGAGTTCATGAGCATCGACTCCAGCTATGAAGGCTATCGAATCGAAATCTTGTCTACCGCTGAGTATCTGTCAATGGACCATAAGTTGTTTGAACAGTACAAAAACATCTATTTGGAGAAACGCTCCGAGACGGAGTACTCCTACTTAATCGGACATTTCAAGAATCAATCTGATGCCCAATTATACGTGGACGCGCTTTTGTCCAACGAATATCCGCAGGCAAAGGTGATCCAATACATCGGAGGTACCCGGAGATGAGATTAGGGGCGTTGAATTGATTCAATAATGTACAGGGGGCGCTTTTTGATTTCGTGGTAAATGTTAGCCAAGTAAATGGACATGATGTAGAGGTTCAGGCAGGTCACTGCAAAGAAGATAGATATGAGGATTACGAGAAAAGTCCAGCCTGGAGGGGCCTCTTGGGTGTTTCCGAAGAGGTCTGCTCCCGAGAACTTGAATACCAGCGCATTGACCACGACGCCGATCAAGAAGGCTAGTGATAAGATAAAAAGCCAAAGCATTAGGGAGTTGAGGAAGGTGGTAAAAGATGTGATGGCGATCAAAGAGGTTTTGAAGCGCTCCGAGAATCCTTCCTCAACCTCAATTGGCCGACCAACGGAGGTTTCCAAGTAGGAAGTGTTGTATCCAACAATTGAGTATAGGGCTTTCATGTACCGCAGGTTTTCCCGGAGCTTCAACAAGGAGTTCAATGCACGGCGGGAAATAATGCGAGTAGTGTAGGCCCTCGCATCGATTTTTAGCGAAGAATAATTCCGCAAGAGGAAGTAGAAAATCCGGTAAAATAGCTGATAACGAAGGCTAACTTTAGGTCCAGTTCCGCGCAGATATACGATATCGTAGTTTTCTTGCGTTTTCTGAAAGAGTTGTAGGATTAATTCGGGATTATCTGCGAATTCTAGTTCAAATACAACGGTATAGTCTCCATTGGAGCGATCCAGACCCGCGATTATGGCGTGGTTTTTGTTAATTGAAGTAGAAAGATTAAGTATAAAGACCTGATTTTTATAGACTTTCTCTAATTGTTTGAGCTCATCTCCTAGATTATAACCTGGTAAATTGTTGATTAGAATGACCTCATAATCGGAAAAGTTGGAGGTCATCAAATCATGAACTTTTTTCAAAAACACCGGCAAACCCTTAATATCCGCAGGTTTCTGAATGACGCTTATTAAAGAGATAAAGGTATTGTACATCAGTGATTTACGGTCTGTGAGTACACTAAAGGTTGTTGCAATATATACATCTAGCAGCTAAAGAGATGCCTTTGTTGGTCGATTAAGCGCTTCAAACATTGTTTTCCCGAAAAGGGACAAGTGTAAAAAACTGGCAACAAATTATAAAAATTAGCTTGTAACATCTTATTTTCATTGTTTAATATCAACAGCAGGATCTAACTATATGCCAAACAATTTTCCATTTTATCAGCAGCTCGACGCCATGGACTGTGGCGCAACTTGCCTTCGGATGGTTGCGAGGTATTTTGGACGATACTACTCTCTGGAGTATTTGCGGGAACTAACCTACATGGGAAAACAAGGTGTTTCCTTGCTTGGTATTAGTGATGCTGCAGAGCATATTGGTATTCAATCGTTAGCCGTTAAAACCACCTTTGATAGATTAAGTCGGGATATTCCGATGCCTTGTATCGCTCACTGGAGACAAGAACATTTCGTAGTGGTGTATAAGGCCAATCATAAATTTGTTTGGATTGCTGACCCAGCCGCTGGCAAATTTAAATTGACGAAAGAGGAGTTTTTAGAGAATTGGTTGAGTGACCAGGAAGAAGGGGAGGAGTTAGGCGTATTGTTGCTCATGGAAACTACGCCTGAGTTTTATGAGCGCGATGGGGATAAGATAGATAAATCTGGATTTAAGTACGTTTTTTCTTACTTCCGCAAATTTAAAGGACTCATCTTCCAGCTGGTAGTTGGATTGATTTTGGGTAGTGTCCTACAGGTGATTGCGCCTTTCCTGATTAAGTCCATTGTAGATATCGGGATAGGAAATATTGACCTTACTTTTATCTGGCTCATTGTGATTGCACAGCTAGTCCTGTTCATTACGAATGGAGCAGTAGAACTTTTCCGTTCTTGGATATTTCTTCACGTGGGGGTGCGGGTGAATATCAGTTTGATTTCAGATTTCTTGATTAAGTTGACGCGATTACCACTCCGGTTCTTTGATGCTAAAATGACTGGGGATTTGATGCAGCGGATTACGGATCATGAGCGAGTCCAACGATTTTTGACTTCTACCACGCTGGAGTCGATCTTCTCACTTTTCACTTTTGTGGTCTTCTCTTTCATCTTGTTTTCGTGGAATACAGAAGTCTTTTTGTTGTTCCTAGTGGGGACACTGGCTAATTTGGCTTGGGTTTTCTTTTTCCAGAAACGACGCAGGGAACTGGACTATAAGCGCTTTGACCAATCTGCGGAAAACCAAGGCAATCTGATAGAAATGATCAGTGGGATGCAGGAGATCAAGCTGCACAATGCTGAAAAGCAAAAACGCTGGGCTTGGGAACGCATCCAAGCGCGATTGTTTCGTACTAGTATGAGTGCGTTGAGAATTGAGCAATTGCAGCGCTCAGGAGCTTCGTTCATCAATGAGACCAAAAACATCTTCATCATATTTGTCGTGGCTAAGGCCGTGCTCGATGGCATGATGACCTTAGGCATGTTAGTCGCTATTCAATATATTATCGGACAGCTTAACGCGCCGCTCAACCGCTTCATTGAGTTTATTCGTTCGCTTCAGGATGCCAAAATCAGCCTTGAAAGAATGAACGAGATTCACTCCAAGGAAGATGAAGAGGATATTGAAGATAAGATTACGCTGCTGCCAGAATTTGGTGATCTTACGATGGAGAAGGTTCATTTCCAATATAGTGGTCCTCATTCTCCCATGATCTTGAAAAATGTCAGTCTGCGAATACCTAAAGGTAAGACAACGGCCATCGTCGGTACGAGTGGCAGTGGTAAGACGACGATTTTGAAGCTACTTCTCAACTTCTACAATCCTTCTGATGGAACGATTCGCCTGGGAGATGTGAATCTGAAGAACTTACACAACCGCCTATGGAGAAGTAAGTGTGGGGTCGTAAGACAAGACGGATACATCTTTAATGATTCGATTGCGAAGAACATTGCTTTAGGGGATGAAATCGTGAATAAGCAAAAGCTGCTGAATGCCGTGAAAGTGGCCAATATTCAGAATTTTATCGAGTCTTTACCGCTCGGCTATAATACCAAGATTGGAAGAGAGGGATTAGGCCTAAGTCAGGGACAACGACAACGTTTGCTGATTGCTCGAGCCGTCTATAAAGATCCAGATTACATCTTCTTTGATGAGGCCACTACGGCACTGGATTCTTATAATGAAATGGTGATCATGGAAAACCTGGAAGACTTCTTCCGTGGAAAAACTGTGGTAATCGTGGCGCACCGCCTGAGTACTGTGATGAATGCCGATAATATTATTGTGATTGAAAGTGGAGAGATTGTAGAACAAGGAACACACGAAGAACTTACCTACATAAGAGGTGCTTACTATCAATTGGTCCGAAATCAATTGGAATTAGGCGCTTAACCTAATGAAGTTATAATTTCTAATCTTTATGCCATCTGCAAGAGATAACATTGAAATCCGGAGTGAGGAGGTCCAGGAGATATTAGGTACTCCTCCTAGTTGGTTAGTTCGCTACGGAACGACCATTGCTTTGGTGACAATCGTAATTATTGGTTGGATGTCTTACTTCGTGAAATATCCCGATACGGTTGAAGCGGAGATCAATGTAAGCTCCGTTGAACCCCCTCGCCCCATAGTGGCGGATGCTGGATCTTTCATCTCTGATATTCTGGTAGCCAATGAAGATACCGTGGAAGCAGGGCAAACGCTAATGGCCTTCCAGAGTAAAGCCAAGTATACCGATATCCATATCTTGGAAGATGAAATTGTGGCGGTTAAAGACCTAAACATTGCCACGGTTGAACGCTTCGACCCGCCCAAGGATCTAATTCTAGGTGAGATTCAAGATGCCCTCTATGACTTCTTTGAGAAAAAGGAAGCTTATGAGGTGGGTGCATCAGGTAAACTGCAGAAATTAAGTATTAGCCAGCTTAATCAGCAGATTAGGCGAGCGCGTAATACGATTCAGTATGAAAAGCGTAAAAAAGAAACTTTGGAAAAAGAGCTGTTACTTGCCAATGAGCGGTTTATCCGCGAGCAGAATTTGTTTCAGGGGGGGAGGTCGACCTTAAGTAAGGTTCGACAGGCACAAGAGGAACAATTAACCAAGCAGCGGCTCTTGCAAGGAACGGA
This sequence comes from Saprospiraceae bacterium, assembly GCA_013214355.1. Classification (GTDB taxonomy): domain Bacteria; phylum Bacteroidota; class Bacteroidia; order Chitinophagales; family Saprospiraceae; genus DT-111. The sequence continues at coordinate 12,665 of JABSSL010000051.1, read as the reverse complement.
ATCTAATATCAAGAATAAAGAATTTGAAATTGGAGCGATCCGGAAAGAGATTGATGGCTTTGAAGAAGGATCCAAACAGAGCAAGAGTAGTTTGGCTAATCAGCTTAAAGAGAGCTTTATTGAATTGAGGAATCGTCTGGATGCATGGAAAAAGGAATACCTGATTATTGCTCCGATCAAAGGCCTAGCTGCCATTCCCATGGGGATTAACGAAAAGATCTTTGTAAAACAAGGAGAAAACCTGTTGGTGATTATTCCTGCGGGTAACTCGGGCTTGTTGGGGCGGATGGATTTACCCATTCAGGGTTCTGGTAAAGTTAGATCGGGACAGCGTGTAATTGTAAAGTTTGCCAGTTATCCTTTCCAAGAGTTTGGTGCAGTACAAGGAGAGGTGGCACGGAAGGGGAAAATCCCAAATAATAATCGGATCCAGATTGAGGTGAAGTTTCCGGAAGGCCTTCAGACCACCACTGGAAAAATCATTGAACCCTCTCAGATGATGTTGGGAGAGGCGCAAATAATCACGGAGGAGAAGCGTTTTATTGAGTGGGTTTTTGAAAGAGTGAGATGGTCCATTAGTTAGTCGATTGAATCACCGTCCTACAATAAGAAGCCCGATGGTCGAATTATTCAACCATCGGGCTTTATTTTATCCGTTAAGATCTTCCTATAGATCTACAGGTGAATTACTTCATCGTAAGCCGCGGCGGTAGCCTCCATGATGGCTTCACTCATGGTAGGGTGAGGGTGAATGGATTTGATGATTTCATGGCCAGTAGTTTCCAATTTTCTTGCTGCAACTACTTCTGCCACCAATTCCGTTACATTGTAACCAATCATGTGTGCACCTAGCCATTCTCCGTATTTGGCATCAAAGATGACTTTGACAAAACCACCAGCTGCGCCTGCCGCTTTCGCTTTTCCAGAAGCAGAGAAAGGGAATTTACCCACCTTAATTTCATACCCCGCTTCTTTAGCAGCCTGCTCTGTGTAACCAACGGAAGCCACTTCAGGTACGCAATAGGTACAACCAGGAATATTGTTGTAGTCTATTGGTTCTGGACTGTGTCCTGCCATTTTCTCCACGCAAGTGATCCCCTCCGCACTCGCTACGTGCGCCAAAGCTGGACCAGGGATAACATCCCCGATCGCATAGATGCCAGGTACATTGGTTTGATAGTATTCATCTACTGAGATCAACCCTCTATCGGTCTTGACACCTAAAGTCTCCAAACCAATATTTTCAGTATTAGGAGCTACACCAGCAGCAGAAAGGACTACATCACAAGCAATTTCCTCCACTTTACCCGTTTTGCGATTCTTAACCGTCACTTTACAGCCACGGCCTTTCGTGTTAACGGTTTCTACAGCCGTATTCCCTAAAACTTTAATGCCTTTCTTCTTATAGGTACGGCCTAACTCTTTGGAGATGTCTGGATCTTCTCTAGGAACTAGTCCTTGTTCCATGAACTCTACCACAGTTACTTCAGTGCCAATAGAGTGGTAGAAGTAGGCAAATTCCACACCGATTGCTCCTGCACCCACTACAACCATTTTCTTGGGCTGCTTAGGAAGGGACATCGCCTTGCGGTATTCGATGATTTTCTTGCCGTCGATAGGAATATTGGGAAGTTCTTTTGCGCGCCCTCCGGTAGCTACGATAATATTATTGGCGGTGTAGCTTGTTTTCTTGCCTTCTGCATCGGTTACTTCTACGCTTTTGCCACGAGCTAATTTACCCGTACCATTCAAGACGGTGATCTTATTTTTACGGAATAAAAAGTTAATACCTTTACTCATCCCGTCAGCTACCCCTCTACTTCGCTTGATCATTCCTTCAAAATCGGCTTCTGCCTTTTCCACCTTGATTCCATAATCTTCTGCGTGCTGGATATATTCGAAAACTTGTGCACTCTTCAGCAAGGCTTTTGTGGGAATACATCCCCAGTTGAGGCAGATCCCACCAAGGCTTTCTCGTTCAACAACAGCCACTTTCATTCCCAATTGTGAGGCTCTAATGGCAGCAACGTACCCGCCAGGTCCGCTTCCGATTACGATAAGATCAAAATTCATATGGTCAATTTTTCTTTGTAAAGATCAAAAATTGTAGGTGCTAATCTTCATTGGGAACAACACAAGAGTGGCTAGGGTTTTCCAACAGTCAGGCCTCTCAATAAATTTATGCCGCCCCAAAATCCCCGCAAATATACTTATAGAAAAGAAAGGAACAAATAGAGGCGCTTATTTAGCTTTCAACGGTAGGGGAGTGAGGAAAACCAGAATAGGGAAAAGATTTTAGTGCGACATTCCTTTTTAGAATGTCCTGCAATCAAAAAACCCCACCGCACATAAAAGCGCAGCGGGGCTCATCTAACTTACTGATACTAATATCTTTTGATAATTTTCTTCAAAGTGTTGAGTAGAGACTCAGAAAGGATAGGAGGAAACTGTATTGCTTCAAAAAGGCAGGCCTGGAAACACGAATGCACTAATTTTTTGTGGCTTGCTCAGATTTTGAATTTATCCTTTGAGTTGAGTTCTATATGTGAACTGCTTTGTAAAAGTAGAAAAATTGAATCTTCCGGACAAAAAAAAACTGCAAAATTTTATTCGGAAATCCAAAATCAGTTTTTATAATCCTTTTGGTTAAGTTGTTGTTATTCAGCACTTAAAATATGTGATTAAAAATAAAATATCATTTGTGGAGTTTTGAAACTGACTGAATAACAAAGCAATATAAATATTTGGTATCTCGACCGCTTTGCTAAGGTTTTTCTGAAAGTGTAAGCAGCAGGATGGCAGCCCCTCGAGAATTTTGGCGACTTACTTTTGCGTAGTAGCCATCGGCTAGCATGACCGTTTTGTCGAGTTCAAAGGATCTAACTTTTTGTTCCATTGCTTTTGCCCACTGCCGATAACTAATATACTCTGGACCCATTTCACTGACGCGATGTAATAAATCGATACTTTCCTCGAACCAAAAGGCAATGCTTTTTTGACGATCAAAGCTCGGAGCAGTGAATTCAAATTCTTGCTTCAGATAATCACAGCCGGACTGTCGTAAACGCAAACTGCTACCATCGGTGAAAGTTAGGGATTCTTCACCCACCATTTTATCTATGAAAAAAGAGTGCTCTTCTACATTAGGTAGACTATTGGAAAAGATACGTTCGGGTGCGCTGTAGCGACAATCAATGAAGAGGTCGTCGGAGCTATCACTACTGCAGCCCCATACAAGAATAAACAGAATTAAGAGAGGCCATCGGGTATCCATTTGAAACGGATTTGTGTATTATTCGCTAGTTTTTTTAAACCAAATGAGGCTAGGCTATGTTATTTAGCCTGGATGCCATCAAAAAACCTTCCGGAAAGGAAGGAACCAAAAATAGTACATTTCTTCCTAAAGCACTCATATATATCATAATAACATCTTTTATAACATTATACTTTCATTGAATTGAATAAGTTGCTTTTTATCAACGAAATATGAAAGGCCAGCTGGTTCAATAAACATCAATCTGTAACCATGATTCTAGAAGATAGACTAAATGGGAATGGTAATTCTCAGCCTACATTTGAGGGAAGAGGACAGTCCGATTTTGATTTTGACTTAGGAGACCAACATATAGGAACTTCACTTGAAACACCGATGAAGCCAGATGCATTTGCTATTTCTGATGAGGAGAAAATGAATAAAATTAGCAATCACTTCGCCGAGATTATGGACATCCTAGGGCTCGATCTAGAGGATGATTCATTGGGAGGAACACCTCGTCGAGTGGCTAAGATGTTTGTGAAGGAAATTTTCTATGGCCTAGATCCAAAGAAGAAACCAAAGATCTCCTTGTTTGAAAATAAATTTGGCTATCGTCAAATGTTGGTAGAAAAAGACATCACAGTGAAGTCTTTTTGCGAACACCACTTCCTGCCCATCACAGGTAGAGCTCACGTGGCATACATCGCCAATGGCAAAGTAATAGGCTTATCTAAACTGAACCGTATCGTTGATTATTATGCCAGGCGTCCGCAGGTTCAGGAAAGGTTGACCATGCAGATCGCAAAGGAGTTGAAGGATATCTTGGATACTGAGGACGTGGCTGTCTATATCGAGGCGCAGCACATGTGTGTACAAGCGCGTGGAATTGAAGACGAGCATAGCAGCACAGTTACGACAGAATATAGCGGTAAGTTTTTGAATGAGAATGTACGAGCAGAATTCTTACAATCCATTCGTTAGTAGATCTTGGATTGTATGTCCGCTAACAATAGAAAGTCGCCATGAATAATCGGAAGTGATGATCCTACATCATTTCCGTATTCAGGCTGATTTTGAAATCCGCATCCAGCCTATCTTTTAACAGTTCTACTAGTTCCCCTTTGTGGTACTCCCTATCCAGTCGTAGAATATTGTCTTTAATATGTGACGGACTAACCGTTCGGCGGATATTTGCCTTGCGGTAGTGATCGTGTCGGTGGATTTTGTCTGGTGTATTGGTAGCCTTTTGGTGAGCACTAATCAGGTAGATATCTTCTTCGCCTGCTCGAGGCATCCACTTTTGTGCACCCAACTCTCCTTCAAGATACAGATAGGCTGAGGGGCCGCTGACCACGATTTCAAAGCCATACAGCTGATCGCCATCTTTTTCTGGGCTAGGAGCTACTAGTTCTTCTTCAACTAGATAGTCTAACTTGATGTAGCCGCAGCGTTTTTTCTTTACTCGTTGATTGTTTTGTTCTAGCCAAATCTCTTCATTGTAATAGGATTCTCTGAACCAGATAGATTTGATATCTAACTGGAAATCATTCATTTTGAATAAGGCGTGATAGAATTCGAAAATAGCCATGGACCGCCCACCATAGATGCTGAAATGACAGGTGTTTTGTTTTGGGTTAAGCAGTCCGTAGATCTCTTTCTTGGCTTGAAAAAAGGACTGTTCAAATTCCTTTAGATCATCAACCTTGCTAGGTTGGTAAGGGCTTAGATTGAGTGAGGCGAGACTGAGTTCGAACTCATAATCCTGAATCGTTTGTTCCAAAGCATGTACCTGATGGATGATCTGAGAAAAATTGTGAAACTTCTTCACATCGTGGACCTTGTTCCAGAACTGTTGCTTATCCTTTTGCTTGCTTTGCGTTAGTCGTTCCAGTTCGTTTTGAATCTGAATGAAGTAGTGGCCCTCCTTGAAAAGATTGATATCAAGTCGAAGTTTGCTTGCATAATCCGCATAACTATCTTTTTCTAGTTCCTCGATTAATAGGTCTAACCCCAGTGGATCAAGTTCAATCTTGAAATGAATCTTATCCTTTCTCATGCTTACATTGACAATGATTTGTTCATCATAGTCTTGTTGATTGAGCTGGCGTGATAAGGGGATAACCAACTGATCTAGTATGCAGCGTTGCAATTGTCTCGCCCCGTATTTCGGATGGTATCCCTCCTTGGCTAAATACTTCAGTACCTTATCATCAATGAAGAGGTCCATTCTTCGATACTTGATTCCCTCGCGCTGCTTGAATAGTTCTATTTCCCGCTCCACGACGTGCCGAACGGTCTTTTGCGTCAACATACCAAAGGGGATCACTCGATCTATTCGATTGAATAATTCTGGGCGGAAGTAATTCTCAATGGCATTGATATAAAGTGCAGCGGGATCATCCTCATCTTTCGCCCAGCCAATGCTTCCTCTTTGTAACTTTTCGGCGCCGATGTTTGAGGTCATGATAATGATCGTGCTACAAAAGTTGACCGTCTTACCTTGATTGTCAGAGAGCCGCCCCTCACTAAGGACCTGTAACAGAAGATCGAAGAAGGTTGGGTGTGCCTTTTCGATTTCATCAAATAGAAGGACACAGAAGGGCGATTTGCGCACGGCAGAGGTAAGCAAACCTTCAGTAAAGTAATCCTGTCCGATCAAACGTAGGGTAGCATAATAGTTGGAGTATTCGCTCATGTCAAAGCGAACCAGATTCCCCTTATTGCCAAACATGAAGTTGGCCAGTACTTTTGCCAATTCCGTTTTTCCTACGCCCGTAGGACCCACAAATAGGAGAGAAGCAATCGGTTGACCTTTTCGAGCTAGGGCTGTCTTAACAGCTGCCAGAATCTCTACCAAACCATTAACCGCTTGTTCTTGGCCATATATTTTCTTGTTGAAATCTTCTCGAATCTGCTCCGTGTCCATGGGTAAAGATGGATCCACCATGAAGAGCGGCATACCGGAATCCTCACAGAAGTACTTGATCACTTCCTTCTTCGATATCAGAATCTCTCCTTTGCTATTTCCTTCAGCGGAATGCTTTTTATTGATCAAGATGCTTTCGAGGAAATGGATTGGTTTTCCCGGCATTCCGGAATAAGGGTTGAACCGAAGATTTAATCGGATAACTTCCCGGATGGCTTCTTCATCGATAAGTACCCGCTTGTTGGCGGCAATATCTTTTACCTTCTGTACGATGATTTTTTCTAAGGCTTCACCTTCTGGTGCTTGCAGTCTAATGATTTGGAAGAAAGAAAGGTAGTTCGGACTTTTTAGTTCAATATTGGCCATTTCCTCCTCCGTACATTCTGCAATAATATTGAGCTCTCCACGACTCAGTGGAGTCCTTAGGTATTGAGCCATAGATACTTGATTGCCTTCTGATTTCCCTACCTCAAATAATTCCATGAGGTTTCGAATGTAGAGAAAGTCTTCAGAACCCACCATCTCTCCACATAACTTGGAAAGGTTATCTTGCCAACCCGTATCTCCCATTAGCTCTTTGATCATGGTAGAAGCGGTCGTCTCCCAGATCCATCCTTTTTGTTTCTTCCTTCTCCGTTGGTAGGCTAGTTGCCAAACCAAGGTGGTTTTGCCCACCCCATGAGGACCGACAACTAAGACGCTTTTGTTGAACTTACCTCTCAAGGCTTGCGATAGCTGGTCCAGTTCTTTTTCAAAGCCATACAATACATTTTTACGAATTTGAAGATGAGTGGCAACTCGGTCCAGAATCCTTTCGCTAATGTCATTCGATTGTTCGCTTAGATCGCGAAGAGATGGGACTTCTAATTCTAGGCTGGTACTTTCGAGTTCGGTCTTTTCGAACCACATGGTACTAAGAATGTGCTGAACTGCGCTGAGTTTGCGTTTGCGGGCAAAATCCAGTTTTACGGTCTCAACTAAGCTCTTCTTAAGATTAATCAGGTCATGCCCAAATCCTTCTAATCCCAGGACGGGGATAATGCCCGAAATTCCTCCAGGAACTTCTTGGTAATAGAAGTCAAAGACTAAGGCGAAAGAAGGATAACTCATATTATCCTTCGCTTTTGGGAAGGATACTTCTAACCGATCCTCGGTATAATCCCCTTCCCTCATTTCATCCATAATGAGGTCTAATTCCCCGTGTTTGACGATCTTTCGGTGTAAGCTTTCCCCATATTTTCCCATTAGATTATCCAAGGAAGTTCCAACCCGTAAGCTTTGCTGGTCGGTCAAGGGGACAGAAAAAACCTGATCTCCGATATGTAGTTGAAATGCATGGAAAGGTAAGGAGAGCTTATATGACATAGATGGCTGTAGCTGTTGATGGCAGCCAAATTTATCAAATCTTGCCAGGATCAAACAGCCTTGCTCGAATTTTTTCTCCTAAAACACTCCAATCTGATTGATTAGCTTGATCTTGCACCCAGATAAGTTGTGCTTGCTCGTAGAAAGATGCTCTGGAGGCTACTTTTTTTTCTATAAAGTCAATTAGCTCTGCACGACTCAGGTGAGCTAGTAGCGGCCGATGGGCCATTTCGCTTTCAAGCCGGGTCGCCAGCAACTGAGCATCGGTCTGCAGATATACCGTAAGACCTTGCTGATTCATCCATTCTACATTGTCAAAAAAGCAAGGAGCCCCACCGCCCGTACTGATTATCCCTTTATCTAACTTCGCTGTTTCGTGCAGTACATTCTTCTCTACTTCCCGAAAGAAACCCTCTCCGAAACGTTCGAAGACTTCACTAATAGGCATATCAACCTGCTCTTCTATTTGAGCGTCTAAATCATAGAAATCCATTTCTAGGAGGTCCGCTAATTTTTCACCTAAGAAAGATTTTCCGGACCCCATGAAGCCAATCAGATATACTCTCATAGGGACTAGAAATAGATAGGTTGGTCCAACTTTTTACTGATAGCAAAGGCCGCATTGATCAGGCCGACATGGCTATAGGTTTGCGGAAAGTTACCCCATTGACTACCAGAAGCCTCATGAACATCCTCACTTAATAGTCCCAGATGATTGCCATGTTCCGTGAGTCGGTCAAAGATCTTTATAGCTTCCTTGAGTCGCCCCATCCGAGCTAGAGATTCAACATACCAGAAAGCACAAATCAAGAAAGTGGATTCCGGTGCACCAAAATCATCCACGTGTTTATAGCGGTAGAAAAGGCCTGATGGTGTTCTCAGTTCTTCCTCCAATACCTTTAGATGCTGTTTGGCTTTGGGACTTCTAGGATTTAGATATCCCATGTTGATCAATTGTAAAAGACTGGCATCCAAATTAGGAGAACCAACGGCCTGAGTGTAAACTCCGCGTTTCTCATCATAACAACGCTCAATCTGTGCCGCTGCATCCTTGACTAGCTTTTTGGCGTGTCGGAGCATTTTATTATCACCCAAGGCCTGGGCGATTTTCTGCCCAGCATGACCACCGGCCCAATGAAATAGGAAAGTGTAACTATGTAGTTGACTGGTACCTCTGAATTCCCACAACCCATTATCCGGTTCGTCCATGGTTTTTTCGATCATGTACAGGCAGTGCTTAACTAGATCGATAAGAGAAGAACTGGTAGTATTATCTCCCAATCTTTTATCCGTGAAGAAGGGTAGGAGGGTTACCAATACCTGACCGTATACATCATTTTGGATATGCTCGTAAGCTTGGTTACCAATCCGAACCGGCTTTTCTCCCCGGTAGCCTTCAAGTGGTAGGATCTTCTCCTCTGGAATTCTGTCTATTGTAATGGGATAGAGTGGGTGGTATCGCTGATTCTCGTTCAATACAATGTTCTCGACAAAACGTGCATAATCTCGCAGGATATTAAAATGACTGAGATCATTTAAGGCCTTCAAGGTGTAGTGAGCATCCCGGAACCAGCAAAATCGATAATCCCAATTACGTGTGCTGCCCGGGAATTCAGGTAAGCTCGTAGTAGCACCGGCAATGATGGCACCGGTATCCTGGTATTGATGTAATTTCAAAGTTAGAGCGGATCGAATTACCGCCTCCTGCCGGAAGTGCTCGGTAGAGGTATTCTGAACCCAGAGATTCCAGTATGCCTTCGTCTTGGCTAGGAAGGATTCTGCAGTACTAGCCAAGGCACCCTCCAGCGGAACACCCCAAGAAAGTACCAGGTATTTGGTCTCATTGAGCACAAATGCTTGCTCTTGATCAACAAAGCTTAGCGGAATGTCTGTGGTGAGCCTTAGATGATCTGATAGTCCTTCGTATCGAATATGACTACTGCCGAAGGTTTTGGTTGGCACAAATTCGCCATATTCTCCTCTCGGTTGACAGGAAACTTTGATCCTAGGTCTTCCTTCCGTTGGTACGATCTTTCGGAAGAGCATCAGGGGTTTGTAGGCTCTTTCATTTTGGAAGAAGCGTGGAGCAAAGTCAACGACTTTGAAGGAACCGTCTGCGCAAGTGAAATGTGTTTCTAGGATATTTGTATTCCGGACATACTTTTGGCCATTCTCTAATATTTCCTTTTCTGGAGTCACTGAAAAGCTTCCGCCTTTCTCTTTATCCAACAAGGTCCCAAAGACAAAGCTGCTGTCAAATCTGGGCCAGCACATCCATCCAATGTTAGCGTGGCTATCTACTAAGGCCAAGAAGGCGCAGTTCCCAATAATGCCGTAATTATACTTATGCTTCTCCATGGCGGCGAATATACTTGGGGTACTTGAATTTTTCTGCTTTTTGGGAGACAAAATGAAAACGGCTTAATTTGACCAAAGGACAATCTTTTTTCTCTCCTTAAAGCGGAATTTAATTCGTATTTCGACCAAGCAGATGGAGGGAGTTTTGCAATCGGTTAACACCGAGACTTGGAAATCTTTCTTACCTTTGCAGAAAAGTCTTTTAATATCCTATGACAAGAAACACTTTGATCCTGCTTCTAATTATTATGGCAGGAATGGCTTGTCAGAATCAGCCTAGAGTAAGTTCTGAAAAGTCCATTGAGGAAATCACCAGCGCTGACGCTATCTCGAATTCTGATATTGTTCGTAATCCCATTTCGGCCCAGAAGCCACAAGATACGGTCAACATCGCTAAATTGGTTTTTGAGGAAGAGGTATTTGATTTTGGTGAAGTCAAGGAAGGAGCTGTGGTTAAGCACACTTACCATTTCACCAATACAGGCAAAATGCCTTTAATTATTAGCAACGCTAGGTCTACCTGCGGCTGCACGGTTCCAAGTTGGCCAGAAGAGCCGATCGGACCGGGAGAGAAGGGTAAAATTGAAGTAGAGTTCAATACCAAAGGGAAGACTGAAAATCAAAGTAAACCCATTACTATAACGGCCAATACCTATCCGGCTTCTACTCGTGTTTTTATGAAAGGTTACGTGAAGTCTGATCAGGAAACGCCCAATTCATGATACAAAACTAAACACATGTTTCAAGACGTCTTACTACTGCAAGGGGGAAATGCTGGAACTTTCAATCTGCTCTTTTTTGGGGCTATGTTCCTGATCATTTACCTCTTTATGATTCGACCACAGAGCAAGCGACAAAATGAGCAAAAGAAGTTTATGGCCGCTTTAGAAAAAGGAGATGATGTAGTAACCTCCAGTGGTATGCTAGGAAAGATTAACAAGATCGAAGATGAGGTCATTACTTTGGAGGTAGGGAACAAAACCTATATTAGGGTTACCCGTAATGCCATTTCTAAAGAAATGACGGATTCTCTCTATGCAGATCAATGATATCGTTAAGAAAATAGCTTCCTTTAAGCTACAAGAAGACAGGGCTATGCTAATCACTTGTATTGGCATAGCCTTTGTCTTTTGGGTCCTGGTGAAGTTATCGCAAACTTATCCCACTGTCAAACCGGTAATGCTGAATATTGAGATGCCGGAGGATAAATGTCTCTTGGAGATGCCGCCTGCCGATGTGGAAGCAGAACTTAGAGGAACGGGGTGGGATCTAATGTTGGAGCATTTCTACCACTCTAGAATTCCCGTTTTTATTTCGATGCTAGACAATACCAATCTCTACCTGAATCAGAATCGCATGCGTACCGAAATTCGGGGTAGTCTAAGATTTTCAGCTATTGAAGTGTTGTCGGTGAATTATGAAAACTTGGAGATAGAACTGGATCAAAAAGTTAGCAAGCGCGTACCGGTAATCCTGGAGCAAGACTTGCAATTTTCCCCTGGCAATCAGCTTAAACAAGTACCGTCCGTCACACCGGATAGCGTAACTATTACCGGCCCAGCCAAGACCTTGGATAGCCTATTTTCTTGGCCCACGACCTTACTAGGGCTTACCGAAATTAAGTCTTCAACTAGTGTCCCTCTTCCATTAGAAACTCCGGCCCCGGCTTTGCAATTGGATGTAGACCAAGTGACGGTAGATTTAGAAGTAGAACAATTTACTGAAAAAACCCTGTACATCCCGGTTGGTATTAATCATGTGAAAGAAGGAGATAGCCTAAAGATATTTCCAGATAAGATTCTATTGACTTGTCAGGTAGGTCTGAGTCGCTATAATGAAGTTTTGTATCAAGATTTTGAAATTGTAGCAGATCTTAAAGATGTTCCATTACAGGAAGGGAAAAACACTGTTCCTGTGCGTTTAACAAAGTTTCCGCTTTTCGTAAAAGGAGTGAAATTAGAGCGCCAATCTGTGGAGTTTTTCATCGTAAAATAGGCAAAAAAAAGGTCCCACCTTTGAAAGGCGGGACTACTTAAAAACGCGCTCTCTAAAATTGGAAAGTAATCTTAAATATCTTTAGTTCTTGGTGATTTCAGCTGCTAAAATAAGAAAAGTGTAGGGAATTCGCCAACTTTTCTTTGTTTAATTAAAACTACCCCAGGAGCTAAATGTCCCGGGGCAGCCCACACACTATGAGAACACCCATTTTTTTCTTGAAGTGTCGTTGTGTTTGACCTTCAGTAGTATAGACGTTTTATTGCGCAGAAAAGTTATATCTAGAAATGTTATTGTTTTTAACAATAGTCAGACAATATTTCGTAAGTCGTTGATTTTTAGTTTTTTAATACCTGAAGTTTCGCACACTGCCATTAACTGGGCTAAGCGTTAAAAATTTTAATTGTCCGCCTTTTTACTTATTTTCCAGCAAATTTCAAGTCCATCAACATTGATAACCAATAAATCGGTACAGGAAATTATAGAGACGGCGAAAGTTGAGGAGATCATTCAAGACTTCGTCAGCTTGAAGCGCCGTGGTGCCAACATGATGGGGCTTTGTCCTTTTCATAATGAAAAGACGCCATCCTTTGTCGTCTCACCGGCTAAGAATATCTATAAGTGTTTTGGTTGCGGTGCGGCTGGGGGGCCTGTGCAGTTTTTGATGGAACATGAGAGCTTTGCGTTTCCTGAAGCGCTGCGATATATAGCGAAGAAGTATGGAATTGAGGTGGAGGAAACTCAGGCTTCTCAGGAAGAGATTGC
>JABSSL010000050.1 GCA_013214355.1 Saprospiraceae bacterium | reverse complement strand
ACGGATGATTCCCATAAAGATTTCTTTCGTATATATAGGAGTGCATGGGAAAGCTATCGGGCACATAGCAAGTTGTTGACTGCAAAGCGCTACGGTAAGCTCTACAAATTGAAAAAAACGGACTACAAAGGCTGGGCGAAAGGCTTGAAAAAGGCAGGGTACGCAACGGATCCGAAATATGCGGAAAAGATCATTGCACTAATTGAGGATCTTAAGCTGTATCAGCATGATAAATAGGTTCATGACAATGCGTACGCTGCTTATCAAGGCTAAGCTATTTATTTCCCCCCTACTGATTACATTCAGTAGAGGGGAAACGAACTTTTAGGATTTGATAAATAGTTGAGTACTTACTTTTTCAGCAGTCTCTAGTCTTATGAGATAACTTCCTTTGGGCAGGTTTTGAATATTAATGACTTCCTCTTCAATATTGTATCGGGTCTGTTGTAGTAGCGAACCATCCAGGCTATAAATAGAAACAAATGAGTTGGCGTCTACTAAGCTGGAACGAATCCTAAGAAATTCGGAAGAAGGGTTGGGATAAACACGCATCCATTCCTTAGCAGAGACTACCTCCTTTGTGCTGGTTAGTCCGTCCGTGGTGGTGAAGTTATCCATCACGAAATAGGCCGGAGTATTCATCCCAAACATCCCGTTGTCTGTGGAAGATAAACTGAATTGTAAGCTATCAACTGAGCCGAGACTTAATAGGTCAATGTAGGTCCAATCCTTGACAATATAATCTTGAGTGTTATCATCAAAACGATAATCGGCAAGGTAGAAATCAACGCTATCTGCCGAAAGCTCACCATTGTAAAATCCCTTTATCGTCAGCAGAAAATAGTCTGGATCGTCCCCAGTCACACCTCCAAACTTCTTGGCAAAGCTGTCCCCATCGCGCATACTCAGATATGCGTAAGTATTATTTGAGATATAGAATCCCTCTACAGGATTTCCAACTGCTTCATTTCGCAATTCCAGAATTCTTGGACTGGAGGAGAAGAAAATGGCAAAATTGGAGGATCCATCATAACCTGAACCCGTGCTGGCACTATGCTGATTCATAAAGCCTGGAGTTAGGGTGTCTGTTTGATTAGAAATGGCCCAACCCGACCAGGAGTTAAAATCGGGATTAAAAGAGTTAGGTAGAAAGATGTTTCCATCTTCAAACCCGCCCGACATATCGCTGCCATTTAAGAAGGAATCAGCAAGTACCGGTTGAGTTTCGAAATCACTTAATGTTTGAGCTACACCTATCAATGAAGCTAGGCATAAGAAGGAGGTAAGTAAATGTTTCTTCATAATTGTTTATTGTAGAATGATAGTTTAATTCCGAATTGATAGTTTATCCCTGGCATAGGTCTTCGCTCGACCACCAAATAGGTACGATCCCAAATGTTGTTGACCTGAAAGAAGAGGTGGCTTTCGGCTTTTTCCTCGGATAGGTGATACTGAAGGTTAACTCGGCCAATATCAAATGCTGCCAGCGGGTCATTAATACCCTGCGAGGCTCCAACAAATCGATGATGATAATTCACTTGCAAGGATTGCCAGCTCAGCTGCAGGTTGCCGAAGCCTTGGTGAATAGGAGTATATAAGAGCTGTTCCCCTGCAGCTATTCTAGGGTTCTCTAGAGCAATTTGGTTGGTGGAGCGCGTATAGTCATATCCCAACTGCAACTGAAAACGGAGCTCAGATAGCTGATAAGATAAGTTCAACCTAGGCTCCAATCCTCTACTCCAAACAGCAGCTATGTTATTGGCGGACCAAAAACTCTGTCCACTGCGAATGCTCCATAAAATCCAATTGTCAATTTGTCTATTGAAGCCTGTAAGAGAGCCACTAATGGCAAACACGTTATTGCTCCAACTACTTTCGAGCGTAAGCTCTTCACTCCAGCCGGATTCTGCCTTGAGATCGGGATTTCCACCAGGCCGCCAAAATCTATCATTGAGTGTTGGTAGGCGATAATTTCGACTTAGCTTTCCCTTAATCCTTAGGTTGGGCAGAATCTGGTATTGACCAGCTAGGGTAGGAACTAAGGGGATGAACACACCGTCAACGAGGGCCTGTCTCAAGCTAAGTTGCCATTCCCATCTAGATTTGCGTTGCACGATGGAAGTAAAAAGAGCAGATCGACTTTCCTGCTCATTGGCCTGATAGCCGTTAGACTGTGCCCGATTATAGGTTTGAGTATAGCCGGCTAATAGTTGGTAACCATTTTTCCCATACCACTGCCCACTAAACTCTCCAATTAGACTATAGAAATGACTTGGAGATTTCAGCTGGATTTGCGGATCAAAAAATTGCAAATCTTCATCAAAGCCAGCCAACTTGGCTTGGTAAACAGACTTATCGTTGACTTTGCGCCATTCCAACACCAAACGATCTGATCGGTCAAGCTGGTAAGCTTCACTTCGAGTCTGTGTATTGGTAGGTGGGATTTGACGATCTGAAAATTGTCTCCAATAATGGAGAGCTATTTGTTGCTTTTTGGAAGGTTTCCAATAGACATCTTGATTGAAGTTGTGTTGAAGCAAAGCCGCATTAGTTTGCTGTCGCTGGGGAAATCCGGGTGCGATATCATAGTAGAAATCATTGGTTGCTTCTTGAAAAGAGAACCGGGTGCGACTCTGCCAGTGCTTATTACCGACGGATAAATCAAAGTTTTGCTGAAAGTTTCCAAAACTGCCAAAAGAAGATTGACTACTTATGCGAAACCCTTTTTCAGCATGAGCTTCATTATCCAAGGAAATGATTCCTCCAACGGCTCCACTACCCCACAAAGCGGTATTTCCTCCTCGTTGTACATGGATATGGTCCATGCTTTGCAGGGGTAAGAGCGAAAGATCTAATAGGCCAAGCATCGGACTTTGAATAGGAAGCCCATTCCAAAGAATCAGCGTATGACCGGCACTGCCTCCCCGAATAGAGGAGGTAGCTAAACTACCTAGGCCGTAACTTTTCATGTAGATCCCAGCCTCTTGCTCCAAAAGACTGGTCAAGTTCTGAAATGATCGCCCCTGGAGTTGTGTAGTATTCCATTCCAGGTTCTGACTTCCGATGGTGCTTGTACCTAGGCGCGTCTTTCTTACTTCTAAAGTGGGCAGTATAAGACTGGTATCTACCTGAGCATGGATAGCGCTCAGTAGGCAAGCAAAATACAGAACAAAAAGTAGGCGTAGATTCAGCCTCATGATCCCAGTCCTTTGAAGAGGCGGACAGGAAGGCCGGATAGATGTAGGAATGGATAGACATAGTAGTATGGAACCACTACCATGGACCAAGTTAGCTGCTATAGCAAGGCATGCTATAACAGAAAATATTCATCTACCGCCGACTTTTCCTCCGAAAGCCTCAATTTATTGGCGAATTGCTTTGGCAGGTCTTCTGGCTCGTTCCATTTTCAATGCCTTCCCACCTTTCTACTTTAGTTAAGGCAGTGGCTTACCTATTGAAAATGTTAATTGGAACTTACAGCAGCGGGGACTGCTCCGGATTCACACCGGATTCCCTTTTAAGATTTATCCTTCTTTGAGTACGATCCTTGTTGAAGAACCGAATTTCATTAGAGCATAAATCACCAATGCGACAGCAAAGGTAGGTATTTGCTTTGATCTTCACAATGAGGCCATCACTTTGGCAGGCCTGAGGACATTTAGTACATATTTTTGAGCTGGCTAAATATGTATAAAATAGGGGATCTGTGTAAGAAAATTCAATTTGAATTCTAGAAAATGTACCATTGATCACTTATTTGTCTTGCAAATACGAATTAAATCATGAAAGGAACCCATTTAGGTGAATTTGAAGAACTCGTTCTGCTGACAGTAGGCATCCTGAACGGCAATGCGTATGGTATTACGGTTATGGATGAGATCGAAACTCATACCGGTAGAACATCCAGTGTAAGTACCATTCACGCCACCTTACACCGCCTTGAGAAGAAGGGGTTTATAGAATCATTTACCGGAGGGGCATCTGCTACTCGTGGAGGTAGAAGCAAGCGGTTCTACAAAATCAATCAAGCCGGTCAGCGCGCTTTGGAGAAGGTCCGAGAGCAAAGAGAAAGTATGTGGAAACTAATGCCTAAAACCTCTATTTGATATGCCGGTACAACCTCCGAAGTGGGCGATGAAATTTTTAGAATGGACTTGCTCTTCTACTTTTTTAGATGAGTTGGAAGGCGACCTATTGGAGCTATTTGATAGAGATCTTGAGCGCGTGGGACCAGAGAAAGCTCGACGCCGATTTGTCCAAAAGGCCCTCCTGTCTCCCCGTTGGCACCGACTCCCTAAGCTTAGTAATTATCACCCTGTTATTATGTATAAAAGTCACTTTAAAGTTGCGATTCGCCATGCTGTAAGGCATCGTTCTTCCACCTTCATTCAGGCACTTGGTCTGATGTTAGGATTGACGGCAGTTTTCTTCATTGCCCTCTACGTCAAATATGAGTTCAGTTATGATCACATGCATGAAAAAGGAGGCCAACTATATCGTGTATTGCGATACAATCCTTTAGATGGTGCACGTGGCCATGCCACCTCTTCTTTACATGGAGCTACCTTGAAAGAAGAGTTTCCCTTTATTAATCTTTGTCGTTACGGAAGTGATCCAGTGAAAATGGGTGAAGTGAAGCCGCTTCTCGTTGAGGATTTCTATTGGGCAGATTCCTCCTTTTTTGAGCTTTTTTCCTTCGATTTTATCGCTGGCGATCCAAGCAGCTGTTTGGACAAAGTGAATAGTCTAGTCATTACGGCTTCCCTAAGTCGACAGTTGTTTGGTACTACGAATTCATTGGGGAAAACAATTCCCGTGAAAGTATATGATGGGAACCAAGAGTTTTTGATGGAGGTCAAAGGTGTGGTGAAAGATTTACCAAAACAATCTCATATACAGTTTTCCGCATTGGGGCCGATGGAGAATGCCGAAACGCTCTATAATCGACTGCTGAAACAATGGGGCTTCTCCTGGTTGCGGACCTACATTGAAATACCTGATGATCGACTGGCAGAAGTGGAAGATGGCATACCTAGAATGATTGATAGAGTAATGGGAGACGACCGCCCTGCTTCCTTTGGCATTGACTTGCAAGCATTTAGGGACGTGTATTTGAGGTCACAGGATATTGCTGCCAGTACTTTCAAAGGGAACATCCGAAACTTGAAGATATTCGCTGCTATTGGTCTATTGATTCTGTTGATTTCCCTGCTGAATTATGTCAATCTAGCTACAGCTCGAGCTGTAACCAGGGTGAAGGAAGTAGGCGTACGGAAAACCTTAGGCGCACTTCCAATGGGGATTATGGGACAATTCATTGTTGAATCCGTATTATTTACACTGGTAGGAGCAATTGCTGCTGTGTGTTTAGTAGTGAGTGGTTTGCCGTACATCAACAATTTACTGGGCTTGGATCTTTCATTGGAAGTGGTCACTATTTGGGATGGCTTGTTTCTGCTGGTGAGTCTAGTCTTGTTAGGAATCATTACCGGAATCCTTCCTGCTCTGGCCATGGCTAAGTTGCCAACCTTGGGAGATACTCAGGCTGCCTTGAATTTCCAACCTGGTCAGGGGAGTTGGACCCGTAAGGCCTTCATCGGGATACAGTACTTCGTTAGTTTGGGACTTTTGGTAGGTGCTTTTGCAGTTTACAAACAATACCAATACCTCAAGAATTTTGATTTGGGATTTGATTCTAGCCAGCTCGTACATATTCCTGTAGATGACCGAGATATGCAGCAAAAGCTAGATTTGATCAAAGAACAGATTAAAGGTTTGCCTGGTGTGCAAGGGGTTGCCACGACTGGAGAAGATTTGCCAAGTGAACTCAACAATACTTGGGATCTCAATTGGAATGGCTCAGGCAGGGAAAACCCCTTACCCATAGATATTGTGGGAGTGGATCAAGACTACTTTGAGTTGATTGGTATCAACTTTACGGATGGTCACAACTTTAGGGCTGGTTATGCATTGGATTCTGCCCGTACGGTTGTTTTTAACGAGGAGGCTAAGAAGTACTTAGGAGATCAATATCAGCAGGGACAAGAGGTGTTTATAAATGGCCGGAATAGGAAACTAATAGGAGTGGTAGAAAATCATCACAATATTACGCTGCACTCGAAAGTGTTGCCCATTGCTTATATGATTTTTGCTCCAGGATTCAGGGTAAGTGCGGACAATTTACTGGTAAAGGTAAATACAGATCAGTTGTCTTCACAACTAGGGCAGTTGGAGAATGTTTGGAAGGAGTTTTCTGGAGATCCGTTTACCTATAACTTCGTGGACGAGGCTTTTGCTGAGGCTTATGAGGCTGAGGAGCGATTTAGTAGCTTGGTGGGTTTCTTCACCTTGATCGCAATTGCTATCTCAATTGTTGGTCTTTTTGGATTGGTTAGTTTCACTGTCCAGCGTAAACTCAAAGAAATCAGTATTCGAAGAATCTTGGGTGCTACAGAGCTCCAGCTTACTCAGCTTTTAGGCAAGGACTTTTTCGTGGTGTTTTTCATTGCACTGATCTTTGCCTTGCCGATGGCATGGTACCTAATTGGACAGTGGCTTGATAACTTTGCCTACAGCATCAAGTTGAATCCTTTGGTGTTGATGTATGCTGTTATGATATGTCTGGTGCTATCTGCCGCCGTGATTGTATACCATTTACACAGAACAACTAAGATTAATCCTAGTACGATATTATCATCGGAATAAGACGGAATTTATTCGTCTCTTTTGAAATCTCTTTTGCCACCCGTTTTCTCCATAAGTTTGGTCTCTTGGATCACGATGTTATGGGAAAAGGCTTTACACATATCGTAAATCGTCAGTGCTGCTAGCGAAGCTCCTACCAGGGCTTCCATTTCGACCCCTGTTTTAGCGGTGAGGGACGCGGTACAGTTGATGACAACAGCTCGATCAGCTCGAACCTGAATATCAATATGACAATTATCCAAGCCTAGCGGGTGGCAAAGGGGGATCAATTCCCCCGTTTTCTTGGCTGCCATAATTCCTGCTAGGATAGCCGTTTGAAAAACAGGCCCTTTTTTGGTACTAATTTCATCCTTTTCCAGCAGGTCCATGATTTTGTCATCCAAGATGACAATGCTCTGTGCTCTTGCTGATCGTCTGCTCACCTTCTTTTCTCCCACATCTACCATATTGGGATTACCGGAGGCATCGAGATGGGTAAATTGATCTGACATAAATCTCTAATTTGCTTTTTCAAGGCGGATAGCCACCCATTTCGAACTCGGTGTTTTACTCCCTTTAGCGAAGCTATTAATGGGAACCAAGACGTTGGCTTCTGGAAAATAAGTAGCAACACAGCCACTTGGTATGTCGTAAGGAACGACTAGGAATCGCTCGGCTCTTCTTGTGTCGCCTTCATACTCGCCTATGAGGTTAACGATCGATTTCTTTTGGAAGCCTTCCTTTTTCATATCCGCAGGATTCATCAATATCACTCGACGTTCATTGTAGATGCCCCGATAGCGATCATTAAGACCATAGATCGTAGTGTTATATTGATCATGACTTCGAATGGTCATCATGATATACTCTCCCTCCTTTGCTGTCCGATGTGGAGGCTTATTAATAGTAAATTTGGCCTTACCAGTATCCGTATCGAACTTCCCATTTCTGGCTCCATTCGGAAGATAAAACCCTCCTGGTTCTCGTACGCGTTCATTATAGTTGTCAAACCCAGGGATTACCTTTTCGATATCGTTTCTGATCAGGTCGTAGTTCGAAATCATTCCCTCCCAGTCTACTTTACTTCTATTGCCTAGAGTGGCAAGGGCAAGGCCAGCCACAATTACGGGTTCACTTTTCAGATCACTAGAGACGGGAGGAAGTATGCCTTGCGAAGAGTGCACAATTCCCATAGAATTTTCCACGCTAACGAACTGCTCACCAGCAGTTTGCTCATCTTTCTCCGTTCGACCCAAACAGGGTAGAATTAAGGCTTCTTTACCGTGAATAAGATGACTGCGGTTGAGTTTAGTAGAAACATGAACCGTCAGATTACAGCGTTTTAAGGCTTCCGCTGTATAGGCAGTATCCGGAGTAGCAGAAATGAAATTCCCTCCCATGGCGAAGAAAACTTTGCCTTGTCCATTATGCATGGCATTAATAGCATCCACTACCGCAAAACCATGTTTTCGTGGCACGTTAAAACCATAAGTTTCTTCTAATTTATCCAGAAAGCGTTTTGGTGGAGCCTCCCAGATCCCCATGGTACGATCGCCTTGAACATTGCTATGCCCTCTGACTGGACAGGTCCCAGCGCCAGGTTTTCCGATAGCTCCCTTCAATAGAAGTAGGTTAACCACTTCTTGAATATTAGCGACTCCATTTTCGTGCTGGGTCAAGCCCATAGCCCAACAGATGATAATCTTGTTATTGCGTCTAATCAGATCTACTGCTTGCTTAATCTTGTCGCGTGCTACACCGCAAGCCTCCGCCAAGGTATTGAAGTCGTACTGTTTCAGGTCTTCTAAGAATGCTTCGTAACCTTCTGTATTTTCTACAATGAAGTCAAAGTCAAACGCTGAACCCGGTCGACTCTTTTCCTCATACCATAACAGCAACATAATGGCCTTCAGTAAGGCTACATCGCCATTAACCTTCACTTGTAAGAACAAATCTGTCAAGGGAGTTCCGCCTGACAGAACTTTACTAGGGCGTTGTGGATTTACAAAGTTGATCAATCCAGCTTCTGGTAAAGGGTTGATCGTGATGATTTTACCTCCATTCTCCTTACATCTTTCCAAGGCCGTCAGCATCCTGGGGTGATTGGTTCCAGGGTTTTGCCCCATCACGATGACGACTTCAGCTTCGTAGAGATCTGTGAGGGTTACAGAGCCCTTGCCGATACCCAGTGTTTTCGAAAGACCAAGGCCACTAGACTCATGGCACATGTTGGAACAATCCGGCAGATTATTGGTGCCAAATTCTCGGACGAATAGTTGATAGAGGAATGCCGCTTCATTGCTAGTTCGTCCTGAGGTGTAGAAAATGGCTTCATCGGGGGAATCTAAGGCATTAAGGTTTTTGGCGACGATGTCAAAAGCATCAGACCAGCTGATGGGTTCATAACGATCACTGCCCTCACGAAGGAACATCGGTTCGGTTAAACGTCCTTTTTTCCCAATTTCAAAATCAGACCAAGTCAGCATTTCACTAATGGTATGCTTGGCAAAGAAGCGGCTGTCAATACGTCTTTTAGTGGCTTCTTCAGCAATGGCTTTGATGCCGTTTTCGCAGTACTCTCCTAATTTTGAACGTTCATCATCCGGGTCAGGCCAAGCACAACCAGGGCAGTCAAATCCTCCTTTTTGATTAACTGCCGCCATCGTTTTTCTCGCCGTACTGACGCCCATGTACTTATTGGCTTGCTTTAGGGCAGCAGTTACGCCTTGGACTCCCGCTGCCTTCGTTTTGGGTTTGCCGAGTTTAAGGCCGGTAAATTCTGCGGGTGGTTGTCCGGTTTCTGCCTCTTTTATTTTGTTCTCTTCTTGTACTGACATGAAATTGCTTAATAAATGGTGTAGTAGGCTATACCTAATATGGTAGTTGATTGTTCTTCCTTAAAACTTACTTTAACAGGCCTTAACCTCTTCCTCCGCTAAATCTCCAAATAGATCACTCTTGTCCTCATTTTCCCTATCCTTACAAGGGAAATCTTTTTCGATTAAAACATGGAGTTGCTGTGGGTTCTGGAGCGGAAGGAAGGTCTCTAAGCCCACCTGGTTGGAGTTGATCCATTTAGTGGCCTGAGTTTGGGGAATAGTAATTTGAATTTGATGACCAACATAATTGGCTTCAATGGCCATGACTTTATCGGCCATCTTTAACGAAAAGCTGAGTGACGGGGTTTCACCAGGGAACCCTACTTCTTCAACAATTGTCGCTCCTTTTCCCAATTGGTCAATTTCCGATTTCCGCAACCGCAAACGGATGCTGTTTTGGACACAACGCATTTTCATGACGGATCATTTTATCAGTTCAACTACTTATTATTTTTTTCTTGGAAAGGGCGCTTTACAGAAGTAGTCTAATTCACGGCCAGGGCCTGTTCGATGAGCGATTTTGCCTTGTCCGGATACTCAATCTTAAGTGCTTCGCCTTGCCCATAAGCACTCATTTTGCGCCAGGTCTTTCGAAGGATGTCGATCACTTTTTGATCCTCATGTTTAGCGGCAAAAGGTGCAAAATAGTAATCTAAGAAAACAAGGCAGATAATATCTTCTAATTGTTGACATTCAGGATCTTTTCTTAGATTCTTTTTTTTCAACAGCTGCTGTACACGCGTAATCTGATCTGTTTGATACGCTTCAGCCTCAAGAATTTGGCCAGTCTTATCGGCATGAAACTGTTGCAATGAAGTTCTCCACTGATGGTAACCCACTTTACCCATTGGATAATCAGATCTTGGGATTTCCCACCGGCAAATGTGCTGGGCATGGGCTGCAATTCGCAGTTCTTCAGAGGCCTCTGGGTAAACTTTATTTAGCCACTGTGTCATACGTTGGGCGTACAACCATTCTTTCGCATGTGTTTGCCCTTCCCATTCTTCTTGATTAGGGTCAGCTAGGTTGGCTTGATCTATGGTGTGGATCACTTTGTCAAAGCGATTTTGATCTTCGATCATATTCTTTTCTCCTTGGGAATTTAGGTATTAGGGGCTATTGTAAATCTCATCCGAAAGATAAGGGAAATAGCAAGATACCTCAACTTTTTGAGTTTTGAATTGAGGGAATCCAATGGGTAAAGACCTTGGGTTGGCGCTGTATGAACCATTCAATCAATAAAAGATTGGGGAGCCAGCAGGACCAACTTACGATCCGATAGGCTGGAAGAAAGTCCATGGCGAGGACCGATAGATAGAGAGGTAGTTGTAATCGTAGGATGACAGCCGCAAAGGTTAGGGCATAACTGCGCAGCATCCATTCCCGATGTGCTTCTATGTTTTTCCCTTTAATGGTAGTGTAGGCCATGCTTGTAGTGTATAGCCAAAGCAGTGCGAGGCTTGTAAAACCAATTTTGGCTGGAGTGCCTCCCGTTGCATATAATGCTATGCCTAAGCCACTAATTCCGCCCCATGCGCAGGCAATTACATATATTCTACCTAAGAAACGATGCAAAGTGATTCTTTTTTGCCGCCACTTGGGGAAAAACTGAAATGCACCGCTAATCAAAGCTATTCCTCCGCCAACTACGTGGGAGTAAAATCCAATTTGGTAAATAAGTACCCGAGCAAGTTCTTCCTTTGTCTGTAGAATGCTTTTTATCTTGAAATCTAGAAAAGTAAAAGCATAAGCTCCAATGCTTAGGCTCAGTACAACCATCACTATACGGCCAATGTTTTTCATCTGTTTAATCTTAAAAGAGATCTAGAATAGGTGGAATCTATACCGGAAATTAAGCTTTAATCAATTGAAACCTTACCTGATAGCCAATTAATCAACCCAAATTGCGATGAATCCACACAAAATGGAGGATTTCACAAAAAACAGCCGAGAGTCTGATTTTGCTGTAAATGTCTGAAGTATTTGGCCGCTGCAGAATGAATCGCAACTTGTATAATTTTTCAACATAAGCTATCCCGATGCTGTATCTAACACAACTGATCTATGTGAAGGAAGGGAAAGAGGAGACATTTCATCGTTTTGAGGAGAAGGCTATTCCGATCCTGAAACAATACAATGGAAAGCTTCTAACTAGATTTAGACCCAATGATGATTCGTGGATCGCGGGAGAATATCCCAGACCCTATGAGGTGCATATCGTCAGCTTTGAGACTAGAGAAGATTTTGAGGCTTTTGCACAGGATGAAACCCGGAAGAGCTTGCTTCCACTCAAGGAAGCTTCCATTGATCGGTCCCTACTACTTGAGGGGAGGTTGATCTAATAGAAAAGGTACATCTAAATTTGACCCAAAATCACAAATAGCTGGGCCATTGACCAAAGCAGAGGGAAGGTGATATGCGCAAATTTGTCCTATCGTTTCATTAGAGTTGTTTGAACAGCTCATCAAAACTAAAAGGATGAAAAAGTCAAATCACAAGATTGCCGTTACAATTGATGTTACTCCCGCTGAGGCTTGGCAGATCATTGGAGCTGTAAGTGGTGTCGATAGGTGGTTAGCACCTATTCAAGCTTGTAGGGTAGAAGGGAATAAGCGATTTTGCACCACAGAAGAGGGGGAATTCTCGGAGGATATACTCAATGTGGATCATCAAAACCGAGTTTTGGAGTATCGTATACCTAGTCAGAACATGATGCCCATTGAAAATATCGAAGGGCGGATGCAAGTGATAGAGCAGGAAGGAAAAGCTTCGGTTAGCTGGACATGGGACTTCGATGTAGAGGAAGCCAATGAGGCTTCTGCCAAAGAAATGCTCAGCATGGTAGGTAATATGGGAATCACGGGCATTGAAAGTTTGATTAAAGAAGAGGCAGGATTAGCTGCTTAATGAGTATTGCAAAATAGAGACTTGCTGCTATGTTGACTGGCTTAGCGGCAAGTCTCTACATAAACTATCTATGTTCTTAGATCATCAAAGACTTGACTTATTTGATAAGATGCTTTTCGAGAAGGCAGAGATTCGCCCTCCCATGAGAAAGCCGTTAGCGATGCCTAATGAGGCTTGCCTATTGTACATTGTCAAAGGGGCTAATGATGTCATTTCTCCTACTCAAGCGGAGCTAGTACAGGAGAAGCAGGCATTGATGATGAAGTGTGACAACTATGTCTATGAAATGTTGCCAAGTCAACAGGCGAAAACCTACGAGGCGGTCGCAGTGCATTTTTATCCAGAGGTATTAAAGAAAGTGTTCGAAAATGAGCTTCCAGCTTTCTTGAAGGAGGAGCAGCAAGACCCACCCAAGAATTCTATGATCAAGATCAAAGTGGATAGGTTATTGGAAAAGTACTTTGACAGTATTCTATTCTATTTTGCTAACCCGGAATTGGCGAGTGAAGAGCTGCTGATTCTCAAGGTAAGAGAGCTTTTTCTATTATTGGAAAAAACCGATAGTCAACAGCTCAAAGAGATCATCAATAGCTTGTTCACACCCCAAATTTATACCTTTAGGGAAGTGATCGAACGGCACTTATATTCCCATACTACAAATGTTGAGTTAGCAGAACTTACCCATCTAAGTTTGTCCTCTTTTAAACGAGAATTTAAACGAATATATGGAGAGAGTCCTAGGCGGTACTTGCGCAAGCAAAAACTCAAGAGGGCGGCGGAGTTGCTGAAGGTCAGTGATATGAATGTAACTCAAGTAGCCTTTGAATGTGGATTTAAAGACCTAGCCCATTTCTCTATTGCTTTCAAGGATACTTATGGTTGTGCTCCTTCTTTGTATAAATAGTAATTAGATTTGACTAAAAGGAGCCGCATATTCTACCACACCCCTAACTGCTGATAGTGCGCCAGGAAATAATTCTAGTGCCATGAAGTATTCGCTCGGCACGTCATAATGTGTCCGAATCTCCCACTTTTCAGCCGGTTCAAATCCAAACTTAGGGTAATAGTCTTTATGACCGAGAACGATCACGGACTGATGCCCTAATTGCTTTGCCATCGCCAATCCGGCATTAATCAGTTTCCCGCCAATTCCCGTCTTTTGGTATTGCGGTAGAACAGCCATCGGCGCTAAGGCTAAACTGTCTGACTTTTGATCAGCTGATTCCACAATTTCTATTTTGCTAAATAGAATATGTCCTATAACTGCTTCATTTAGGACCGCAACTAGGGATAATTCTGGAACGTAGCAATTGTCTTGGCGTAGTAAGTCAACTAATTTGCCTTCGTTTTCCTGGCCAAAAGCTAGGGCATGAAGTTGAAAGATTACTGGATGATCAGCTGCTGTCTCAGGTCTAATAAGTATATCCATTCGCATTCAATTGTGAGCAAGGGTTATCCGTGAAATTAAGGCTAAAGCACGATAGAGGCACAATTTTCTGCTCGTATGATTTTAGCTCAGTAAACCAGCACCGTGGAACAAAAGTTTAGTAGAAGAAACCCATGCGAGATATCCGCAGTTTCCCTGAGACATGGCTACGCAAAACTTCGGATATTTGCCGCGCTGCTTTTTAACCTATTTATGTTCCACAGTACAAGTTTGCCCTCTCTTTACTATATACAAAGCAGGCTTAGTCCTGTCTCTGAATCTTCACTTCTCCCGAGTTCACCTGTAAGGTAGCTTCCGTACGAATGCGCTTGTCTCTTTCTTTTAAAGTTTCCACATATTTGTAGGAAGCTTCTGCTTTTTCGGCATCTAATTCTAAAACCATATAGCCATGATCTCTCATATTGGCATATTTAAGGTGTGGATTGATTTCAGTATTTACGATTTTCTTCTCGTGCGCTAAGACGTCTTCCGTTGAGGCCCTTTCATTGGAATTACTAGAGTTGATACTTGTTACGCCAAATTCTACCGCGAAGGCACCCTCGCTGGTGCTTGGGTCGTATGCTTCTTTTGGATTATTAGTTACCTCAAAGGCCCAGGAAGAATGAGTGTCTCCAGTTAAGAAAACCAAGTTTTTAAGTTGATTCTCTTTAATGAAATCAGCTACTTTTTGTTGTTCTGCTGGATAACCATCCCAAGCATCGAGATTGATACTGAAAGTAGGGAATCCCCAATCTAAATAGGAGAAGATCACTTGGTTGCCGATGAGTTTCCAACGGGCTTTTGAAGAGGTAAGTTGCTCCTGGAACCAAGCCAATTGCTCTGCGCCTAGCATACTTCTATCCGCATCTTGCAACGTGACATCACTCAGACTGTCTACTTGCTTGGTTCGACCAGCTAGTCTTTCATCTAGCATAATCAGATCTGCCAATTCGCCAAAAGAAAAGGCTCGATAATGTGCAGCGCCGTCCCGGATCGGAAGCCATTCGTAATAGACCTGCCGAGCTATGCCTTTTCGAGTATTGTAGTCCCCTTCGTCCGCTTGGTGGTTCTCAGCTCCATCCTTATATGAGTTATTGGTGATTTCGTGGTCATCCCAAATGTTGATGAAAGGATGATTGGCATGAGCAGCTCTTAAATCTGGATCAAGCCGATACTGAGCATAACGATCTCTATAATCTTGCAGACTTACAATTTCGTGAGGAGGCACATTGATACGTCCGATCGCGGTGTCTCCATATACTCCAGGACCATATTCATAGATGTAATCACCAAGGTGGACTACGGCACTTAGGTTCTCTTCCTCAGCAATCCGAGCGTAGGCATTGAAGTATCCGAATTCATAATTGCTACAGCTGACCACCGCAAAACGCAATCGTTCGGCTAATTGAGGAGCCGTTCTAGTCTTTCCAGTCATAGAGGTAGCCTCTAATGCTTTGAAACGGTAATAGTATTGGGTACCAGGTTCAAGCCCGCTGGTGATATCGACCTTGAGCGTGTAATCTTTACTTGGGCTGGTAATTTCTTTCCCAGATAAAGCGATTTCCTGGAAGTTCTGATCCTTTGAAATTTCCCATTCGACCTCAATTTCAGGTACCTCGGTAGTAGGTGTTACTCTAGTCCAGAGGACCACACCATTGGACAGTGGATCTCCTGAAGCTACTCCATGGTAAAAAGGAGCTAAACGCTCATCTTGGAATTGGCTGGTATTCTCCTCTAGAGGGGGGTAAGTAGGTTCTTGCTTACAAGAAATTAACCCAATCAGAAGGAGCAAGGTAATTAGACGCATGTTGCTTTAGGCTTTTATTTGTTGAGTAAAAATAATAGCCCTGTCTGTATCTTAAGTTAAGTTGGTCTAACTATTGCATTATTTTTTAGGCAAATTATGGTCTTGTTGCTGCTTGACTAGGACGAAACCTGCCTTCATATTCTATGCGGGCATATTTACTTATCCTTATTGCCAACTAAAATCCCATATTGGTTCTGCTCCCAATAGGTGTTCAACGAAATAATTCCAACGCTTTTTTCGGAAGTAGTCCATAAAAGTACCACGATAGCCATGGCGCTGACTTGGAAGAACGAGTAGGTCGAATTGCTTATCCGCCTTTACCAGCGCCTCGGCAAGTTTGAAGGTGGCGGAAGCATTGACATTATCATCGAGGGCTCCATGCACCAAAAGTAATTTTCCTTTCAGACGATTAGCCATTGTGACATTAGAAACGCTATGATAAGAAGAATCCACGGGCCACCCCATATACATTTCTGGCCACCAAGCTTTCTCCATTCTGAAATCGTGATCGGCGGAACTCGCCACTGCCACCTTATAGAAATCCGGAAACTGCAGCATGGCGTGCCCTGCATCGTAGCCTCCGGCAGAATGTCCAAATATTCCCACTCTGTCTAAGTCAATCCAAGCATGACGCTGCGCCAATTGGCGCATGGCTAGGACGTGATCCGCAAGGTTATTTCCCATATTCTTGTAAGAATAGTTATGAAACTCCTTTGATCGTCCCGAACTTCCTAAACCATCTACCATCATGACAATGAACCCTAGTTCCGCCAAAGCTTGATTACTAACACTGAGTACTCGCCGAAAGTCCTTTGGGAACATTTGAGTGTGTGGCCCGGTGTAACTATGGTCTATAATTGGGTACTTCTTGGTGGGATTAAAATTGGTGGGCTTCCACAGGGCACCGTAGATGGTAGTTTTACCATCTCGTCCAATAGCTGTGAAAATCTCCGGTGCCTTCCACCCTTTGGCTTGTAGTGCTGTTATATTGGCTTTTCCCAGTTCCATAAGCACCTCGCCTGACTTAGTATCACGCAGCACCGTCCGTGTTGGTTGAGTAGCTGTAGAATAATTATCAATGAAGTATCCTCCCTTAGGTGCAAAGGAAATGGAGTGGTGGGCATCTTCCGGAGTAAGCAATATGGGTACTCCTCCTTCAAGCCTAACCTTGTATAAATGTTGATGATAGGGATTGCGATTGGGGTCTTTCCCTGACGCCAGAAAGTAGACCCAACCCTCATCTGATATATGAACGATACTATGGGTGTAATAATCCCCAAGGGCCAATGGGTAGATCCCTCCCTTTTTTAAGTCAAACCCATACAATTGCCGCCAGCCACTCCGTTCAGAGGCAAATAATAACTTGTTTTGTTCTTCTACTAGCCAATAGTTGAAATTGTCAATATTGGTTTTACTATTGTCCGTCACTAGAGTAATTACTCGGTTTTTGGCCAGATCTAGTTGTAAAACTTGTGCCTTCTGGAAACCTCTTTCAAGGTAATCTCCATAGACCTGACCGGGTGTTTCAGACCAGCGAAAAGAAATCGAATTGATATGTGTTAGCCTCGGAAGGTCAAGGAGTAATTGCTTCTTACTGTCAACATTGTAAAAGGCAGGTATTAAATGTACCATCGTGGTGTCGCCTGGTGACCCTCGATAATAGGAAAGCAGGCGGGGACGGTATAGCGTGTCTACACTCCAATCTAACATATACATCTTGTCAGCCGAGCGCAAATCACAAATATAGGTCTGCAGGTACTTGGAGTCAGGCGACCAGCTCACCGAAAAACGGCGAGGACGTTCCCCATTTTCTCCTTCCATTTTATCAAACCAACCGTAGTAGCTAGCAT
Organism: Saprospiraceae bacterium; assembly: GCA_013214355.1. GTDB lineage: Bacteria > Bacteroidota > Bacteroidia > Chitinophagales > Saprospiraceae > DT-111. The sequence goes on along the minus strand of JABSSL010000050.1, from coordinate 21,767 downwards.
ATTCGTAGTTCTTTCGACCATTTGTGCTTAACTGATGAATAGCTCCAGTTTCGGTAGAGCGAATAAAAAGGTTGTAGTCTTTGGTGTAGGCCACCCATTTTCCGTCAGGAGAAGTGGACGCATATGGAGAGGAAATTGGTTTTTCTTCTTTAGGTGCGGTGATAAGATAGGTTTTCAAATTCACTTCATACCGATTGCCCTCTATCTCAAAGCGGACCACTTCACCTGATGGCCGTTCTAATTTATTCAACCTTAGATTTTTGGCATCAAATGTTTTCTTAAATCTGCTTTGTAAGGCTGCGGCAAGCCGTTCATGGTCAAAAAGGGCTTTAGGTTTGGCCTCCGCAAAGGATGCGTACCGGTACTCCTTAGCCTCCGGACTATGGTGCACCCACCAAAAACCAGTGCTATCTGGTAGCCAGTTGGGTCGGATGTTTAGATTGAATGCGGTTTTATTCTCGACATTAGACCAAAGAAAACTAACAGCTCTTTGGTAATCTTCCATTGCTATGGACTGAGAGCGGGCTATCGGAAGACCGAAAAACATCATGACGAATGCCAGGCAGACCGCTGGGATTTGGGACGGTAAATATCTCACTATTGAATGCTTCTTTTTTTGTGAAGTTACGGTAACTCATTTGCTTGACGAAGGTAGTTCAACGAAAATTCTTAGGCGGCTGGGAGCATCGTTCTTCAAACTTCAAATAAAAAAGTGGATACCACCTATGATATCCACTATAACCAACTGAAGGATGTGATAAAACATCCTGATACAATCTTTTATATCGCTTAAGCGGCTACGGTCGTCAGTTCTGAGCCTCCTTTATCGTCTCCTATGCGTCGACTCTTATACATTTCTGGCCTGCTATAGATATAGTCCAGATAAGGCTTGGCACTCTTAAAACTGGCATTATCCGTATAGATTATTGTACCATCTTTGAAGAATGGCTCCAACTGTTGTAGCAAAGGGAGATACAAGTCGTTCCATCCATCCATCAATAGGAAATCTATACTATCGTCTAGGTGGCGCAGGGTTTGTAATGCATCCCCCTCACGGAGTTCTATGAAATCCTCTAAGCCAGCTTCCTCGAAATTCTTTTGCGCAACGGCGCATTTTTCAGGAAGTAACTCAGTAGTGATTACTTTGCCACCGTTTGTCTTGGCCGCCGCGGCAAGATAGAGGGTTGATATTCCAAAGGAAGTACCAAATTCTATTATGTTTTTAGCCCGATTCTCTACCAATAGATTGTAAAGAAACTCTCCCTGACTACGTGAAATAGCTATGTAGGTGTCTTTCATGTCCTTGGGTTGTAACTTCCGAAATATCCCTTTTGACAGTCCTTTTAATATCTTCCCCATCTCCCTAGAAGACTCTCCGTGTAATCGATTGAGTGTCCGTAGGGCCTTTTGATCATTGATCTTTCTCATTGGCAAATCTTCTTTTTGCTTACAAAATTCCTATATTTGTCTATATATAGCAAGTAGTAATAAATAAATGATATAGTATTGAATATAAGACTATTATTGATTATCAATAAGTTATGACTGTAGAAGAAACAAAGAAATCTGTTGCAATTTATGATTGTCCGGTGACCTACTGCATGAGCAAGATTGGTGGTAAATGGAAACCTATTATTCTATTTCTTATTTCCAAAGGAGTTAACCGGTTTGGGAAATTGCAACGAGGTATTGAAGGGATCAGTAAGCAAATGCTTACTAAGCAGCTGAGAGAACTAGAAGAAGACAATATTCTCCATCGGAAAATTTTTGCAGAAATACCTCCTCGTGTAGAGTACAGCATTACGGATCATGGGCAAACCTTGTTTCCCATTATCCAGCAAATGCGAGATTGGGGAGTAGAAAATATGCCAAGCACAGTGGAAGCCTAAAAAGTTAGACTTTTCCCTGGGTGTTGTTATTGGTGATCAAGATTGAATCTTCAGTAACCCTAGCCGCACCAGTGTAAATATTACAATGTTCTGCTCTCGTAAATCCAATCAAACTGATACCATTTTCCTCTGCTGTTTCGATAGCTAAAGAGGATGGAGCGCCTACAGCTATAATCATGGGCGTACCAAGCATGCTAGCTTTCTGTACCAACTCAAAACCAATCCTTCCACTCAATACCACGATGTTTTCTCGCCAAGGAACTTCCCCCGCATGAACAGCCACACCTATGAGTTTATCTAGGGCATTGTGTCTGCCCACATCCTCTCTCAGGTATAAAAGTTGCCCCTGCCGGTCAAATAAGCCAGCGGCATGAATGCCACCTGTAAGTTCGAAAAGAGATTGTTGGTCACGTAGTTTTTGTGGGAGCTGCAAGAGCTCTTTCAAAGATATAGTAGGCCAGTCTGTAGCTGGAAAATAGCAGCTATGTTGTTGGACAGAACCAAGGTGCTTTTTACCGCAAATACCACAACTAGCTGTACTAAGGAAACTTCTTTGATCTCGGAGCTTCTGTATCGAAATTTTAGGACTTAGGGTAAGGAGCAGTATATGTTTTCCTTGCTTTTCTGCCTGTAGAATGTCCTCTTTAGAACTGATAATCCCCTCTGCAAATAGAAGTCCAGTCACCAATTCAACATCTTGCCCCGGGGTACGCATAGTCACACTTAGGGGCAGGTAGGTCTGGTTCTCAGGATCCCAGATTCTAATTTCTAGAGGTTCCTCAATAACGACATGATCGGTGAAAACTTCCTGGGAATGAGCGCGAGCTTTGACTGCATTTTTTAATTGAATTCCCTGCATAAATAGGAATGATTATGCTGATGAATAAAGGAAGAATAGTGGTTTTGTGAGAGGAGAAGGCTCAATCCCCTGGATCAGTTTAAGAGGTACGGAGCAACGGGTCTGAATTCCGGAATCTTTACCTCAAAGGGCTCATCTACAGGTTTTTTGATCATAAGGTATGAGCCGTACATGCGACCAAAAGGAGTAGCTAATTGACACCAAGAGGAGTACTCATGACTTTCTCCCGGTGCTAGGATGGGTTGTTTGCCAATGACGCCTTCGCCTTCCACTTCCTTTAGTTTACCGCTTGCATCTTGAATAAACCAGTGTCTACGCATCAATTGCACGGTTCCAGCGCTTTGGTTTTCGATAATAATCCGATAAGAAAAGACGTATCTGCTAGCCAGAGGGTGGGAATAATCCGGCCGATATTTATTCTCTACACTTACCTTTATTCCATTAGTGGTCATCGTTTCCATCGGTCCACTTGCTTATTGATTGATGAACGTCTCTACTATATTTTCTGCTTCCTGTAGGGCGATTTCGAGTTTATCGTTGACTAAGACAACATCAAACTCGCTTTCCAGAGCCAACTCCTCCTGTGCTTTATCGATTCGTCTTTTGAGGCTTTCTGGTGTTTCAGTTTCTCTATTTTTCAATCTTTCTTGTAAAACTGCCGCTGAAGGAGGACGAATAAAAACCGTTAAGGCTTCAGTTTGAAATTGCTTCTTCAAGTTTCGTGCTCCCTGGACGTCTATATCAAAGATAATACATTTACCCAAGGACCACAAGCGTTCTAGCTCACTGCGTAGGGTTCCATAGTAGAGTCCTTCGTACACTTCCTCAGATTCTACAAAAGCCTTTTCTGCTAGCAATTCTTTAAACCTTTCTGGCGAAACGAAGTAATAATCTTTGCCATGTTGCTCGTGTGGTCGCTGAGTGCGCGTAGTCGCTGATACGGAAAATGCCAGCTCATCAAATCGTGAAAGCAAATGCCTAACGATCGTAGTTTTTCCTGCTCCAGATGGGGCAGTGAAGATTAATAGTTTTCTATCCTTTTTCACCTATAAGGAGTTGGCTACTTGTTCCTTAATTTTTTCCAGTTCATCCTTCATCCCTACCACTAGGCGCTGAATATTAGCAGAATATGCTTTAGCTCCCATGGTATTAATCTCACGCCCCATTTCCTGGCTGATGAAGTTAAGCTTGCGTCCTTTGGAAGGTACTTTTTTATCAAGCTGCTCTAGGAAATATTTACAGTGTTGATCCAAACGAACTTTTTCCTCTGTGATATCTATTTTTTCTAGATAGAATAGGATCTCTTGCTCAAATCGATTCTCATCAATCTTTTCCTTCCCTAGGTATTCTTCTAGGTTTTGATTGAGTCGTTGACGAAGGCGGGTTACTCTTTCCTCTTCATGCGGGTTAAGTTGTCCAAGTAGCTCCAAGATATTGGTAATACGACCACGTAGATCTGTTTCCATGGCTTTGCCTTCGTCCTCTCGGTACTGGCCGAAATTCTTCAAAGCGGCGTTCATGGTATCCATCAGCGTTTTCCATTCTTGCTCATCTATCATTTCTCCATCGGTAGAAATGACATTTGGAATTCTGAGAATGGCCTGTAACATATCGCCTTTAGGTAAACCTAATTCGGTAGCCATTCCATCCAATTCTTGGTAGTATCTTTTAAAAAGAGCTTTGTTAAGTCCAAAGGCTTCATCCCCTTGTTCTGACTTCACTTCGATGTTGATATCAATCTTGCCCCTCTGGGCATAGTTGCTAACCATCTTCCGAAGCTCAACTTCCTTCTCTCTGTAGGTTTGAGGATACTTGATCCTGAGGTCAGTAAACTTACTGTTTAAGGACCTGATCTCCACTGAAATGACCTTTTCCTTGTAGGGAAGCTTAGCTCTCCCATAACCTGTCATCGATAGCAACATATAGTATTGATTTATTCTGCTGTGAATAGCTTTGTTCGTAAAGAAGAAAACAGCTTCGAAAGAAAACGCGTTTTCAAAAATTATCTATTGTATATAAACAAGGCTAATAATCAGGATAGCTCCAAAAGCAACCGCAAAGATAACTAAAGCTTACATAAAAAAAAGTTACTATTTTTCTGGCTAACAGTAAGATAAAAATGATTGTAGATTAAACTATGGACGGTATGGCAACCTCACTGTAAGATTACCACTGTTCAGATTGATTCAGCTAAAAACCGATTAGGTATATTATGAGTGCGCAGGCCAATTCTTCCACTATTACCACATGCTTCCTCCTTCCTTTATGTTATGTACCACTAACAAAGCAAATTCAGTAAGTCTCATTATCTGACAAATATTAGTCGTTGACCATTCCAATTGAGCCTATTTTATTTCATGACTTTGAAGGATTGAGATCAGATGCAGCTCCTTTTAAATCATAACCAATTGACTGTTAGTGAAATTATGTAAAATAAAATGGCCATTTTTTTCGGAATAATGAAAAAATTGCGAAATTTGCCTCTCATTTTTCGACACCTATGTCATTTATTATAACTTACTATAAACCAATATATAACGATGAGAAAAGCTGATCTAGTAGCGGCCATCTCTGAAAAGACGGGAGTTCCAAAGGTCGATGTGTTAGTAACCTTGGAGACATTTTTTAAGGAAGTTAAAAACTCCCTGGCTGATGGGGAAAATGTTTATGTAAGAGGTTTCGGTTCCTTCATCGTGAAGAAGAGAGCAAAAAAGATCGGTCGACATATTAAGAAGAACAAAGCGATCGAAATACCAGAACACTATATTCCTGCATTCAAGCCTGCAAAGGTTTTCGTTGAGCAGGTAAAAGATAACGTTACTGCTCTACCAGAAGAAGATGGAGAATAATTTTGCTTCGGCTGTGGTAGGGAGTTTCCGAAAATAGATGAATATGACGAAGGGACAATACTGGCTAAGCGGATCTGCTCTACTATTATTCTTCTTACTTTATTTTGGCTGTAAAACAAAGCCACCGGCCCAGCAAGATATTGAAAAGTCAAGGTTGCTGAATGCCGAACAAACCGATGTCAATGTTTTAATTAAAGAAGCGAAAGCAGCAATGACATCCGGTCAGCAAGCAGAGGTGTTTCTCTTGGAGGAAGCCTTAGCTGAAATCACAACGGACGACACCTTAAAGATTGACACGTATAAAGAACTAGCAAGCAAGTGGTTTTCCCTTGGCCATCCTGGCATTTCAGGATATTATGCACAGGAAATCGCGACTTTGGAAAATACAGAGGAGTCTTGGTCAATTGCTGGAACCACTTACACCATTTGTGTGCAACGTTCCGAAGTAAAAAAAGTCAGGGAGTTCTGTACAAATAGAGCCATTCAGTCTTTTGAAAGTGCTATTTCTTTAAATCCAGATAATATTCAGCATAAGGTGAATTTGGCGCTTTGCTACACAGAGAACCCACCAGCGGATAATCCAATGAAAGGGATATTGATGCTGAGGTCCTTAGACGATGAAAGCCCTGAAAATGCCCTGGTCAATACCAGTTTGGCAAGATTAGCTATCCAGACAGGGCAATTCGATCGCGCCATACAACGTCTGCAGACTGTATTGGGTAATGAGCCAGAAAATAATACTGCTAATTGCTTGATGGGGCAAGCCTATGAAAAAGCGGGAAAAGCAGAAATGGCAGTACCCTTTATGGAAAAGTGTAATACTATAAACTAATATTTTTATAACTTTAAATGATTTTTGATTATGCCGTGTGGAAGAAAGCGTAAACGACATAAGATAGCGACGCACAAACGCAAGAAGAGATTGCGCAAGAATCGTCACAAGAAGAAAAACCGGTAAATAATATTCGGCATTGGGTAGAAGGGTACTCGTGATTTCTAACCTATTGAAATACAATGTATGATCCTTCAACTCAACGGTATATAATATTGACGCCCAGGTCTTTAATCACAATGGTGTTTAAAGACCTGGGTTTTAGTATTTATCTAAGATATGTTTAGATGATTAGTGATTCAGATAATCGGTAATCTAGTAAGCTGTCACTGGAAATAAACAAAAAGATAAGCGCTCAAAGAAATTAGACCACTTAACAACAGTGATCGTAAAGAAAATTTCACCTCTACAAAACCAACATTCCAGATCATACAGCAAAATTACTACCTGATTATTTGATGACGTAGAGGTCGATAGGCCGCAAAAACGACTACGGATTGACGGGTATGCAGTAAAAAGCTGAAATGGTACTGACCTATTTCCACCTTCTATCAAATCACCAACCACCAACGCATATCTATGGATAAGTCCACTAGTGGATGATACACTAGATTGGTCCCTTGAGTTCTTTTTTTCCCTTCCTGGCTTACAAGCGGGAAAGACTTTTTCTACGAAGTGCGACTCTAGCCCACTACCCTTGCCGACCAAACACGTCATTGTGGAAAAAGAACTAATTATCCATGCGAAACCCACCGAGGTGGAAATCGCGTTGTTGGAGCAGTCCAAACTGGTAGAACTCCATTACCAAAAAACCAATAACAACTTCACCGTTGGAGACATTTTCCTTGGCAAAATCAAGCGCTTGATGCCCGGCCTCAACGCTGCCTTTGTTGAGATCGGCCACAAGAAAGATGCCTTCTTACATTATACCGACCTTGGACCTAAGCTTCGTTCACTTATCAAGTTTACCAATGGAGCTATCTCGGGAGAGATAGGTACTCCACTTTTGGAAAACTTCAAAATGGAACCGGAAATCATTAAGACTGGAAAGATCGATCAGGTCTTGGAAAAAAGGAGCCATCTACTCGTCCAGATATTGAAGGAACCCATTTCTACCAAAGGCCCGAGGTTGAGTTGTGAGATCACTATTCCAGGCCGTTACTTAGTACTCACTCCCTTTTCTAATGTAGTTGCCGTTTCCAAAAAAATTGGCAATGCTGAAGAACGAAAGAGATTGCAGCTACTAGTAGATAGTATCAGACCGAAAAACTTTGGTGTGATTGTTCGGACAGCAGCAGAGGGTAAGAAAGTGGCTGATTTGCACGATGAACTGCGTTATATGATGCAGAAGTGGGAAAGCATACACAGCCAGTTACACAAAGCCAAAGCGCCATCAAAATTGCTGAGTGAGTTAGATAAAACTTCTAGTATTCTTCGAGATGTATTGAGTGATTCCTTCAACCGCATTGTGGTAAATGATAAGGAGTTACATTATAATATCAAGAATTATCTCGCCTCCATTTCCCCAGAACAAGTAAAAATCGTACAGCTATATAAATCGAATAAACCGGTATTCGATTCCTTTGGTGTTAGCCGTCAGATCAAATCCTCTTTTGGGAAGACCGCAACGATGAATAGCGGGGCTTACTTGGTGATTGAGCATACAGAGGCAATGCACGTAATTGACGTCAACAGTGGCCACAAAATGCCCAGCAACAACCAGGAGGAAGCGGTCCTGAACGTTAATTTAGAGGCAGCCGGAGAGATTGCTCGCCAACTTCGACTGCGAGACATCGGTGGAATCATTATCATCGATTTCATTGATATGAAAAATGTGGAGCACAAAAAGAATCTAGTGAAAGCCATGCGGCAGTTCATGAAGAAGGATCGTGCTCAACATACTATTCTGCCGCTTAGCAAATTTGGCCTCATGCAGATCACGAGACAGCGTGTAAGGCCGGAGTTGAAAATCAATACTGCCGAGATTTGTCCCAGCTGTAAAGGAACAGGAAAGATCAATCCTACCATACTATTGACAGACGAGGTGGAGAGGGATCTAAGTTTTATTTATCAGTCTCGACCAAAATCGCCTTTATCACTCCATTTACATCCTTACTTAGCAGCCTTCGTCAAGAGAGGTTTGCCCAGTATGCAAATGCGTTGGTATTTCAAGTATCATAAATGGATTAAAATCAAGGAAGTGTCCGATTTCAGTATGACGGAGTACAAGTTCTATGATGAGAACGAAGACGAAATTCGGTTGAACTAGAGCAATGACTCAATAAGGTGATACACTGCTGAGATCTTTGATTCTACTCTACATGCTCTTACTATTCAATAAGAAGGAGCTGCAATTCAATCTGCTTTTTCCACGATTCAACTGCATTTTTCCGGATTCTGACCGAGAAATGCAGTAATTTGAAAGTAGAAATTGTTCGTAGCAAATTCTTTTCATATGCTGAATAAGGAAAGAGCAATCCAATATCTGGGCTTCAGTGATATCCCGCACCTGCTGATCGGCATTCCTGTGGTGGCTTTCTTTTTTCCGATCGTATTCTTTAAGGCTGACCTGAGTGACGGATTGGTAGCCTACCTCCCTAAGTTCACGGTTTCCCTATTGTATACCACTAGCTATTGGATAGGCATACGTGAGTTGTTATTTTATATGCGACTCCGTTATCGAACCCCCGAAGAGACCCCTCGCCGGATTATTTATACAATCATCGGTATCCTGATAACTTTTATTATTGTCAACTCTGTGGTTGGGTTCATACACCACGATCTTTTAGGCCCTCCCTTCGACAGCACAATGGATGATAATGGGCTAACCCATTCTGATTATCGGTTGCCTTCGCTAACTGTGATAATCTTAGTGGCGTCTATATATGAGGGGATTTTCTTTTACCAACGCTGGAAAGAGGCTATTGTCGAAACGGAGAGATTGAAACGCGAGAATGTGCAATCACAGTTGGAGGGGTTAAAGAGCCAAGTTAATCCACACTTCTTGTTTAATAGCTTGAATACCTTGATCTACATCATTCCGGAAGATCCGGACAAAGCGGTAACCTTTGTTAGGAAGTTGTCTAAGGTATATCGGTATATTTTGGAAATTCGAGACAAAGAGCTAATTCCTGTTTCAGAGGAATTAGTCTTTTTACAGTCCTATATATTCTTACTTAAGGAACGTTTTGGGGATAGCTTCCAAGTATCCATAAACGTACCAACAGAATATCATCCACAGAAGCTTGTTCCCCTTTCCCTACAGATGCTCCTTGAAAATGCAATCAAACACAATGTGATTTCCAAGAGTAAACCTTTGCTAGTCGAGGTCTTTATTGATGAGGAAGGGCGTTTGATTGTTAGAAACAATCTCCAAAAGAAGGTACAGCAAATGCCTTCTACCAATGTAGGTTTGGAAAACATCAAAACTAGGTATGCTTTTTTTACGGAGGATAAGGTTGTGGTGCAAGAAACACCTACCTCTTTTAGAGTAAGCCTGCCTTTAATAGAAGCTCAATTGGCGACTTTTGGGATAAGTTAGCCCGCCTTTTGCTCCCCGAATTTTTGGAAATTCAGCAGGATTGTTTACATTTGATTAACCAAAAAAGGTTGCCGCGCTGCGCAACGCGGCAACTAAATTGGATTAGTATGAAAAAAACTCTCACTAGTTCTAAAGAGTTGAAGTTGTCAGTGTAATGGCAACTTTTTTTTTGTTCCAATTTCAGAGCAAGTTAGTTCAAAACTCAAGTGGACAATACTGCCCACTTGAGTAGTTTTTCACATCAGTAGAAAATTTTGCATAGCCTTTATAACGGCTTCATGCCTAGAGCTTACGTCTAGTTTTTTGTATATGTTTTTCAGGTGAAAACGAATAGTGTTCGGGCTTACAAATAACTTCTCAGCCATTTCCCGATAACTATTGCCTTCACACAATAGATCTAGTACATCCATTTCTCTTTTGGAGAAAACTTCTGTTTGACTTTGTTGCTGGCTAAAGGAAACCACCAGTTTGCGCGCTATTTCCCTTGGCATGGGAGCGCCGCCAATTTTGGCCTCTTGAATAGCCTCTAATAAATCAGAAGGAAAAATGTCCTTGGGTAAGAATCCACATGCTCCGGCTTTGAAAGCCTGGAAAATCATTTCATCATCACTTATATCAGCGGACAACAGGATAATATCTATATCGGGAATTTCCCGCTTTAGCATTTTAACACACTCAATACCTGACAGGTCCTCTAATTCTGCTCCTACTAAAGCCACGTCAGTTTGATGGGTAGCGATCTGCTCGATTGCGGAATGTGCATCAGGATAGACCCCACTACAACCAAAGCCTTCGGTTGTATCTAACATACGCCGCCACGTTTCTCTGATAGCTTTATCACTATCAACGATAGCTACGAAAATCATGGTAGTTGATTAGTCGGGTGAATAAATATTTACTTTGGTCTATCCGGTGATTTACGTACCTGATCTAGTAAACTCGCTCTACACCTAATAACGAGATGTGAGTAATTCGAGCCGCTACTTCATGCACACAACCAGGGCCTAGTAGCCGTACTTGGCTACTAGATATAACAGTCAGTTTTTATAAAAGACAACCGTCTTTTCAGATAGTTGCTTTCGGGTTGCAGTTTATGCAAATTTTTTTCTCATTCAAAGCAGATCCCCTCAAATATCGACGATTTCACTGTTTCTGTCTACTTATCTCCTTAGGGACGAAAGGTAAATAAAAGGCCTGCAAAATAGTAACTACCCAAGTGTGTAGTATACTAGAATTCGCCTGGAAGCTGACAAAAGTAAATTAAAAGGATAGGAGCTGCATACTACTTCTTCCTTTTTCCCGATACCACCACCACAATCTCCCCTTTTACTTTGGGTTGATTTTCAAAATGTGCTTGTAGCTCAGCTAGTGGGGCAGTTCGGATTTCCTCGTACACTTTGCTCAACTCACGGGCAACGCAAGCTTCTCTATCTTCTCCGCAATGCAATGCCAATTGACCCAAGCATTTTACTAAACGATGAGGGGACTCATATAGGATAAAAGTATTGGGTAGGCTAGCTAAATATTCCAAGCGGGTTTGACGGCCTTTCTTATGCGGTAAGAATCCTTCAAAATGAAATTTGTCGCTGGGTAAACCGGAAGCGACTAAGGCAGGGACAAAAGCAGTGGCTCCTGGTAAGGCTGATACCTGGACACCAGCCTCATGACAGGCACGAGCTAGCAGAAAACCAGGGTCTGAAATTCCCGGAGTGCCAGCATCTGATACCAATGCCATTTGGGCTCCCTGGCTTAATTGAGCGATTAAGTTTTCAGTTACCTGATGTTCATTATGGGCGTGAAAAGACCGTAAAGGAGTGTCGATTTCGTAATGACTCAAGAGCTTCTTCGTCATTCTCGTGTCTTCAGCTAATACTAATTGTACCTCCTTCAAAATACGAAGGGCTCGGAGCGTAATATCTTCCATGTTCCCAATTGGGGTCGGTACAATGTATAACATAGCTGAAATCTTCAATCCTAACTGACTTTCCTGCCACTTAAATGTAGCGAAATATTTATTAGCAAGTAAAATAAAATGATGGCGCTCACCGCAGCTTCCTGGAGAAAGAGGATCAATAAAACACAAGCACCCAGAAAAGAAAAACGGATCTCATTCCCTTTCCATCCTACTGTCTTAAGCTTAAAACTAAACATTGGAATTTCACAAATAAGTAGGTAAGACAACACAGTTATGACTATATAAAGTAAGATCGGTTGTCCTACCACTCGGCCTAGCTCAAAACTATTGAAATGCCAGATTAGCAATAAGCCGACCACAAAAATAGTGGAGGAAGGTGTAGGTAATCCCAAAAATGTTTGACTTTGCCGAGTATCTAGGTTAAATTTAGCAAGTCTTAGACCCGAAAATGCACTTAAGACAAAAGCCGGTAAGGCACTCCACTGCAACTGTCCACTAAAACCCCCGCCGCTAAATCCCTCTGCAATCAGGATATACAAAATTAAACCTGGGACTACACCGAAGGTGACCATGTCTGCAAAGGAATCTAACTCCTTTCCCAATGGAGAGTTTACTTGCAGTATTCTGGCTACCGCACCGTCAAGAACGTCAGCTATCAAACCACCGGAAATAAATCCAATGGCAAGTAGATAGTCCTGATTAAATAAGGCTACCAAGGCACAACATCCCAGGAAAAGATTGAGTAGGGTTAGCGCATTGGGAATCCATTTTTTCATAGAAAGCTAAACTTTAACAAACTTTAACATGCTGCAAACCTAAACAAAAATGAGTTTATAGCTCGTTTAGCGTTATACTTTATGAAAGATGGTCCAACCCTTTTGAGTAAGCAGCCGGTCTACAACTAAAGAATTGAGCAAGGTCGATTTGCTCGGAAAGAAACGGGGCCAGAATACTTCTGGTGGCCATTGCTGAGAATATTGAGGAAAGGGAACCGAGATAGTAGGACAAATTTAGAGCCTTTTTGAGGTTCCGTTTGTTACTCTTGTAACTTGGATCAGAGGCAGAACAGTCGGCTGCCTGGCAAGAATAGTCTTGGCAAAGCCTGGTGAGTGGGGGGGTAGATTAGAAATAGATATCTATTAAAAGCAAGTTTAGTAGTCCTGCTTTGTACAGGATGTTTGAATAAACCAAGGACAAATACACTGTAAATAAGACTATTATATAGTAAAGCCCCATAAGACTTGATCAGAGAAAGACAGATGAGAGTTGCCCTATTCGATCGCCAAAATTAGTAGAAAACTATGCGTTTTTTTTACCTCTCCCTCCTATTTCTATTAGTAGGGTCTAGCCTATGGGCTCAACCTGCTAATGACAATTGTATTGATGCTACCGAATTAACGGAAGTAGAAAACTGGTGTTCTGACATAGCCGCTGTCAGCAATGTTGGAGCTACGGATGAAGGCATTCCAGCGCCAGGTTGCTTTCCGGATAACTTTCCACCCACTGATATATGGTTTTCCTTTACTGCTATCGGCAATACCTTGAATGTTGGTGTCACTGGAGATTTTAATGATAATATTGATTGGGGAGATTTACGGAATCCAGGTATTGCTATTTATGCTGGCAACTGCGATAACCTACAAGAACTTACCTGTAGTTCAGATGGTATTGGCCGACATGTAATCAATACGGTAACCTCAAATCTAATTATCGGCGCCACCTATTATATCAGAATCAATGGAGAAGATGGACAAACCGGAGACTTTACCCTATGTGTGAATAACTATAATTCTGTGCCCGATCCCTCCGGAGATTGTAACCCCGGAGTGATCTTGTGTGATAAATCCTCCTTCGCCGTAGAGAAGATCAGTGGTTCAGGAAATGATCCTTCAGAATTGCAAGGCATTTTCTGTGGAGGTACCCAACCTATTCTGGAAGATGCATCAACTTGGTATAAGTGGACTTGCGATCAAGCAGGAACGCTTTCCTTTACCCTTACCCCGCAAAACCCAGCTGACGACTTAGACTTTTGGATTTTTGAATTACCGGCCAGTATAGAGGACTGTAACAATAAGATTTTATTACGAAATATGACCTCAGGGCGAAACAACAATTCTCCCTTGAATGAATGGATTGACTGTACCGGAGCTACTGGATTGAGTTTGACGGATACAGATGTTTCAGAAGATTGTGGATGCCAGCCTGGAGACAACAACTTTCTTGCTCCATTGGATATGGAAGCTGGTAAAAGTTATGCCTTGATTATTAGTAACTTCAGTAATTCTGGGAGTGGATTTTCCATTGAATTTGGCGGTACAGGAACTTTCCTTGGACCTGAAGCGGCCTTCAGTGTAAACCCAACTGAAGCCTGTGTAGGCGAATCCCTTAGCTTTTCGGATGGATCTACTTTTGTTGGAGAGATAGTGGATTGGCAGTGGAATTTCGGAGAAGGAGCCAACCCTCCAACGGCTAATGGGCAAATACCACCACAGGTTTCTTACACCACCCCTGGCCTCAAGTCCGTCCTATTGTCGATTGAAACGGATAGAGGCTGTATCGTTTCGGAGGTAGCTCAAATAGTCATCACTTGCTGTGATGATTCCTTCACCTTTGACGGACAAGTCAATGGTCCCTCCTGCCCTGACTCATCGGATGGATTCATCGACCTTACTGCTACGAGCCCTTTTCCCCCCTATAATTATATCTGGAGTAACGGAAGTACAGATGAAGATCCCTCCAATCTAGTGGAAGGTGAGTATATGGTTACCGTTTCGGATATGTTCAATTGTATGGGAACAGCTACTTTCCTGGTAGAAAGTCCAGGTGCGCTGGAAATTGATACCTTGATTACCCAACCTACCTGTAATGGAGGGACTGATGGTGCAGTGGTTTTACAGATTACTGGAGGTTCCCCTCCCTATGAGTTCGATTGGAATAATAGTGGTTTTACCAATAATAACTCCTTAACTAATATTTCCCAAGGGGACTATACCGTTACGATTCGGGATCAGAATGGCTGTTTGACAGATCTAGTGATTCCTGTTCGGGAGTTGGAGTTAGTGCTTGATCCTACTATCCAAGCGATTACGCCCCCCTCTTGTACGGGCTTTTCCGATGGAGCCATCACCATTGTTATTGACAATGGACTCCCGCCTTACCAATTCAATTGGAATGATGGTAATGGTTTTGTCGATGAAAGCTCACTGACGGGCCTGACTGCGGGCTCATACATCGTAGACGTACTCGATGCTAATCTTTGTATGGGACAATTTGAGTTCATATTGATCGATCCCGCTCCGCTTACCTTAGATTTTGATTTTGACGATATTACCTGTAACGGAGCAGATGATGGACTGGTAACTGCGGTCGTCGGTGGAGGTACTCCTCCTTACAATTACAACTGGAATACTGGTGCTACCGGACCTACAATCCAAGACTTACCAGCAGCTGAATACAATGTTGAAGTTACAGATGCTAATGGTTGTGAGATCAGCGCTGTAATTGCATTAATCGAACCACAGGTACTAGATATTGAAATCGTTGAAGTTCTCGATAATGTTTGCTTCGGGGAATCCAATGGTAGCATAACGGCTGCGAGTATTGGCGGGACAGGTCCATTCGAATTCAGCGTTGATGGCGGTGCATTTCAAGCTAGTCCAACTTTAACCGGTTTACCTGCCGGTACCTTTACAGTTTCAGTTCGAGATGCGGGCAATTGTGTTGCTTCCATTGAAGCTACGGTGAATCAGCCTCCTGAACTGACAGTAGACGCGGGTCCAGATCAAATAGTAGACCTTGGGTTTGATACTCGAATTCGAGCTGTTCCTTCTGATCCGATAGTGACTTATGCGTGGACCCCCGAAGATAGCCTGATCTGTGTTAATAGCGATTGCTCTTGGATTTCAGTAGCACCTCCAGACAATACGGTGTACACAGTGACCGTAACTGATGCCAATGGCTGCCAAGCTACGGATGATGTCCTAGTTACTTTGTCCAAGAAACGTCCTATTTATATTCCTAATGCCATAAGTCCTAACAATGATGGCCGGAACGACAGCTTTATAGCCTATGGAGGCCCTGCTGCTGATATGATCGAGTCTTTAAAGATCTTTGATCGATGGGGAGACTTGATCTTTGATGGTCAAGATTTGGCGCTAAATAACCTGGCGGATGGCTGGGATGGAACGATCAATGGTAGATTAGTAAATAACGGCGTGTATGTCTATGTGGTAGATATTCGATTCATTGATGGCGTGGTGGAAACCTATTCTGGGGATGTAACTGTGATCCGCTAACAATAAGAAAATCAAAGGCTTTATAACCAAGCTATCAACTAGGGTTGGTGAAAAAATCCCTACTTTTGCGCCGAAACAGTAGCAACGGCGTGAAAGACCTAGTAATTAAAGAATCATGGCTTTATTGGGCAGGTATCATACTATTGGTTCCTGCCCTGCTCATAAATTTAGGAGTACTTGCCTTTATTGATGATGAGGGGATACGCGCTCTGGTGGCAATGGAGATGAAGCTCTCAGGGGATTACATTACGCCTACTATGCATGGGGATTACTACTACAATAAACCCCCATTGTATAATTGGCTACTACTTATTTTCTTTACGCTTTTTGGCCGATTTGATGAGTTTGTGGCACGTTTTCCGACCGCCTTATTTCTGTTAGGGTATGCAGCTACGATCTTCTACTTCTTCAGAAAGCACTATAGTGTGAAAGTAGCTTTCCTAAATGCCTTCTTTCTGGTTACCTGTGGTAGGATGCTGTTTTGGGATTCGATGCTGGGCTTGATCGACACCTGCTTTTCTTGGGTGATCTTTAGTTTATTTATGTGGGTGTTCCATCACTTTAAATCAGAAAGATGGTACACCTTATTTGTGGGAGCCTATTTGTTTGGAGCCATTGGTTTCTTATTGAAAGGACTACCTGCAGTAGTATTTCTGGGTTTTACACTGCTGGCTTGGTTTACCTATAAAAGATCCTTTAAGCGACTCTTCTCCCTTCAACATATTGTGGGAGGCCTAGTTTTCCTAATCATTGTAGGAGGCTATTACACAGCCTATTATCTCAAGAATCCCGATCTAGAACGGGTCTTTGCTACGCTTTTTTCAGAGTCAAGTAAGCGGACGATTACAAATTATGGGATTGGAGATACCATTCTCCACATCTTTAGTTTTCCCTTTGAAATGATTTATCATTTCTTGCCTTGGACTTTACTAATAATCTACTTCATTCGAAGAGATATTAAGAAACTCATTTTACAGGATGAATTCATTACTTATAATCTGTTGATCTTTCTGGTAAATATTATCCTGTATTGGACCTCTCCGGAAGTTTATCCTCGATACTTACTAATGATGGCGCCATTGGTGTTCTCAAGTTATGTGTATTTGCACCAAATACACAAAGACGAGAACACTTGGCAATATCGGTTGCTATCCAATCTGTTCCTGGTGGTCTGTACACTAATTGCCTTGGGGAGTTTGACCACCTTTTTTGTAGATCGGCCACTGGATATTCCCTATCGAACTCTAAAAGGGTTGGTGCTATTTCTCGGATTGGGCACGCTAGCCTACTTGTACCATAAGCAGAGTAATTCGCAGATGGTTATTTTAGTCGTATTTTTGGTAGTATTTCGAATCGGTTTTGACTGGTTTGTCCTACCAGACAGAAATCAGAATGATTACGGTGATGAATGTCGAATCTCAGCTACAGCCGTAGGCGATAGTCTGAAAAATGAATCACTTTTTGTGTATGGAATTACCCCCTATCAGGCGGCTACCTCTTTCTATATGACTCGGAGCTATGGTAGGATTGTGAAACGAAAGATAGGAGGTTTTGATGCTAAAGATTACTACTTTATAGACCCAAGATACTACCCTGAACTACCCTACAAAGAAGTAGAAAAAGTAAAAGTGAGACATGGTGAACTTAAGTACTATGTCATCGGGCAACTACCTATAAATCAATAACTATGCGACCTAAAATTTCGGTGGTAGTCACCGTTTACAATGAGGAACTTAACATTAAGCCATTGATAGAGCGGATTAATGATGCACTTGAGGGGTACGATTATGAAATAGTCTACGTGGATGATGGCTCATCTGACAATACATTAAAGGAACTATATGGCAATGACCATCCTCGCCTTAAGGTGATCGAGTTGATGAAGAATTACGGCCAAAGTCTTGCCTTGATGGCTGGAATTGACCAAGCTCAAGGTGAATATATTGCCACCATGGATGGCGACCTCCAAAACGACCCTTCTGATATTCCAGCCATGTTGAAGCTAGCTGAGGAAGGGCGATGGGATATGGTGGCAGGTGAACGTGCTAATCGTCAGGACGGAATGGTACTCCGAAAAATTCCAAGTCGTATTGCCAACTATATCATTAGAAATGCCTCTGGAGTCAAGTTGAGGGATTATGGCTGTGCTTTGAAAGTTTTCAAAAGTGAGTTAGCCAAAGACTTAGGCTTATATGGAGAGTTACACCGCTTCATCCCTGTACTCGCACACTTGGAAGGAGCACGAATCACACAAGTACCCGTTAAGCACCATGCTCGTCAGTTTGGTACTTCGAAGTATGGTTTAAGCCGCACCTTCAAAGTGGTTAGCGACCTGTTGCTGATGTTATTCTTTAAGAAGTATATGCAAAAACCCATGCACCTCTTTGGGAACACTGGGGTACTACTTTTTGTGGTGGGGGTATTGATCAATCTCTATTTAATGGTGCTCAAAATTATGGGACAAGACATTTGGGGAAAACCGCTAATGATTCTTGGCCTGATGCTTGTGATCGGAGGAGTTCAATTTATCACGATTGGTATTGTGGTAGAAATTCAAATGCGGACCTACTTCGAATCACAACAGAAGAAACCGTACAAGATTAGAGAGGTTAAAGTTGGCGAGAAGGTACCAGTTTAGGACGTTTAACTGCTGAAATGCTATCTTTTCTAAGCTGATCTTTTATTAAGGCCAACAAAAAATGCCGCTTTTTTTGAGTTGATAATCAGTAGTTTGTACTGGAATCTTGAAAAAAGAGGCATTTTTTATGAATCACTCGGAACTATTCACATATCTCCTGAAGTTATAATGCCGTAACTGATAAAGAAAATATACTACTTTCAGATGTATTTATCTATCATACATATTATCTCTTGCGAATCCCTCTTGGAGGGGCAGTCCAGCCTAGCACTAGGCAGACGCGAATCGAATTTCGATGGTATCGATTTCGATTTCGGCTCCATTGAGGGCAAAGAGAATCTTATCTCCTAGCAGTTACCGACAAAAGTGTTCGGGCTGTTGGGAAGACAGCTTCGAACAGAAACTTTCCTTTCTATTTTCTCTTCTACGCTGTCTCTAGGTTCACTTCAAATTTTGATTTATAGAATTAAGAAATAATTGAGGTATAAAGCAAAATGATCTTGTGGCAATTGCCCAACATCAAAATGCTTATACGACCAAAGGTATATAAAAGGTGAGCTTCAGATCGAGGTTCATCTATATTCATCAATTTGGTGGCGTGGCCTAATGGCTAGGGCAGCGGATTGTCTATCCGAAGATTGCGAGTTCGAGTCTCGTCGTCACCGCTATTGTAATGTATAGTTGATAATGTTTAATGAATAATTGGAAAGGTAGGTGATTACTGGAGGGGTATGCACCAAAAAACCAAGGAAAACTATTGAAACGCGTTTCTCTCTTTCTTTGAGTATATCCCCAGGTAATCAATCTTTTACCACCTATATTATCCATCCTTCATTCAACATTATCCATTGTTCATTCAACATTAAAAATTACAACTACCTGTCTGCGCTAACCGGAAAAGCGGCTTGTTTTAGAAGCAAGTGAGTGGGAGTTCAAATCTCTCGACAGGTACAAATTAAATCAAAAAAGACCCTCTAGTTAAAGTGAAATAACAATCTAATCACGCGCTCGCTTTTTGGAAGAGCAAGCCAACCGGCGGTGGCCGCTGTCTTGAAAACAGTTAGGAGTTAACGGCTCGTGTGGGTTCGACTCCCACCTCTTCCGCAGTTAGAAGGACTTATTGATTTCTAGTTTTAAGCAAGTATAGTTCAAAGGTAGAATTCCTGGCTTCCACCCAGAGGATGTCGGTTCGAGTCCGACTACTTGCTCTAATAGACGGATTGGTAGCTCAATCGGCAGAGCAACTGGCTGTTAACCAGAAGGTTGATGGTTCGAATCCATCCCTTTCCGCAAAAGGCGTTCTTTCGTTGGTATAGCATAATCGGCATTGTACTCGACTTGTTATCGAGAGCTTATCCGTGTACCAGCTTTTAGCAGATTATTCCGATGTAGCTCAAGTGGTTAGAGTACTCGCCTGATACGCGAGTGGTTAGTGGTTCGAGTCCACTCATCGGGACAATACGCGCGGTGGATGTAAGGGCAACACGCAAGTCTCATAAGCTTGTAATTCTGGGTTCGATTCCCAGCTGCGCGTCCAGTCGTTCTTTGACATAAGAAATGTAAAACTAGAGCTTGGGGCTATGCCCTGGCATCTAGTTTTCATCGGCAGCTTACTGTCGTCACATAAACCTGGTAACGGGGATAAATCTGCTCATTGAAGTAACAATAGTGGAGACTTTCTTTCGAGAGAGTTGGAGTAAGCAAGCAACGAACATGTTGGGTCCAGGCCACCAGGGGCGACCGCTGAGGTGGCGGGAACAGCATATACCGAGAAGGATATCGGTATTGAGATGGAGACATCAATAGGGAAAGTTGTAGGCTGTGGGTTGCATGGGAGTTATCCTCTTTCATGTAGCTGCAACCAGTATTAAGGATAGGTGCCTGGTAACGGGTCGTTGTCCAGCCATACCGTGGATCGGGAGGTCCACAAGAAGGAGCCTGGTATTTTGTAGGCGAAAATCTACGGAGCCACACCCGGGACGCTTCTTCTAAATGTCCAGAAAAACTTTTATTGCAAAAGTATGCTAATTGGAAAGCAGCAAGGCTGAAAACCTTGAGTATGCAGGTTCGAGTCCTGTCTTATGTATGTAAGCCCAAGTCCCGGGCGTCGAGGTGTAGTAGATGCCTAAACCCGTTGCGATATACGGGCTGAAGGGATCCGCAAGATCACTTCAGGCGGTACACATTCGGTCAGGCCGGCTTCGAGGCATGCCTCGGGGAACGCCTGTTAATGGCGAGGGAACCAACCCTCTAATTGCAAAGCGCGGACACCAGAGCCGCTATGCAAGCCACGTCTAAGGTGCTGATCAACCACGACGTAGTTCTCTTTTGAGAGAACACCAACGGCATTGGACATTTACCTCGCTCTGGCGACAGAAACGGGTGGATAACGCGGGAACACTGGGTTTAGCACACCCGGTCATAATCCACGGAAAGAATGTCCCCATAAAGCTGTAGTCTCAAGCTTTTATTTTGAAAATATTAATTCATGGCAATCTAGCTCACAGGGCGAGAGCGTTGGTTTGAAGCACCAGAGGGTAGGGTTCGATTCCCGGATTGCCACCCCTAGTCGGAATGGCTACGAAATTCCGATTTCCAACTTTACTATTCCGACTTCACATTGCCTCGTGGCTCAATTGCGCAGAGCATCGGTCTTTTAAACCGAGGGTTGCAGGTTCGAATCCTGTCGGGGCAACTTTTTAATGGATAATGTTGAATGCATAATGAATAATTGAGGGGTTATAATTAATAGGGGTGAATTTTTAATGGAAAATTGGGACTTGCTTTGATTCTGGTGATTTGATAGCTTGTCTGGGGTACCACAGGGCGATCGCATTTAAAATAAAGAATTACCTTAACATGAAAAGTCATGTCGAGGAACGTATTAGAAATATTTGCCCCACTAGCTGATCCCAGGCGATCTGGAGGACATTATCTGTATCCTTTGAA
>JABSSL010000005.1 GCA_013214355.1 Saprospiraceae bacterium | reverse complement strand
GAATTTAGCCTTTTTTGGCTGTTTTCGGGGAATTTTATACCCAAATCTAAAGGCCAACTACTTCGTAGTCAGCCTTGTAAATATTTTCAGGGACGCCCTCCCTAGCCTCCTTGATTCCATCTAGAATCCAAGGCATTAGTTCAGATACCGTCGGATGAACCAATACTACGCGACGATAATTCCGACACTCAATCTCACTGTGCATGATGGCGGCGAACATATTTATAATTTCATCTCCACCCACGCCCAAGATGGAGGCCCCTAAAATAAGATCTGTTTCGGCATCAACCAGTAACTTCGCAAATCCCTTGGTTTCGCCCATCTCTTTCGCACGACTGATCCTGGACATAGGCTTAGTCGCCTTCAGAATTTTTCTGCCAGTTGCTAAAGCTTCTTTCTCGCTCATGCCTACTCTCCCAAGTGGTGGATCCGTGAAGAGCGCATAGACTGTATTACGTTGTGAAATACTACGACTTCCTCCAAAAAGATGGTCCAAAACAATTTCAGCATCATTGACGGAGGTATGGGTGAAGGCGCCATGACCATTTACATCACCCAGCGCGAAAACACCTTCAACCGCTGTTCGGCAAATGTCATCGACCTCAATATGGCCGCGTTTATTGGTGACGATCTCGGTTGCCTCAAGGTTCAGGCTGTCACTATTGGGAATTCGACCTGTCGCGATTAAAAGATCTGTACCCCGAATGCTACTTTCTTGTCCATCTTTTGAGATAACTAATTCTATATCATCATCAGTATTACTCACACTTAATGCCTTGGCACTGCAAATTATTTCAATGCCTTCCTCCTCTAGAAATTCCTGAATGGCATCGGCCACGTCCTTATCCTCTCTAGGCATCAATTGATCTGCTCCTTGAATCAGGACGACTTCTGAACCGAAACGACGATATACTTGGGCATATTCAGCTCCGATATAACCGCCTCCGATTATAATGAGTCGCTTGGGTAGGTCTTCTTTATCAAGCAGTTTTGCGCTATCCATCCATGGCACCTGATCGATCCCGGCAATGGCCGGGATGCGAGGGCGTGTACCTACGTTGATGTAAATATTTTCAGCAGTCATCTGCTGATTTCCTGCCTGGATCGTTTTCGGTGCAGCAAAGGAGCCCCGGCCTCTGATCAGATCTACATTTGGGGTATTCTCCATCCAATTCGTTAGACCAGTGTTGCTAGCAGCGCGCACGGCATTCATCCGAGCCCTTATCTTATCGTAGTCCACCTTGATTTCACCTGTGTGGAATCCATAGAAATCACCCCGCTTCGCTTGAAACAATGCCTTGGCACTTGCGACTAAGGTTTTAGTAGGTGTACAACCGAAGTTGACACAGCTTCCTCCGACTTTAGCTTCTTCTATGACGGCTATAGATGTACCTGTGGGGATGAGTTTCCCAAGTAGTGTTCCTGTGGCCTGACCAGTACCAATAATCAAATGATCGTAATGCTTCATGTTGGCAATTCAATTTTACAGGATGTTTAGATTCTGATGGATAAATTAAAGAATAATATGAGAATGGGATGGTCGTTGACACTACTTATTTGTCCAATACTGAAAATGGAGTTTGTCCATTGTCTGGATCGAAGCGGGATAAATAACTCAAAAATGGCGGTGAGGTATTCTGTGAAATCCTGCTAATGTAGGCATCTCTCAAGGCCGTGAGCTTTCCAATTGGGAGATATGCTTTATCTTAGTCAATATAATACGAGGTGTTGGTGTGAGCTATTGGATTTGCGATTGAGAGCAGGAAGACTCGGATCGCTAATTTTTTACATCCTATCTCTACCCTCATCTATTATTTCTTATCAACTAAATAGTTTATGAAAAAACTAGCAATTTTTGCCTGGCTTACGCTCTCTCTTTTGATGGCTTGTAAGACTAACCAAAATCAGGAAACCCCCAACCTCACCTATCCTGAAACCACAAAGGGTGAACATATGGACACCTACCATGGGGTGGACGTAGCAGATCCTTATCAATGGCTGGAAGATGACCTTTCTGCAGAGACTGGAGCCTGGGTTGAGGCTCAAAATGTCGTTACTGGCGCCTACTTAAATGGCATTGACTTCAGAGAAAATTTGAAAGGACGTATCGAGGAATTGTTGGATTACGAAAAAGTGTCTGCTCCTTTTGAAGAAGGAAACTATGAATATTACTACAAGAATGATGGACTCCAGAACCACAGTGTGGTGTACCGTACGCCGATAGGAGATAAAGAGGCAGAACCTAGTGTGTTCTTGGATCCCAATACCTTTTCAGAAGATGGGACGGTAGCACTCCGAGGTATCTTTTTTACAAAAGATGGAGCACTTGCTGCTTATATGATCACGGAGGGGGGTTCTGATTGGCGAAAGGTGATTGTCCTGGATACAGAGACTATGGAAGTAGTTGGAGATACTTTGATCGATGTGAAATTTAGCGGATTATCTTGGAGAGGTAAGGACGGATTTTACTACAGTAGCTATGATAATCCAAAGGGGACTAGTGAGTTGTCTGCCAAGACCCAGTATCATAAGTTGTACTATCACAAGTTAGGAACTCCTCAGTCAGAGGATAAGTTGGTCTATGGTGGAGAGAAGCAGCCAAACCGCTATATCGGTGGTGGTGTTTCAGAAGATGGACAGTATTTGGTCGTGTCTGCTGCGCAAAATACTAGTGGAGCTCAGCTATATGTCAAGGATCTGAATGATCCGAATGGCGACTTCATCCAAATTCAGGAAGACTACTTCGCACGTTGCTCTTACATAGATAATGATGGTTCCACCTTTTACTTGTACACCAATATAGATGCACCTAACTACCGTTTAATCAAGATGGATCTATCGGCTCCTACAAAGGATAACTGGGAGGATGTGATTCCTGAAACAGAAAATGTCCTCAGAGTTGGTTCTGGTGGAGGTAAGTTCTTTGCTAACTATCTGGTGGATGCAAAGACGGCCATCAAGCAGTTTGATATGACTGGTAAACTCGAAAGGGATGTAGAATTGCCAGGGATTGGTTCAGCAGGTGGTTTTGGCGCTAAGAAGGATGATACTTCATTGTACTATTCTTTTACGTCCTTTACTTATCCAGGTACCATCTATAAGTACGATATTGCTTCGGGTAAATCTACTATGTATCGCCAATCTAAAGTAGAGTTTGATCCATCCGCTTACGAAACCAAACAGGTTTTCTATTCCAGTAAGGATGGTACCAAGGTGCCTATGTTTATCACGCACAAAAAAGGCCTAGAGTTGAACGGGAAGAATCCAACCTTTCTGTATGCCTATGGAGGATTTAATGTTAGCCTAACGCCAAGTTTTAGTGCCTCGAGAATTGTCTGGTTAGAAAACGGAGGAATCTATGCTCAGCCAAACCTGAGAGGGGGAGGAGAATATGGAGAGAAATGGCACAAAGCCGGGACGCAGATGAATAAGCAAAATGTATTCGATGACTTCATTGCTGCCGGAGAGTACTTAATTAAGGAGGGCTATACTTCTAGCGATTACCTAGCCATTGCCGGTGGATCAAATGGTGGTCTATTGGTTGGCGCTACCATGACCCAACGACCAGACCTAGCTAAAGTAGCCTTGCCTGCAGTAGGTGTAATGGACATGCTCAAGTACCACAAGTTTACTTCCGGTGCTGGATGGGCTGCAGACTATGGTACCGCTGAGGATTCTCCTGAAATGTTCGAATATCTTAAAGGGTATTCTCCTTACCATAATTTGAAAGAAGGAGTGAATTATCCAGCTACTATGGTTACCACAGCGGATCATGATGATCGAGTAGTTCCTGCCCATTCCTTCAAGTTTGCCGCTCGTCTTCAGGAAGCCCATCAAGGAGATAATCCGGTGCTGATCCGTATTCAGACGAATGCGGGACATGGTTCTGTATCTACTAAACAGACAATCGAATTGGCTGCGGATAGATATGCCTTTATTTGGGCAAATATGGGGATTGAACCAGATTTGTCTAAGGCTGTACCGAACTAGGACTGCTTGGACTAATATCCGTCTTCAGGACATAACGATGGCCGAAGTGTAATGCATACTTCGGCCATTGCTTTTTATCTTAGCCAGTATGAGGTTAAGTATTATCATACCAACCTTGAACGAGGCTTTGAGTTTGCAGAAGTTACTTCCTTATTTGCAAACCCAAATTGGTATGGACGTGGGTGTCGAGATTATAATTGTAGATGGTGGGAGTACAGATGCCTCTACGGACATTGCTAAACGATTCGACACAACCCTGGTAGAAAGCGATGTGCAACAACGAGCTTACCAATTGAATAAGGGGGCATATCGTGCTAGGGGAGCCATATTCTACTTCTTGCATGCAGATACTTTTCCGCCAGATCAATTTATCAGTGACATACAGAAGGCTATTCAAACTGAGAGCGTAGCCGGGTGTTTTAGGTTATCCTTTGATTGGAAACATTGGTTTTTGCGATGGCATGCTTGGTTCACACGTTTTAATTGGGACGGTTTTCACTACGGAGACCAGAGCTTGTTTGTGAGGCGAGATGTCTTTGAAACCCTTGGCGGGTTTAAGGAGTCTCTAGATATCATGGAGGATTATGATCTAGTTCGGCGATTAAAACGTGAAGGAGGATTCATCATTGCTAAGAAATCCGTTGTTACTTCTGCCCGAAGATATCGAGAGGTAGGCGTATTTCGCTTGCAGTTTCTGTATTATCTAATTTTTATACTATTTCGAATGGGGATATCACAGGAGTATCTGTATCAACTTTATCACCGTGCTAAGCCAAAAAAATAATGACTTTATTCTGGGTAGAATTCTTATCGATATCGCTTGGTCATTCTTTAATGGTCAGGCCACTAATCATAGATCTGCGAAATTGAATTAGTTCATTGGCCTGGAGCTGATCAAGAGGAGGGTAATGCCCGATTTCTTTGCAATGGTTAAACCAATTTTTGATGATTAGAGACTTATCATCAGGGATCACGAAGAGTGAGATGGCAAAATCATTTTGATACAGTGTACTGTCAGAAGGATTGGGATGATGAAAAACTTCTCTTTCCCATGTAAGAGAATCGCTAGAGCTAGTTTTGTGAAAGGCATCTATCTCAGATTTTGGCCAGAAGAAGGTGTCTCCTTTGCCGTGCCTTTCGATAAATAGCCAAAGATCAAATCCTTTAACAGACCCTAGGGTTGAGCCTGTGACTCGAAAGTTACTAAAGGGCAATTGCATCGAATTCTTGGGGGAATGAATTCTCGCGGAGGGAGCACTTACGGGCTTCAAAGCCTGGAATCCTACATACATGGTCAGTAGTAATATTACCAATGCAGGAATGGCCAAGAGGTAACGTTTGGGGCCCGAATCTGGCTTTTTGGGTTTATCAATTTCGTTATTGACCTTGCCCCTTAGTTTTGCTTGTAATTCGTCTAAGGACAATTCTTGTAGGTCGATTCTTGAGATGGTATTTTTATATCGATGGGTCAAGAATTGGGCGAAGGCATCAAGATGTTGGGGGCGAATCTGTTCCTTACCTGTTTCGTACTTACTGATTAATTCTTGATAAAGGCCCTTGGTCTTACTTATCTTTATGACCTCTTCAGCAAGCTTTTTCTGATTCCATTTGAGAATGTTTTTCCGTAGATACTGAATTTTTTCACCAGGACTCATTGGCTTAAAGTTGGATTGTAAGGCATTGTATGTCAGAAGTTTTCATAAATAGACTTATAAATATAATAAAGCTATGCACATATTCTAATAAATAGATTTTGAATTCAAAAAAATGACCTGTTAGTTGTATTGGAATAGAAATTAGTGTGACAGCTCATTGCTGTTGCCAAAGATCCTCTAATTGAAAAACCATCTATATGAAAAATGCCTTGTGTAACCTATTAGGAGTAGTACTTTTCTCTATTGGCTTCACGCCATTTCTATTATCCAACAATACCATTCAGTTTAATACCAGTGCCCAACAATTTGGAGTGGCAGATCTTGATTTTTTTGAAGTTACGATGGACACTGCGGTGAGCGGCAGCGTTTACGAAGCGGAGTTTCCGGGGGCGGCTACAGTAGGGCTCCCCATTTTTAGAGGAAATGCCTCCAATGATCTTGTGTGGGGACAGTTTGGAAGTAGCGAAGGGGGAGTGTGGTATAATAATGTCGCCGGTAGTGGAGAAGTGTTTATTAGGATAAGATATTCTAGAAGACACTTCATGGAAGCCCCGCCGGTAGAAATATATGTAAATAACGAATGGCAAGCCAGTTGGATTCCTGAAGATACAGATGATTGGAACAACTTCCAGTTTACGGACTGGATTCCAATTAAACTACGGACTGTACTTGGAGCAGGGTACTGCCACTCTCTTCAGAACTACAATGATGATGTAGATAGAATCAAGAAGTTTTCCAATGCCTTTACTGGTAATGCTGGAATCGTAGGGGATATATCAGTTTTGCAATTAAACTATACGAAGGCTGGTACTAGAATGGGGTCTGGTCGACACTTGGATATCAGCTATGACATTAAGGAGAATTTTGCGGGCTATCTCGAATCCTTTAAATGGGACTGGTTTGATAATAATTCTGCTTTTGATTTGACGAATCTCTTTCCAGAATTTTTAGGAGAGGGTTTCGAGAATAGACGAATTGATTCCATTGCCTTTTTTTTCAAATTGGTGGCTGATGCTCCATTAACTATGAAATTGGAATTGTCTGATGTGGATGGTCATAAAGGAGAGCATATTCTAGCCTTAGAAAGCCATGATGAATGGCAAAGAATTGCTGTTGCCATTGGCGATTTCAATAGTCCATCTGGCACACCACCTTTTAATCCAGCGAAAGCAAAATTTCTAGGTTTCATCTTTGCCCAAACAGTTGGTGGAGTTCAAGTAAATCAAAACAAATCAGGAATTTTCTCTTTGGATGATATTTATCTGATCGAAAGCAATTTCGAGAAACCTCAATTCCAAAATGATCAGGAATTGTTAGCCTACCTCAATAAGGTTCGATTTAAATTCTTTTGGGAGGCAGTAGCCCCCAGTTCCTATCTAATCTTTGATAGGCACCTTTGGGATGATCTAATCTCTGTTGATGGTATTGGCTGGCAACTTTCAGCGTATACCATAGCTCACCGGAATGCTTGGGTAGATCCAGAGGCCATTGAAGATCGTACGGAACAAATACTGTTCAATTTGTTATATCGATGTCAACATACTACAGAGATAGATTCCGCTAAAGCGTATCCGCTTCGGTACGCAAGTGTCAATGGTAACTGGGCACATTTCCTGGACAGCGGCACATTAAAGCGCAAGAATCTCCAAACGGAATATTCCCTTTTTACCAACGCTCTTTTGTTATCTGGTATAGTGGTCGCCCGTCAATACTTTGCTGAAAACGAGTCCATCGTAGCTAAAGCCGATTCACTCATTGCTATGACAGATTGGAACTTCTTGTATGATGAAGAAACAAACTTAATGCACTTTCATTGGACTCCTGGAGAAGGCTTATCAAGGTTCAAAACAGATTGGTTCTCCGAAGAATTAGATCTCGCCTTCTTGCTTGGAATTTCAACACCTGTCCCAGAACATCGGTTACCTAACAATCCATACTTTGCAAATGGCTACCGACGCCCTTTATGTGAAGAGGAGACAGGAGATTACGTTTTTTCTGCCCCTGGTACCGGTTTCACCTATTGGTTTTTGCAGATGTACGCTAGATTCAGTGAAAATTCTCAGCGTTACGAAAACGCTAGACATGCTTTGTTGAAAGATTTCAGCATTGACCAAAACCAATTTGGTGATTTTATCCTTTCTTACGACGAAAGAATTGGAGGCGTTTCAGCTTGTGAAGGACCAGATTCATCTGGATTTATTGTGGTTGGCCTTGACACCATAAATATCTCAAATTATCATGCTTATGGTTACTGTTGTAAGTTAGATACGAATAACGACCCCAACGGAACGATGGCCATATATGGCGGATTATCAACTATTCTTTTCACTCCTGCTGAGGCAATAGAGTTGAACAAGTACTACTACTATACCTTGGATTCCCTCTTTCAGGACGAGTATGGTTATCACTTTTGGTCTCCCATCTTTGGTTTCCCAGATGCCTTTCATCTTGACCCTGACAATGCGTACGACACTTCCATTAATGGCCTTGATTTTAATGGACCGTGGTTATCTGTTCCACGTTTCGCAATAGATGTAGGACCTATGTTGATTAACACCGATAGTTATTTGGTGGAAGCCGGTGCTCTTTCCGGGAATTCCATTCGAGACCTTTTTTCGACTTATCCACCAATTGCTCAACACTTGCCAACCTTCGACACCATTGTGGTCTTAGATATGCCGGAATCCGTCCAGGTTCAGTTAGGATCTGAGGCAGGAGCCGCTGGAGAAGTAGAAGTCTATGCCACCATTGCCAACCAAGAACATTTTGATTATGAGTATCGTTGGTGGTTCAATGATAGTATACTTGTGGATCGGACTTCGGACTCAACACTCACAATAGATGCCGATCTGCTCAGTTCTAGTGATCAAATTAGTTGCAATTTATTGCTTCCACTTTCAAGTTGTGACGACTTTCTATTCACAACTTCAAACTCACTGATGAACCTTGTTAATGCAGGGGAACAACCTTATAGATTGCTTCGATTTGAGATTTATCCTAATCCTACCACAGATCTGTTAAACATCATCGTTGAGCTACCCTTCGGCGCCAATGGCGCTGTTTCAGTCCAGAATGCCTTTGGCCAGCTACTTCACCAGGAAGAGTTTTTGGAAAGCTTATATCGTGAAACTTTTGATCTATCTAACCTTTCCGCTGGCTTATACTTTGTGTCACTTGAAATTGATGGCGTGCGGCGTTCCAAGCGAGTGTTTAAGCACTAAGAATTCCCTTTATTTACCACAAAGAAATCCCGTGCCTCAGTTGAAGCACGGGATTAGTAGTTCTACATCATCGAAAGTGGGATTATATAATCCCTTCTTCCGTCAAATATCTTTCCGCATCAAGTGCTGCCATGCAGCCAGTGCCAGCAGCAGTCACAGCTTGACGGTAGATTTTATCAGCAGCATCACCACTGGCAAAAACACCTTTGATCTTAGTTTTAGAAGTACCTGGATTTACGATTAAGTAACCGGTGTCATCCATGTCCAGCCAATCCTTGAAAATATCGGTATTCGGCTTATGTCCAATGGCTACGAAAAAACCTTGTACGGGCAGTACACGCTCTTCTTCCGTAACTCTGTTCAATACACGTACACCTGTTACGTCTGTTTCGCCTAGAATTTCTTGCGTAACTGTATTCCAATGAACTTCAATGTTCTCCGTTTTCATCACGCGATCTTGCATGATCTTAGAAGCACGCATTTCGTCTCGACGCACCAACAAATGCACTTTTGGACAAAGCTTTGCCAAATAGGTGGCTTCTTCAGCCGCCGTATCTCCTCCTCCTACAACCGCTACTTCCTTACCTTTGAAAAAGAAGCCATCACAAACTGCACAGGCTGAAACGCCCTGGTTCATCAATTTTTGCTCGGATTCTAGACCTAGCCATTTGGCACTTGCTCCCGTTGAAATGATTACACTGTGAGCATGTATCTCATCCCCATTAGCGGTCCAAGCTTTATGGATCGGACCACTAAAGTCTACCTTTTCTACTAGGTCGTAGCGTACTTCTGTTCCAAACCGTTCTGCCTGGTTTTTGAAGTCATCCATCATCTCAGGACCTCTAATGCCTTTGGGATAACCTGGATAGTTCTCCACATCAGTGGTAATCATCAATTGACCTCCGGGCTCTTGACCTGTATATACTACAGGGCTTAGATTAGCTCGAGCAGCGTAGATCGCCGCGGTATAACCTGCTGGGCCAGAGCCTATGATTAGGCATTTAATTGGTTCTTTTTGTTCTTCTGCCATTGTCTACTATTTATCGATGGATTTTGCCATCGTTCGAAAACTATAATTGCATTTCAGGAATATCTCCTTCGATTACCAGGCGGCCTTCCGTCGCACTCTTGATTTCATCTACACTCACGCCCGGCGCTCTTTCAATCAATTTAAAGCCTTGCGGGGTGATATCCATAACGGCTAAGTTAGTGACAACACGTTTTACACACTTCACCCCGGTAAGCGGTAGCGAACATTGTCGGAGGAGTTTTGACTGTCCTCTTTTGTTCGTATGCATCATGGCAACGATGATGTTCTCAGCTGAGGCAACCAAATCCATGGCCCCGCCCATGCCTTTCACCATCTTACCTGGAATCTTCCAGTTGGCGATATCTCCATTATCCGCCACCTCCATGGCGCCAAGCACCGTCAGCTGGATGTGCCCTCCTCTGATCATCGCAAAACTGGTCGCTGAGTCAAATATAGAGGCACCCGGTAAAAGCGTTACCGTTTGCTTTCCCGCGTTTATCATGTCTGCGTCTTCCTCACCTTCGTAAGGAAAGGGACCCATTCCGAGAATCCCATTTTCAGACTGAAACTCCACGCTGAGGCCTTCCGGAACGTAGTTGGCGACTAGCGTTGGGATACCAATCCCTAAATTCACATACCAACCATCTTGTAATTCTTGAGCAATGCGTTGTGCAATTCCTTTCTTATCTAGCATGGATCGAATTTTTGATGGTTAGGATTGTGTTTTTTGGCGAACGGTCCTTTGCTCGATTCGCTTCTCATAATTCGTTCCTTCAAATATCCTCTGTACGAAAACACCAGGAGTGTGGATAAAGTTGGGATCCAATTCTCCGGGTTCTACGATTTCTTCTACTTCTGCGATGGTGATCTTTCCAGCCATGGCCATGGCTGGATTGAAATTTCGTGCACTTCCCTTATAAACGAGGTTCCCAAAACGGTCACCTTTCCAAGCTTTGACGATGGCAAAGTCAGCTTCTAAAGCCGTTTCTAGAATGTGCGGTTTACCGTTGAAGTATCTAACTTCCTTACCTTCAGCTACTTCTGTGCCATAGCCTGCTGGAGTGAAAAAAGCGGGCACACCTGCCCCAGCCATGTAGCAGCGAGCGGCGAGCGATCCTTGCGGTACCAGATCAACCTCCAATTCACCGCTAAGCATCTGTCGCTCAAACTCTGCATTCTCTCCCACGTAGGAGGAGATCATCTTCCTAATTTGTCGCTTCTGTAACAAAAGGCCCAATCCAAAATCATCGACTCCGGCATTGTTGGAAATGCAGGTCAATCCACTAATTCCCTGCTCTGCTAAGGCAGCTATGCAGTTTTCAGGGATACCACAAAGACCGAAGCCTCCGAGCATGAGCGTCATCCCATCCTGAATTCCTTCAATGGCTTCGGCGGCATTTTTAACCAATTTATTCATATGCTTTCGCTTTGCGTTATGGAAGTTGACGATTCGACTCCGTTTTCCCTGAACGGAGAAGAATGCCAAAAATAATATTTACACCTAGAAGCTGTTTGAATTTAGCCTCCGGAATTTGATATCGGCTTATTTTTTTGCTCGTGGAGGTTCTTTTTAAGAACTAACTGAACAAACTTTCCTCCACTTAAGCATGACTTGGGAGTATTTTGGTGCTTACTTTTCCGAATCCTACTCTTTTGCCCTCCCTTTGACAAAATCCTCGTATGATGACGGTGTCTTCATCTTCGATGAAAGTCCTACTGTTGCCATCATTAAGTGGCACGGACTTGCTTCCTGACCAGGATAATTCCAACATAGAACCATAGGAGTCTGGAGTCGGGCCACTAATAGTTCCAGATGCTAGCATATCGCCGACTCTGACATTGCAGCCATTCACCGTATGATGCGCCAATTGTTGCTGCATATTCCAATACATGTACTTGAAATTTGATCGACTGACAAGCGTTTCTGCTGCCCCGTCTGGTGCAATTCCCACTTCCAGTTCGATATCGTAGTTGCGCTCTCCCTCGTACTCTAGATAGGGGAGCACTGGAGGATCTTGAATGGGTCCAGCGACTTTAAACGGTTCCAGCGCTTCGAGCAAGACCACCCAGGGAGAGATGGAAGAGGCAAAATTTTTACCCAAGAAAGGACCAAGGGGTACATATTCCCATTTTTGAATATCCCGCGCAGACCAATCATTGAAGAGTACCATGCCGTAGATGTAGTCATTAGCTTCATGGGTAGAAATGGGTTCACCTAGCTGGGACTCCTTACCAATAATGAATGCCATTTCCAATTCAAAATCTAATCTTTGAGAGGCCTGAAAGACGGGTTGATCAGCACCTTTGGGAAGGGTTTGTCCCTTCGGCCGGCGGATGGGCTCGTCCGTAGGGATGATAGAGGAGGCTCTACCATGGTAGCCCACTGGGATATGCTTCCAGTTGGGCAGAAGCGCATTGGCGGGATCTCTGAACATCTTGCCGACATTGGTGGCATGTTCTATGCTGGAATAAAAATCAGTGTAATCTCCGACCTGAACCGGCATATGCATCTTGGCTTCCCTCATGGGAACTAGCACTCCAGTAGATGCCTTTAGCGCTGACTCCGGGTCGCACAGCTGCTGCTGTAAGCGATGTCGAATTTGTAGACTGATGACCTTTCCCAGTTGCATCAGATTGTTGAGCTGGGGTTGTTCCAGGACTATCGGGGGAATATTCAAACCAGCAAACACCTCCGCTTGACTTGCGGCCGGTAAATCAATGATGAATTCGCCGATAGCTACGCCTACCCGTGGTCTTTGGTTAGGGGTAGAAAAAATGCCGAAGGGCAAATTATGTATGCTGAAATCGGAATCAGCTGCTATGTTCAACCAAGGATTTAATTCAGACATATAGTATAATGAGTTCTTTTGGATGTAATGTGATTAATGTTCTAGCCAGGATTGGTAGTATTTGCCGTCTTCGATCTGCAAGGCTGCTTCGGTAACCATCAAGGGTTTGAAGGTGTCTATCATAACGGCTAATTCCCCCGTAGATTTCTTGCCAATGCTGCGCTCATAGGCTCCAGGGTGTGGACCGTGAGGGATTCCTCCGGGATGTAGGGTAATATACCCTTGGTCGATATCATTTCGGCTCATGAAATCTCCATCTACATAATAAAGCATTTCATCTGAATCTATGTTGGAGTGATTGTAGGGAGCAGGGATCGCTTTGGGGTGGTAATCGTAGAGCCGAGGACAGAAAGAGCATACGACAAAGGCGGAGGTCTCAAAGGTCTGGTGAACCGGTGGTGGTTGATGAACTCTGCCTGTAATTGGCTCAAAATTGTGAATGGAAAAGCCATAAGGATAGTTGTAGCCATCCCAACCCACTACATCAAAAGGATGTGAAGCATATACCAGTTCATGTAGGTGTCCCTGTTTCTTGATTTTCATGACAAAGTCTCCTAACTGATCATGAGTCTCTAGTTCTGCCGGACGTTTATAGTCTCGTTCGCAAAAGGGCGAGTGCTCTAGCAATTGTCCAAACCAATTGCGATAACGCTTTGGTGTATAGATAGGGTGAAAGGATTCCGCGTATAGGAGTCTATTGTCCGCTGTATCAAAGCTAATCTGATAGATCATGCCTCGAGGTATGACTAAGTAGTCACCATATTCAAAGGATATATTCCCAACCATAGTCCGTAAAGTACCCGAACCCTTGTGCACAAATAGCAATTCATCTGCATCGGCATTCTTGTAGAAGTAGTCGGTCAAGGATTGCTTGGGGGCAGCGAGTCCAATGTGAACGTCTTTATTGACCAATAGAGGGATCCTACTTTCCAGGTAATCTTCCTTTGCCTCAATATTGAATCCAATGAATTTCAAGGATTTCATATTTCGGTCAATCGCCACCTTCGGACTCATATCTATACTCTGTCCCACCTCCTTAACCATAGTCGGGCGATGCAGGTGGTAAAGCAGGGACGACATGCCATCAAATCCGATCGTTCCAAATAGCTGTTCATAGTGCAAGCTACCATCTGGTTTTTCGAAAATGGTATGTCTTTTGGCGGGGATTTTTCCCATTTTATGATAAATAGGCA
The DNA here is from genome assembly GCA_013214355.1 of Saprospiraceae bacterium. GTDB lineage: Bacteria > Bacteroidota > Bacteroidia > Chitinophagales > Saprospiraceae > DT-111. Next base: position 155,941 of record JABSSL010000005.1, on the reverse strand, counting down.
TACTGCTAATTTTTTAGTACTAACAATTGTTAGTAAATTTACTAATAATTGTTTTTATCTGCAAGAGACATCGGATTGCAAGATTGATTTTGACGCTTTTTTGATAATCGACCAATTACTTATATTCAGTCATGGAAAGGAAGATCACGCGAGAGAGATTTATAGAAACAGCACTGGAGCTCTTTCATAATAAAGGGTTTAAAGCCACGACGATGAGGGATATTGCTAAGGCTCTACAAGTGGAAGCGGCTACGCTTTACAATTACATTCGTTCCAAGCAGCAATTACTAGATGATCTCGTTTTTGAAATCGCGGATCAATTTCACGATGGACTTAGCAATATCTATAACTCCTCCTATAGCCCATCGGAAAAACTGAAAGCAATCGTGGACTTAAATGTTCGATTAACAACGGCGTATCCCTATCAGGTAGCGCTACTAGTAGGAGAATGGAAACATTTGGAAGAAGTTAGACAACAGGCATTCCTGGACAATAGAGGGAGCTATGAGCAAATGGTACGCGATATCATAGGACAAGGTATGGAGGTACAAGAATTAAGAACTATGGACCTTGAGGTAGCTACCTATTCTTTTCTTTCCTCCATTCGCTGGTTGTTCAGCTGGTACATCGAGCAAGGTAGCGCTGTTAACCCTGTCGAACTAGAAAAGCAGATGTCTGATTTTATTTTGAAAGGAATGCAGAATAATGACTAGGGATTAAGGATTCCATCTTACCTTTGCCGCTTGCCAACTTAAACTGCCTCATGTTTGAACTTCCGGCTGAGTTCCAGCTCTCTACGACTAGCTGGCTGTTTGCAATGCTAGCTGCCTTCTTGATTGGGCTTTCTAAGGCTGGGCTGAAGGGAATTGCTGTGGTAAATGTTACCATCTTAGCCATCGTTTTTGGAGGAAAGGCTTCCACCGGAATCATGCTGCCTCTCCTCATTACCGCCGATATCTGTGCAGTAATTTATTATAAGCGAGATGCTCAATGGCTGTTGCTCCTCAAGCTATTACCTTGGATGATTATTGGAGTCTTGTTAGGTGTTTTTGTTGGAAAGGATTTACCGGAGACCATTTTCAAAAGGGGAATGGCGGTTATCATCTTTATCAGCGTTGTAATCATGTACGCATGGGATCGCCAAAAGTCTGCCAAGGTTCCTACGCAGTGGTGGTTTGCGGGTATTATGGGCCTAGCAGCAGGCTTTACTACGATGATCGGCAATCTAGCAGGGGCGTTCTCCAATGTATTCTTCTTGGCGATGCGACTGCCAAAAACGGAATTTATTGGAACAGCTGCTTGGCTATTCTTTATCGTCAATTTGATTAAAGCACCTTTTCACATTTGGGTCTGGGGTACAATCTCCATGGATACTTTTGCGATAAACCTCCGTTTGATTCCTGTTTCGCTTATCGGTTTTGTAACGGGTTTATGGGTGGTGAGGCAGATCCAGGAAAGACACTATCGCCAGCTAATTCTGATCCTGACAGCTTTAGGAGCCTTTGTCATATTCTTCCGTTAATCTATGCGCATGGAAATTGAATTAGAATTCGAACTTTTCATCCTCAAAGCCAAAATCTTTGATACACCGACTGGGCGAAGCATTTGGGAGGCTTTGCCAGTGACGACTCAAGTAATGACTTGGGGGGATGAGTTTTATTTTGGTATTGAAGCTGAGGCCCAACTAGAGGCCGAGGCCACGGATGTGGTAGACATTGGTGCGCTGGCCTACTGGCCTAGCATGCCTGCCTTTTGCGTTTTCTTCGGACCCACTCCCGTCAGCCATGGTCAAGAAGCACGGGCAGCTAGCCCTGTAAATGTATTTGGTAAGTTGCTGGAAGTGGATCGAGATCTGCTGCGATCCGTCCGGGATGGGGAAGAAGTGACTGTCCGGCAAGTTTTGGAATAATGAGCATGGGATGAAACAAAGAGCATCCGCTAGCAAGAGAATTTCTTGATGAGGATGCCCGTTGTACGCTTACCAAAATCCTGATCCTAGGATCTTGGAGTACCATTATCTTCGACGGCCAAAGGCTGTGTTGGAGATGGAAATGGGATATCTTTCAGATGCCGCTCCGTGATGGCCATATCTGATTGCACTAACCAGCTGAAGGCCAATAAGGCTGAGAGGATGAAAAGCAGATAAGCCGTATATCGAAGCCAAGCAGGAGCCATAGTGAGCTCCGCCAAGCTAGCAAGATCTAAATCAGAGTACAATAGCAACAGGAAATTGCCAGGAATGGCGATCCACCATAGCCACTGAGTAAAGTAATGTGGCCGAATGTGATACTCCACCTGATAACCATCTTCTAGGTTCTGGATTGTACCAGTCACGAGATAGGCTTCGAAATAACCAATAACACGGGCCATGCGGAAGCTGTAGATATCAATCTCCAGTTTTCCGATAGCATTTCCAGCCTTTCGCAGATGATTGGCAAGGTCTTCCCTTCGACCCTTGATGGTGAATTGTCCTTTGCGTTGAGGGATGATAGAAGTTAACATGATTCTGGTGATTTAGGGGTATTCCCGTCTTACATTTTTTATTGGGCCAGAATCAATCATGGAGCGCTCTTTTTAGGAAAGATTGCCCCACGCTGGCCTCTTAGTTGCGAAATATTCGCAAGCGTGCTGAATGGGCATACTCTTGGTTTTTATTGTATTGCAAAATGGACTAATTAGTTAATCGTTTATTATCTGGTCTTAATCTGTTCTATTTAGATTATCAATGAAATATGTATCTATAATTATTAATGCATAAATGACCCAAAACGATACACTGGAGGTGAGTTTTTTCGATAAAAGTCTGTATTTTATCTATGTTCATATGATAGACGACACTAATAATACCCCGGTATCTCCGGAATAGTTCCATACATCTTGTCCTTGCTTGTCATTTTGATCAAGTAATTCAACCTCCTTTGCGATTCTTCAGGGCGATATTTACTAGCTTCCGTTATCCATCCAATCTTCAGTCTTTTGTACATTAAGGGAAACCCTGCAAATTTTTCTTTTAAGCCAGCTTCTACTAGCTGCTGGTGGATCCAATCTGGAACTTCAAAGGCATCTTCTGGAGATCCAATCTGATCTTTAATGGGCTCAACCCCTGCCTCGGTCATGAGACCTAAAGCTTGCAGCTTCCAGACCCGCTGACGGTTCAGTTCTGATAGAAAGGTCTTCTTCTTACGTCTGGGTGTGATGCGTTGAACATTACTTTCTTCGTCCAGCTTTTTAATGACACCATCAATCCACCCAAAACATAGGCACTCTTCGACCAACTCATCGTAGGTGATGCAGGGCTTGCCTGTGGCTTTCTTAAAGCGGCGTAGCCAGATTTCAGTCTTTTGGGTGTGGTGCTCCTCTAGCCAGGATCGCCACTCTGCCCGAACCTTCGGGTAATAAATCTCCGTAATTTCCATAGGTCAGTTTTAAGGATGACTGAAGGGTACAATAAGTTCTATCTAGTTGACAATTAAAAGCGAATTCTTGCTATCTTCCCAGTAACAAGATACATAAACAAGACATGAAAAACCAGCAAGCCGTTTTACTTCAGTTATTAGTAATCTGCTCTCTCTTAGTTACGATCATCGAGAAGGGGCAAGCCCAGCAAATTCAGTGGCCAGAAGGCAAAATGATGGCCTTAAGTCTCACCTTTGATGATGCAAGGGAATCTCATCCAACGGTTGGCCTTCCATTGTTTGAAGAGTTGGATGCCCAGGCTACCTTCTATGTCTTGCCCAGTGCTATGCAGAAATATCAAACGGAATGGAAGGCAATGGTAGCGGCGGGCCATGAGTTGGGCAATCATTCCTTGTTGCATCCCTGTTCTGGTAACTTTCCATGGGCTCGAAACAGGGCCTTGGAGAATTACAATTTGACAGCCATGCGAGCAGAGTTGTTAGAGGCGAGCAAGCAGATTGAAGAAATGACCGGTGTGAGACCAGCCTCTTTTGCCTACCCTTGTGGCCAGACCTTTGTAGGTAGAGGGCCACAAACAAAGAGCTATGTCCCTTTGATAGCAGACCTGTTTATGACTGGTAGAGATTGGTTGAATGAAGCTCCGAATAGCCCGGTGTATGCGGATCTTTCTCAATTGCAAGCCTTTTCAATGGATGGTAAAGATTTCAAAGAAGATATCAAGCCCATTTTGAAGCGCGCCGCCAATGATGAAGACTGGGTGATCTTAGCGGGGCATGAAATAGGAGAGGAGGGCTTTCAAACGACCAAAGTGGAGATGTTGAGGGAGCTGATGGAATATGTACATGATCCGCAATACGGGATATGGATAGCTCCGGTTGGAGAAATCGCCCAGTACGTAGAAAATCAAAGAGCTTTGCTTCGGCAATCGCTTGCTGAGGAACTAACACTAGCGGCTACTTTTGACGAGGGGATTAAGGCAGACTTTGCCAAAGGTAACCCCAAGCTGTTTACAGCTGCAGCCTACAACGAATTGAAAACACAGCAAGTGGGGCTTCATCATGCGGCTGCCAAAGTTAAAGCGAATGGAGGCTTGCACGGCCATGCTTTGGAGTTTCCCGCAAAGGCTAAGCCCGTGGCTTTCTACCAGGCTGCTGAGAATGTAGCTTATAGTTCTGAGAACTGGAGCGGTGCAATCTCTCTTTGGCTCAGTCTTGATCCGGATGAAGAATTGGCTCCTGGTTACACTGATCCCATTCAAATCACGGATGTGGGATATAATGATGCGGCTTTATGGGTGGACTTCTCGGACAAGAATCCTCGATCATTTCGTATGGGTGTATATGGTGATCTGGCGGTATGGAATCCTGAGAATATTTCACCGGATAAGAATCCAGCCTTCAATGAACGCTTACTACCGGCCACTGATCTCCCTTTTGGAAAGGGCATTTGGACACATGTAGTTGTTACCTATGAGGGATTGAATACAAAAGAGGGCGTTGCGAAGTTTTACATCAACGGTAAATTTCAAGGGGAACGTAAAATAGAAGAACCTTTTACATGGGAGGTAGAAAAAGCCAAAGTTTTCCTGGGATTGAACTTCATTGGTTTGATGGACGAAGTAGCTTTATTTAAGCGTTCTTTGACCCAAGAGGAAGTGCAAATGCTGTACCATCTACCTGGCGGATTGAATAGTCTCTTAAAGTAGTGGACTAGCGTAAAATAGTGAAAATGAATTGTAGCCGTTAAATTTTTGAGGAGGGTAGGAAATCGTTTCATTATTAGTTACTTTCGAGCCTAAATTTTGAGTTAAGCATGCGATTGCAAGAGTTTCAGCGACTTTACTTTCTGAGGGTTTTTAACTGTTTTCCACTGTGTTATGTACTCTATTTTTTGCTCTTTCTGGCCTTAGCGTTGGGAGCCTGTACGGAACAAGGTAAAATGGGAGAACAGTTGAAACAGGTAGCCGAGAAAACGCTAAGTGAACAGAAGTTTGCCCAATTCGACCTTGAGTTCTTGCTAGGAGAAGAACACGACCTCGAGGCGGTAGAAGTTTTGGTGAAGTATGACCACACGCTGAAGCATGAGCAAAAGTATAAAGCATATCCCTTCAGCAAAGTTTTTGCAAGTCTGCTCGCTCAAGGAGACTATGACTGGATACAAGCTTCTGATCCTTCCAAGATATTGATAACCTACAAATGCGTGGATGGCTATAACGCCTCCACAACCTTGGACGTAGCCCTTTCGCAGGAGAGCTATATCGCTTTTACTGACCTAAACAGTGAGACAGAAGCTTGGACAGGGCGGATGGCGAGTAAGATGCCTCCTTTTTATCTCGTCTGGGAAGAAGTACCCTATGATGACCACTCGCTGCTTTGGCCTTATGGATTATCTAAGCTCACCTTGACCCCGTATGAAGCTGCCTATGCAAGCATCATGCCCAAAGAAAACCTAGAGGGATTTAAATTGTACGAAACGCATTGCTTGAAATGTCATTCTTTGAATAAGATAGGTGGTGTGATGGGCCCTGAATTCAACTACCCTCGAAATATCCTCTCTTACTGGGAAGCAGATAATATGTGGGCCTTCCTTAATGACCCCAAGTCTTTCCGCTATAATAGTAAAATGCCGCCCATTACCTACCTAGAGCGAGCTCAATTTGACGAGATCGTGAAGTACTTGAGAGAGTTGGATCAAATGCCGCGAGATCCTTCCTAGTTTAAATCTTCAAGAGAGATTTCCAATTCAATTCGAATAGGACTTAAGACTTTTTGCGAATTGATAATCCTTGAACATCCAACTGGTTGCCAGTTGGAAGAGAGGATTGTAGGCGAACAGAAATTTCCTTTGTACCTGGCTGTAGTGTTAAATCGCAAAGTGGGATTCTTTGCCATCCTTTTTCTAGCTCAGGTTGAGACAGCTTGACAGACCGACTGCCTTCAGCTGTTGCAAGGATAAATTCGGCCTCTTTTACGCCCATATTGCCACGCACGACTGCCGCAATTTCGTAGGAGTGAGCTTCTTGGACATCAATTAACCAACGTACACCATCTCCCGGTGCTCCCCATGCACCTAACCAATCTCCATCTACTCCAGTTGGATGAGAACCAATGCGCTCACCGAGTAACCCTTTCTGCCCAAGAAACTTCACTTGCCCGATGGCCTTCCCATGATGAGGTTGGAGTAAGATCGGATTTTCCTCTTTGTAACCAACCGGAATAGCTAAAGCAAATTCGGAGCTGTCATGGGGGAGTGTTTGCCACCAATCGAGATAAGCCTCGCGAAGGGTTTGCAACACTTCAGGATGTTCAATGGCCCTATTCTGGGCCTCGGCGGGATCTTGGGAAAGCTGGTACAGCAAGCTGTCTTCTGCCATTTTGAAGGGCCATTGTAGTGCGATGCCCCCAGGAAAAGGGGCTGGTGCTCCTAAGGTTGAAAGATGATAGTTTTGAAATATGAACCGATCGCGGAGAAAATCCGGGATCTCTTCATTGTTGAGCACGGGAAGTAAACTTAGGCCATCCAGTTCGAGCTGTTCCATCTGGCTACGGTCTTTGGATACGATATCTAAGAAAGTGGGTACGAGATCGATATGTGCAGCCAGTTGTTGTTCCACTATTCTCGCTGTCCATTCTCCGGCCAATGCCAGAAGCATTGGGTACGAATGCCGCCTTCATAGATAGTGAATTTCTGATCCCTTAATCCCGCATTGTATCGCATTTTTTCCTGTGGAACACGCCATCCATTAATGGGACCATTATCACTCATAAATATGACAATGGTCTCTCTTAGTTTATCGATTTTTTCCAGCTGATCTAACAGTTTTCCAACATTCTCATCAATGTTTTCCATCATCCCATAAACCCTTGCTGTTCTTTCGTTTAGCCCTTTCTCAAGGAAACTTATATAGTAGCTGCTGTCAATTTGGAGTGGGGTATGGGGGGCATTTAGGGAGAGATAGCAGAAGAAGGGAGATTCTGCCTTCTCCATGAAAGTAAAGGCCTCCTCTGTTAACAAATCTGTAATATATCCTTGATAGGCTTGATCCTTGCCATTATGTTCTAAGATGGGATCATAATAATCGGCATGATGGCCAGTTCTAAAGCCTATAAATTCGTCAAAACCTTGAGCTGCTGGTGTCATCGGGTAGTATTCTCCTAAATGCCATTTACCGAAAAGCCCGGTTTTATAGCCTAAAGGCTGGAGAAGTTCTCCCAAAGTTACAGCCTCAGGGGCCATGCTTTCATAACCGTTAGTGACACTGTACACCCCGGCTCTCTGTGGATATCTTCCTGTTAATAAGCTAGCTCTAGTGGGTGCGCAAACGGGAGAAACATAAAAATGCTTGAACCTAACGCTATTCTTAGCTAGGGTGTCAAGATTGGGAGTCTTCACATCGGGATTCCCAGCAGAAGACAAGTCTCCGTAGCCCATATCATCGACCAAAATCAACAATAAATTGGGTTGATCAATCGAGGTATTGAATGTCTCCCTCTCACCGCTACAACAAAGTAGCAGGAAACAGAAATTCAACAGAAAAAAACGAAGGGAATAAGAGGGTGACGGTGACTGAAATCCTTTAAGGATACATAATGAGTGATCTTTCATGAGCTGAGGAGTATGAGAAAAGTAATAGTGAAGTTAAATGATTCCGCGCAGGATACCGCAGGACAGAAAAAGTCTGGGAGAATTTGTAATTTCGAGAAAAGAAAAACCAACACAATTACATGCGGTCGATTTATTGGCTTTGCCTATGCTTCGTAGGTCTATGCTTTTCTTGTACTTCTCCTTCCGAAAGTTCTGATCTGCCTCCTCCTAACATCATTTGGTTAGTAGCTGAAGACATCAGCCCTGCTTTAGGTTGTTATGGCGACAGCCTGGCCAAGACACCTAATATTGATGCGATAGCCAGTAAAGGAATACTGTACCATAAGGCATACGCTACTGCACCGATCTGTGCACCCGCCCGTTCTTGTTTGATCACGGGCTTATACGCAACCGCAATGGGAACGCAGCATCTGCGGTCCGAAATTCCCTTTTCTAAACAATTGCAAACCCTGCCAGAGCATTTGGCAAAGGCTGGATATTTTACCTCAAATCGCAATAAGACAGACTATAACTTTGATCCCGAAGGACGCTGGGAACATTGGTCAGGTAGTTTGGCTCCGTGGCGTAAGAGAACCTCTGATCGACCATTCTTTAGCTTCATTAACGTAGGTCCATCGCACGAGGGAAGTGTAAACAATGAAAAACGTTATGAGGAAATCGCTGCGACCTTAGGTAAAGACCGGCTCACGGATCCAAATCAAGTTTCTGTTCCTCCTTATTATCCGGATACAGAGGATACGAGAAAGGTATGGTCGCACTATTACAATGTATTGGGAGCGCTGGATGATAATGTCGGGCAGGTTATGGATTCTCTAGCAGCTGATGGTCTCCTAGAAAATACAATCATTTTCTTTTTTGGGGACCATGGTTTTGGCATGCCTCGATACAAGCGATGGCTTTATCAGACCGGCCTTCGGGTTCCTTTGTTGGTGCAAGTACCGGAAGCTTATCAACAATTAAGTACGGGAAGCCCCGGTAGCGAAACAGATCAGTTGGTTAGTTTTGTAGATTTTGCGCCAACCGTCCTGGCCCTAGCAGGGCTAAGCCCGCCCGTTGAAATGCAAGGCCAAGCCTTCCTCGGTACAGATGTTCCTTCCGCCCGCAATCATGTCTTTGCGGCTAGAGATCGAGCGGACGACATGTATGAAATGTCAAGAGCTGTGGTAAGCGATCGCTATATTTACATTCGACATTATATGCCTCATCTACCTCCCATCCAATCAGGTTTTATTTATGGGGACCAAAAACCAGCATTTAGAGCCTTGCGTGCGGCAAAAGGGGCTGGCTTGAATAATGCTGAACAAGAGAAACTTTGGGAACCTAAGCCATTAGAAGAGCTATATGACCTCGAGGCCGATCCATATGAATTGAATAATATAGCCCTCCACGAAGATCTCCAGGAAACAAAGGCTGAACTAAAGGCTGAACTACATGCCTGGATGCGAGGTACTAGGGACCTTGGTTTATTGGCTGAGGCAGAATACATGATTCGGTCAGAGGCCAGTACACCTTATGACTATGCCAGATCAACGGAATATCAAGTCGAGGAGATAATTGCGGCAGCGGAACTGGTTGGTCATCAAGATTGGGCAGCGATTACCAATGCCTTGCAGAATGAGGATAGTGGATCGAGGTATTGGGGGGTGATGGCGGTTAGAAATAGCTCAAGCTTAGACCCGGGGACCTTGAAACTGCTGGAGCCACTGTTGAATGATGCATCTCCTAGCGTACAGATTATGGCTGCAGAGACCTTGTGTATGAATGATTCCCATACCAAGGCCATCGAAGTATTGGGAAAATGGGTGGAAGATGATCGCCCTTGGCTAGCTTTACAAGCGGCGAGAAGTATTCAACTGATCGGACCTGCCGCCCGACCTTTGATTCCAACACTTTATCGCGTGCTAGACAAGAATCTTGGCGGGCCAAACGCCAAACGCAAATACAAAGACTTTAACTATGCCGCCTTTACCAGCTGGGCATTAGAATGGGCCTTGCAAGAATTAGGTGAGGAGGTAGCTGTTAACTGAATAACTTTATAATACGTATGCAGAAGAGAAATTTTGCCTGTCTGGTATTAGCTCTATTCCTCAGCGGAATGTGGACATCCTGCAATCAACAGCCAGCCGAAGGCGATGACGTGATTCAAGCTGATGTGCTGGTTTACGGTGGAACGGCTGCTGCAGTCATGGCGGCAGTGCAGGTTAAGCAAATGGGTAAATCGGTAATAGTCGTATCTCCTGACCAACATTTAGGTGGCTTATCATCAGGGGGACTGGGCTGGACTGATACCGGTAACAAACGGGTGATCGGAGGACTGGCCAGGCAGTTTTATCACAAGATCTACCAGCATTACCAAGATAGCGCAGCTTGGAAATGGCAAACCCAGTCCGCATATGGCAATCGTGGACAAGGCACACCTGCGATTGATGGTGCAGAAAGAACGATGTGGATTTTTGAACCGAGTGCTGCTGAAGCGGCATTTGAGGATTTTATCCAGGAATATGATATTGAACTGTATCGAAACGAATGGTTGGATCGAGAATCTGGGGTAGAAATGCTTGGATCAAGCATTAATCGGATAAGTACACTGAGCGGAAAAAAATATCAAGCCAAGCAATTTATAGATGCCACCTACGAAGGAGATTTGATGGCGGCAGCTGGAGTAAGCTATCATGTTGGGCGAGAAGCAAATAGTGTGTATGGAGAGGAATGGAACGGTATTCAAACCGGTGTTTTGCACCATGATCATTACTTCAAAAAACCTACTGATCCATACCAGGAGAAGGGAAATCCGGAGAGTGGTGTCTTAGCTCGGATCTCAACGGAGCCGCCAGGAGAATTTGGAGAGGGAGATAAGCGCATACAGGCTTATTGTTTCCGCATGTGCCTGAGTAATCATCCGGATAACCGCGTTCCCTTTCCCAAACCTGAAGGTTATGATCCTGAACAGTATGAATTGTTGGTACGTGTATTTGAGGATGGCTGGGATGAACTATTCCGAAAATTTGATCCGATTCCTAACCGAAAGACGGATACCAACAATCATGGTCCCTTTAGTACAGATAATATTGGAATGAATTACGATTATCCGGACGCTACTTATGAAAGAAGACGAGAGATCATTGCGGAACATGAAACCTATCAGAAGGGTTTGATGTACTTTTTGGCTAACGACCCGCGAATCCCCAAGGAGCATCAAGATGAATTAAACCAATGGGGGTTGGCCAAGGATGAGTTTATAGATAACGGGAATTGGCCACACCAATTGTACATTCGAGAAGCAAGAAGAATGATCGGGAATTATGTGATGACAGAGCATGAAGTAATGGGCAAAAGACCTGTAACGGAATCGGTCGGTATGGGGTCATATACGATGGACTCACACAATGTCCAACGTTATATCAAGCCTGATGGATTTGTGCAAAATGAAGGAGATATAGGGGTTAAACCTGAACAACCCTACCAAATACATCTGGGTGCGCTATTACCAAGGGCAGCGGAATGTACTAACTTGACGGTACCGATTTGTGTTTCCAGTTCGCATATTGCTTTTGGCTCGATTAGGATGGAGCCTGTTTTTATGATCTTGGGACAAAGCGCAGCCACAGTTGCGGTCCAGGCTATTGAGGAAGAGATTGCGGTGCAAGATGTACCTTATGATAAAATCAAGGAACGACTTGAGTCGGACGGACAAATTCTAGCCTATACCAAGGAGGCGACTTCAGCTACAAAGTAAATAGTGTGACCGGCTTAAGGTACCATGAAATAACTAAATCAATCTGATGTTCAAGAAATCAATGGGCCAAGTCCTGCTTAGTTTCATAGTTCTACTGGCATTTTCTAGCTGCTTATCGATCTCCGGTTGCGCTGCACAAAATGGCAAGACTCGATTGTTGGTGAGGATTGATGATATGGGTTTTTCGCACGCCGTAAATGTCGCTTGCTTGGAAACCTATAAGAAAGGGATTGCACGGTCGGTAGAAGTGCTTGTAACGGGACCCTGGTTTGAAGAGGCCGCCCAGATGCTACGGGATAATCCTGGCCTGGACGCAGGTGTACATCTTGCTCTGACTAGTGAGTGGACTTACCTAAAATGGCGACCGCTAACTAAAGCCCAAAGCTTGGTAGACGAGGATGGCTATTTTTTTCCTATGCTGTGGCAGAATCAGAAGATTCCTGAATTGGGGTACCTGAAATCAAAGGATTGGTTATTAGCCGAGGTTGAGGCAGAGTGGCGCGCACAGATTGAACTAGCCAAGAAGAAGATACCCCAGCTCAGTCATATGTCTGATCACATGGGCTGCTCCAATATTAGTCCGGAAGCTAAAGAGTTAATGTATAGGTTGGCCAAGGAGTATGATTTAGCTATTCATTGGGAAAAAGAAGGAGTGGAATTTGCGCCCTCATGGTCAGGGAGTGAATACACCGCTGAAGAAAAAGAAGCCCGTTTGATCCAAGTACTGGAAAACTTGGGTCCTGGAGATTGGTTGATCCTAGAACACCCTGGCTATGATGTTTTAGAATTAGAGACCGTAGGGCATAAAGGATATGAGAATGTAGCTGCGGATCGGGAGGGGGTAACCAAAGTGTTTACAAGTGAAGCAGTAAAAGAGGTACTGCAAAAGCTTAATATTGAGTTGATTAGTTATAAGGATTTGAAATGATACTTGAATAGGTGATGATACGTTTCTCCTGATGTTTGATAGTTATTTGTGAAGAAGATCCTATCGAGATTCGAATTCGTATCTTGTTATCTGGTCATTCATGCGGTATAGGAATAGGGATGGCTGTTGAAAGATAATTGAGAAACGAAAACTTACTACAACATGTACAGTCAATTTACAGCTGCTGTGGCAGGTACGGGCTTTATTGGTCCCGTTCATATCGAAGCGCTTCAACGCCTAGGCGTAAAGGTTAAAGGGGTGCTGGGAAGTTCCCCTGCAAAGGGAGGGCGAGTGCGAGATAACCATGGACTGGAGCTGGCTTATGCCTCATTCGATGAATTACTGGCGGATAAGGAAGTAGATGCAGTACATCTGGCCGTGCCTAACGTTCTGCATTTTGAAATGTCGAAACGGGCGCTGCTGGCCGGGAAACACGTGATGTGTGAAAAGCCATTGGCGATGAATGCTGAAGAGACAGCTGAATTGGTAGCTTTGGCGGATTCAACGGGCCTAGCGGCTGGGGTTTGCTACAACATTAGATATTATCCTTTGAATTTGGAGGCGCGGCAACGGGTTAGAGGTGGTGAATTGGGGCGCGTTTTCTCGATTGTGGGAAGTTATGTACAGGATTGGCTACTTTATGAAACCGATTACAACTGGAGAGTTCTAGCGGATCAAGGCGGGGCTTTGCGGGCGGTTTCCGATATTGGAACCCATTGGATGGATTTGATTCATGACATTACGGGTTTAGAGGTAGAGGCGGTATTTGCGGATCTTTCCACTGTTCATCCTGTTCGCAAAAGACCTAAAGGAGAAGTGGCGACCTTTAGCGATGATGCCATCCCAGAAGATCAGCTAGAGACGGTTGATATTTCTACTGACGATTGTGGAAGCATCTTGTTCCGTTTCAAAGGTGGCGGGAAAGGTCAGCTCTGGGTGTCCCAAGTTACCGCAGGTCGCAAAAACTGCCTTAGATATGAGATTTCAGGATCTAAGAATGCTATTGCCTGGAATAGTGAACAACCGAATCAACTTTGGATGGGACAGCGCCAGGCGGCAAATCAAACACTTATAAAGGATCCTAGTCTTTTACACGCGGGTGTACGGCCTTTTGCCAATTATCCAGGAGGGCATAATGAAGGATTCCCCGATACCTTCAAACAGTGTTTCCGGTCCTTCTATGATGCCATCGCAGCCGGTAAATCTAGCCAAGAAGCCTTGTATCCTACCTTTCAGGATGGGCATCAAGAGGTTCGCTTATGTGACGCCATTTTGTTAAGCCATCAAGAGGAACGTTGGGTTAGCTTATAAACCCGTGAATAGATTTATTGATATCAACTTTATCATCTTCTCCCGCTACATTACTGGAGAGCTAAACAAAAACAAATGGAAGTAAGTGTTAAAGATCTGGCAAAGATGATTGATCATTCTTTGCTGCATCCTACTATGACAGAACAGGACTTGGAGGCCGGGTGCGCATTGGCCAAGGCTTATGATGTGGCCTCGGTATGTATTAAACCCTATGCAGTGAAACAGGCCGTAGAGTGGTTGTCTGGTTCTTCAGTAATGGTTGGAACGGTAATTGGTTTTCCACAAGGTAACAGTACAATTGCGATCAAGGTAGCGGAAACAGAACAGGCTTGCCTAGATGGGGCAGTAGAGATTGATATGGTAGTGAATATCGGTAAAGTCTTGGGAGAAGATTGGGACTATATCCGACAGGAGATTGGTGCTGTAGCTGAGATGACCCACCGACATGGCGCAGCTCTGAAGGTGATCTTTGAGAACGACTTTCTTCCCGCAGACAAATTCAAAATTAAGTTGTGCGAGATCTGCAGTGAATTGAAAGCTGAGTTTGTCAAAACCTCTACAGGATATGGTATGGTAAAGGGCTCGGACGGTAAATATGGTTACAAGGGGGCTACTGAACCAGATCTAAAGCTAATGCGCTCCCATAGCGCAGCTACCGTGCAAGTTAAGGCTGCCGGCGGAGTACGGACACTAGATGATCTACTCAAGGTGAGAGCCTTAGGGGTAACCCGGATTGGTGCTACCGCTACGGCCAAGATTTTGGATGATGCTGCAGAACGATTTGGCGGGCAAGCAGGCGATGGAAAATCTTACGGGGAGACAAAGGGATATTGATGAGTACTCGCGAGGCTATTGAAGAATTGCTAGGGGCGCTGGAGCGACCCATCAGAAAAAAGGCATTGGTAGGATTTGACGGGTATGTTGACCAGATTAAAAAGGTTGTAAAGAAAAGAAAGGGAGCAGACTTTGAGCCATTTCCTACGATTGCAGCCTTTGCAGACCGCTTGGCATTTGCAGCGGGTAAGAGCGCCCAAATTGAATTGGTCTCTCAGGAGGTGAAGCTGGGTGGTAATGCTCCAATTATGGCCAATGCTTTGGCCCATTTGGGGTTTGAAACCACTTGTGTGGGTACCTTGGGGAGTCCATCTATCCATCCTGTTTTCAAAGATCTACCTACTCAGTTGATTTCCCTAGGCATTCCTGCTGAAACAATTGCCTTAGAATTTGGGGATGGAAAATTGATTCTTTCCGACGTCGAGGCATTTCGGAACTTGGGATGGGAAAAATTAGTGGAGGTGGTCGGCTTAGAAAGGTTGGAGAGACTCTTTCGTGAAAGTGAACTACAAGCGCTGGTGGACTGGAGTAATCTGCCAATGGCAAATAATCTACTACTAGGGATACTAGAACATTTGATGCCAAAATGTGCAGAAGGAAATCAACAGTTCTTTTTTGATCTAGCCGATCCCAGCGCTAAACCAGCAGAAGCTATTCGTACCTTACTACAGACGATAGGCCAATTTTCTCAATTTGGACAGGTAACCCTAGGGGTCAATGAAAATGAAGCCATTTTCCTATATCAAATCCATTTTCCAGATGAACCCGTACTTACAGAATTGAAAGAACTAGGAACTGCACTTTTCGGCCAATTGAACCTGCGTCAATTAGTGATCCATCCGATCGACCGAGCTTTGTTGGTCACAAAAGAGGGCGCTATGGAGCAGTTGGGTAAAGTGGTGGAGCATCCAAAGGTTCAAACGGGAGCGGGCGATAACTTGAATGCCGGATATTGCCTAGGGATGTGTCTAGGTGTTTCTAGTAGAGCTTGCTTAGTGGCGGGGATAGCCAATTCTGGTGCGTACGTTTCGCTTGGACATAGTCCCAATATAACTGAACTGGCACAATACTTAAGGACTTGGTTGGCGGAATGTTGATCAAGTGGATGACGCTCCGGCTGCTCAATAAGCTCTTTGCTAGAGAGGAAAAAGGGCTGATTAAAAGTCTGATAGACATCGTGGAATATAGCTGGTAGTTTATAACTTGCGTGAGACTCAAAACATTAAACTTCCCGGATCAAGATAAAGCCTGTACTTCATCCCGGGATCCAGCAGATAGAGCAACTCATGCAGCTAGAATCTCCAAGTCGGAATATACGCATCCGTATACAATTTACTGATAAGATTTATTATGCTATAGACTTCCAAGGGCAGAACGTTATGTGGTTTTCTCCCTTGAGTCTGAGCTTACAAGACGGTCAAGTATTAGGTACTCATCCTAAGGTGCTTAACACAAGCATTCGGCAAGAAGAGGAGATGATTCCCACAGTATGGGGGATTCGTTCGGAGGTTCGCAATGCCTACAATGAATTATTGTTGGAGATGGACGGCGGGTATAACTTACGCTTTAGAGCCTACGATGATGGAGTGGCCTACCGATTTCAAACCCATTTGGACAAGATAATCAAAGTCACCGCAGAAGAAGTTGGCTTTCGCTTTTTGCAAGACCATGCCTTGGTGGCACATGTAGTGGGCGATTTTCAAACCTCGTATGAAAAACTGTATACTAAATACAAGATTAGCGAGGTAGTGGAAGAGGAATTCATCAGCTTGCCACTGATCGTAGATACTCCCGCTTGTAAGTTGGCGATTACCGAGGCTGATCTCTACGATTATCCTGGGATGTATATCCGGAAATTAGGGAATAACAACCGATTTTTTTTGGATGGTCTGTTTCCCGCTTATCCGACGACATGGGAGCCAGGAGGCTTATGCCAGTTTAATCTGAAAGTGACAGAACGGGCGGATTATTTAGCGGAAAGCCATGGGGTACGTGATTTTCCCTGGAGGGCTATCATCGTAGCCGAATCGGATCGAGACCTGGCAGATAGTGATATGGTTTTCAAATTGTCGCGTCCGTCGGTAATTGAAACGGATTGGATAAAGCCAGGGAAGGTAGCCTGGGACTGGTTTAATGACTGGAACTTAATAGGGGTCGATTTTGAAACAGGGGTAAATAATAGAACCTACGAATATTACATTGACTTTGCTGCTCAACACGGACTGGAGTACGTAATTATGGATGAAGGCTGGTCTGATGTGTTTGACTTGCTTTTACAGAAACCTACTGTCGACGTCCCCCATCTCGTCCAATATGCTAACGAGCGTAACGTAGGGATTGTATTGTGGTGTGTTTGGCACACCCTGGATCGACAGATGCAAGCAGCCTTAGATCAATTTCAAGCATGGGGTGTAGTTGGGGTGAAGGTGGATTTTATTGACAGAGACGATCAAATTGCGATTGATTTCTATGAGCGACTAGCCAGGGAAACGGCCAAGCGAAAGCTCTTACTAAATATACACGGCTGTAGTAAACCTACCGGACTTCATCGTACCTATCCGAACGTTATCAATTATGAGGGCGTTCGAGGTAATGAGTATAACAAGTTTGACAAGGATGAAACGCCAGGACACAATGTAGATCTGGCCTTCACACGCATGATCGCAGGGCCGATGGACTACACACCCGGTTCTATGCGAAACTCCATTAAAGGGAAGTTCTTTACCGACTATAATAATCCGATGAGCCATGGTACGCGTTGTCATCAATTGGGAATGTATGTCGTTTATTATAGCCCCATGCAGATGCTCTGTGACGCACCTACAGCTTACCTGCCTTATCCGGATATTCTGTCTTTCCTTTCCGAGGTGCCAGTGACCTGGGATGAGACCATAGTACTAGATGGAAAAATTGGAGAATATGTGGTCATAGCTAGGCAGAAAGGGAAGGACTGGTACATTGGGGCTTTAACGGATTGGACAGAACGAGTTCTCCAGCTAGACCTGTCCTTTCTATCCGAGTCACGTTTTCAAGCTCGTGTCTTCGTCGATGGTATTAATGCTAACCGACATGCAGAGGATTACCGTGTTGTTGAAAGCGTTTTAACCAGTACCGATCGTTTACAACTTGACCTGAAAAGCGGGGGTGGAGCTGCCATCCAACTAAAAGCAATTTAGTGTGTCCTTCTATCTATACCAGGTGATTTAAATGGCTATTCATGATAAACTTAGATGAGGGACAATACTTCGGAAGAGCTTTACAATCAACGGACGAGCTCAGATTTAAACTTAGCTTGACCTCCTACGAAAAGGGGGAACGAATAGAAGCGCACTGCCATAGCAACCCCTATCTCAGTATTCTTACCCATGGCACTTATATCGAAGATAATGGGCGCGATAGCAGACTGATACGTGCGGGTGATATCGTTTTTAGGCCTAGCCAATATATTCATCAGAACATTTTCCAGGATCGAGCCTCCACTTGTTTTAATATAGAATTTAAAGCGGGATGGGAGAAAGAAGCTGTCAATAGCTTTGCCTTTCCAAGTGGTTTTGCTACCTATTCCTCCGATAGCCACCCTGCGATCTTTAAAATCCTTTGGGCTCATCATCGAGATCCCAATTCGGAAGCTGTTTTACAGATACTGTATAATTGGCTTGACGAGATAAACGCTCGTGAAATTTCCTGTCGAAAGTCCCGTCGGGTAGTGCTAGAAGTACAACAAATTCTGTCTACTGAGCTAGATCAGTTTCATTCTCTACAAGGCCTGAGCCAAAGAGTTTTTGTTCACCCCGTTTACCTGGCCAGGACTTTCAAGAAATATACGGGTAAGACGATCAGCCAATACCAGATGCGGATTAAGCTGGCTCACACGGTGGAACTATTGCTAAATACGAAACTTAAACTGAGCGAAATCTCTTTTGAATCGGGATTCTATGACGATGCTCATT
This sequence comes from Saprospiraceae bacterium, assembly GCA_013214355.1. Lineage (GTDB taxonomy): Bacteria > Bacteroidota > Bacteroidia > Chitinophagales > Saprospiraceae > DT-111. Next base: position 137,160 of record JABSSL010000005.1, on the reverse strand, counting down.
TAATACGGGCATTTAAGCGACATTACGGGATCTCACCCCACCAATTTCGCCTGCGGTTAAAAGCCTAGTTTTCAACAAAAAGGATCTAGAAGGCGGTATTGACCCCATGGAAGACCTATACCTGTTAGTTGTGAACACAGGGGAGATCGGAGCTTTCTCTATTTAGGACTGACTTCACTTAGTATTCATTTTTAGCAGCTTTATTGGTTAATCTACTGTCAAAAGGGGAGAACTTGAATACGATATTATAACTCCTTATCTAATTAAATTATAGCTATGTCCAGGCTTTCACATCTAGCAGTAATTCTTCCTCTTACCGATATCTCCACTACATTGAACTTCTTTGTTGATAAGCTGGGTTTCAGCAAACACTTTCAGACTGAAGCCCCTCTGGACTACGCTGTAGTAAAGAGAGATGGGATTACCATCAACCTTAGTTTAGTGGATAATCCACCGCAGCTATTACCCAATAACAGCGCCTACATTTTTTGCGAGGATATAACGGGATTATTTAAGGAATATCAGGACAAAGGCGTACCTTTTAGAGAACCTTTAAGTAGCACGGATTATGGCATGCGAGAGTTTGTTTTGGAATTGCCAAGTGGCCATCGACTAGCCTTTGGTCAAGGTACGACTGATTAGTTTTAAAGCAAATTTCTCGCCCGTAGAGGAGAGCGCTTGGGACCTTAGAGGTTGGCATTTCTAATTGGTTTCACCTCCTAAATTGTACATGCATGCCGCATTACCGCCTCTACTTCTTTTTAGTCTTTAGCCTGGTTTTTCCTTTGTTAGCGATTTCTCAAAAACCTTCACAGGCATCAAATACGATTAACGGTTATCGGGGGATCTGGTTTACCTTAGGACAAGTATCCGAATTTGGCGATAAATATTCTGGGGGCCTAGGAACCTATACTGCTAAGCATCGACCATTAGCCATCTATGACACGGTAGCTCGTCAGACGTACTTCGTTTACGGCGGCACCACAAAACCTAAGGCTAAACATCTTCTTTGTATGATTGGTAGTTTTGATCATTCGACTGGAAAATGTTCAAAGCCTAGGATCGTATATGACAAAATGGGCGTGGATGACCCACATGATAATCCGAGCATTGCGCTGGATGATGAGGGTTACATCTGGGTATTTGTGAGTGGAAGAGGCAAAAAGAGACCCGGGTTTAAGTTTCGGAGTAAGGAACCTCATTCAATTAAGCAGTTTGAGGAGGTCTCCGAAGAAGAGATGACTTATCCCCAAATTTGGTGGCTGCCAGGAAAGGGCTTTTTCCATTTTTTCACGAAGTACACCGGAGTGCGGGAGTTGTACTTCGAATCTAGCACAGACGGTTTTACCTGGTCGGAAGACCAGCAGCTTGCTGGAATTATTGGGCCAATGGAAGATAAGAGTGGCCATTATCAAGTTAGTTACCATTACCAAGGAAAAGTAGCTAGCTTTTTCAGCAGGCATCCAAATGGAAATGTAGATAAACGCACTAATCTATACTATGTCGAATCCACTGATATGGGTCAAACGTGGCAAACCGTAGATGGACGATCCATAGAGACACCCCTAAGGCAGGTCAATTCACCTGCACTCGTGCAGGACTATGCTTCTCAAGGGAAGAATGTATACTTAAAAGATATGCAATTTGATGACAAGGGAAATCCAATCTGCCTTTATTTAACCAGTGGTGGCCATGAGCCAGGTCCCAAGAATGCGCCACGGGAGTGGATCGTTTGCTACTGGAAGAATGGTCAATGGAATACCTCAGTCATTGGTACTTCTGATCATAATTATGATATGGGAAGTTTGTGGGTAGACGGTGAATCCTGGAAGGTAGTTGCACCAGCACAAGCTGGGCCTCAGCCTCATGGAGGAGGTGGAGAAGTAGTAGAATGGCGTAGCGATGATGCTGGCAAAAACTGGAAGTCAGTGCGAAGTCTTACCGCTGGGAGTACCTATAATCACAATTACGTGCGGAGAGTACACGATGGTGACTCGGCGTTTTTCTATTTCTGGGCAGATGGAGATCCAAATGCTTTCTCCATATCCAGATTGTACTTTGCGGATGAGGAGGGACAGGTTTGGCAGCTTCCGTACCGTATGCGCAGGGCCTGGGCTAAGCCCAAGAAAGTGAACTCAAATTAGCATTTAGAGAGGATTAGTTGGAGGAATAAATTGATAGGCCACAAGCTTGGCGCCATATCTGACCCCTAAAATTAGAAGTTTACCATTAGCTAAGGATAAGGTGCCTAGAGCGCGAATATCACCGTCAAGATTGAGTCCCAATGCAAGCGTAGGCTGAGAAATTAGGTTCCCATTCTGATCTTGATAGGCAATCTGCCCAAAGGAGGAGTCATACCACCCAATTTGTGTAGTTTCAGTGGCTTGAAAGTTCCCAGCGGTGATTAGATCTAGTCTTCCGTCTCCGTTGATATCCAAGGGTATGCTTCCCATGATGGGGGAGATTTGAAAAGCTTCTGGTAGCGCGGATACTTCGTACCCTGCTTCGGCCTGATTCAGTAAAAGAATGGATGACATCGTCTGGGTTTCAAGTACGGTGGCTCGACCGATATCCTTTTGAGATAGGGTTTGGGGCAATCCCGCTTGTGCATACTTGTTGTACTGTGGAAATCGACGTTTCATACCGGGAATCTGCGTAATTAGCAGATCCCTCTCATGCATGATATACTCTTCTCCCTGGATGTAACAGGATAATAGGGGATCAATGGTGCCATTTTCATCGAAGTCTGCTGCGTATAGGCGAAGGGGTTGCTGGGGAGTGGCTTGCAATTTACTATTTTGGCCCCAGTTGCCAAGCAATAAATCCAAGTCGCCATCTTGATCGTAATCTAAAGGTTGAATGTGTGTCCACCATCCTGTAGCTTGCTCGATAATGGGCTGTGCATCTGTACGTAAAGTACCCTTATCATTGTTGAAAAGCAGGGGTTCCATCCATTCCCCAATCACGAGTAGATCGGGATATAGGGAATTATCTGATAATACCCATCGTACATCAGTGACCATACCAATCCTCTGCAATGCTAGGGGGGTGTTGTCGACGAGTTGTCCATTTTGATTTTCTAGTAGGTAACTTCTAGGTGTTTCCGGGTATTTTCCTGGCTCGATACGCCCACCCAGGAAGAGGTCGATATCCCCATCTTGGTCATAGTCTGCTGGTTTGATAGAGGCGCGCAGGCCAGTCATGGGAGGAAGTGGGATCGGATGAACTTCGAAAGTGCCAGTGCCATCATTCAAATAGAGTCTATCTTGGAAAGCTGGTTGTTTACTAGTCTTCCCTACATGCCCACTGCTAAGGTATAAATCCAGATCTCCATCAGAGTCCAGATCAAATAATGCGGCAGCTATATCTTGGTAGCTGCTATCTAATGGAAATGGCCCTTGACTAAAAGTAGAATTAGGGTTTTGGAAGAATAATTGGGCAGATTGATTCACATTTCCTCCCAGGAATACATCCGTAAGGCCATCTCCATTTATATCACCAATGGCTAGGGCGGGTCCAAGCTTAGCATGATCATGGATCTTTGTTCTTTGTGTTCGTAGATCCGATTCTTCGTTGTCTAGATGCTCAAACTGTAGCCCGAGTTGTACAGATACCTCTTCAAAAATCGGCTGGCTATTATTTGGAACGATTAGACCTGATCCCTTATCGTACTCGATTTGTAGCAGTTGATCAACCTGAGGATTCACAATAACTTGCCGATTCCCATCTGGCCAGACTATTTCAATGCTGTCAATCTGGTCTTGCTCACCCAATCCAAAGTGGATTACATCATCCAAACTTGATTTATAGCCAGCTTGTGGGCTGTATTCCTAGTATTGAATTTCGGCCTGATGATACAACTTAATTTTGCTCTGATAGGCTGTCAGTTTATCATTGGATTCCCGAAGCGAGATTTGCAAATAATGACTGGGACTAGGTGCTGATCGAGAGCTGTTTTCGTAAACGGTGGCCGGACTATCAATGTTATTGACAACTAGCTCTAGATCTCCATCATTATCCAAATCTACATATACTGCTCCGTTGGAAAAGGAGGGTTTATTTATACCCCATTGCTCAGAAACTTCTAAGAATTGCAAGTTACCTTGATGATTGAATAGATAATTGCTGACTTCTACATCAGGCGCATTGGCCAGATCCTCGACGGCCTTTTGCCGACGTGCCTCCACCGTTCCGAAGATTTGATTGAGCCCGCTGTAGTTGATGTAATCTAGATTCGTCACGTCCTTGCGATAACCGTTGGTGATAAAAGCGTCTTTCCAGCCATCGTTATCAAAATCTGCGTATAAAATTGACCAACTCCAATCCGTACTGGCCATGCCGGTTAAGAAGCCGATTTCACTGAAGTGTGGGACACCTTTAGGGTCCAGACCCTGATGCAATTGTACGGTATTCCGCATGTACTGATCTTCGTATCCCTGTTGCTGCTTCAAGCGGAATTTTTCTTGACTGACGTGAGGAATCATCATCTTTTGACGATAGTTATCCTCCGGAAGCATATCTAGAACGGTGATATCTGGTAAGCCATCATTGTTAAAGTCTGCAATATCAACCCCCATTCCATTATGGGTTTGATGTTTTAAATATTGAGCTGCCTCATTTTTGAAAGTACCATCCTTTTGATTGATCCAGAGTAAGTCATTAGATTGGAAATCGTTGGCGGCGTAGATATCTGGCCAGCCATCTAGGTTGATGTCAGACACCTTCACACCTAGGCCATAACCCTCGATTTGGATACCCGCTTCGCCGGATACATCTGTGTATGTTTGATTTCCATTATTTCGATAAAGCCGATCGGTACTTGCTGCCTCTCCATTTACACGCCTGGGGCGGATATTATTCCGATTAAAACTCTCCATGGCATTGGTGAGTAGGTAGAGGTCCAGGTCGCCGTCCAGGTCATAATCCAGAAATGCGGCCTGTGTGCTATAGCCTCCATCATTTAATCCGTATTGGGCTGCCTCTTCCTTGAAGACGGGTACGCCTGATGCATCCCACCCCTGGTTAATGAAGAGTAGGTTTTCCATCTCACTAGTATCAACTTCAAAGCCAGCTACGGAGATGTATATGTCTTTTTTGCCATCTTGATTAATATCTACAACTGCCACTCCGGTACACCATCGGGTAGTTTCAACCCCAGCCTGTTTACTAATTTCTTTGAATTGCAGATTACCTTGGTTTAGGTAAAGCTCACTGCTTACTTGATTCCCGGTGAAGAAAAGATCGCTTAGCCCATCGTTATTGAAGTCAGCGGCAGCTACTCCGCCTCCGTTGTAGATATATTCGAAGAAAATAGCATTGAAACTATCCGTAGTGGTGATAGTATTGGTAAAGGTGATTCCTGTCTCAACTGCAGATCGTTCCAGGAATAAAGGTTTTTCCTGCTTACAACTAGTTAAGAAATACACAGTGTAGCTGATCAAAAGAAGAATCCAGAATCGCATAGGCATAGCTGTTGTCACCTGAGTTGAACTTATCCTTTGAAAGTAGTAGTAGTGCTTTAGATCGGTGTCCTGTAACGTCCTGTTATTGGATGCGTGGAAACAAGTCGCTAGGATACCTAGATTGGCGGATCAATTCGCTCAGTTCCTTTAGTTTATCGGGGTATTCAGCGGCGAGGTTGTGCTCCTCAGCAATATCTGCACTTAGGTCGTACAATTCAATTGCACCCGCCGGATTTGTGATAGCATTGTTCTTGACGGCTTTCCATTTACCTTGTCTAATCGCTTGTGCACCAGTCCGTTCATGAAATTCCCAATATAGACTCGAATGTTCAGCTTGATCCCCTTTGCCAAGGAGGCTGGGCAAGAGGCTTAGTCCGTCCAAGCCATCTGGAACCTGCTGCTGCGCCAGGTCTAAACAAGTAGGGAAAATATCCCAGAAAGCGGACAGATGATCATTTGTTATTCCTGCTTGGATTTTTCCTGGCCATCTCACGATTAAAGGAACTCTAATTCCTCCTTCATACAGATCTCTCTTGCCACCTCGGAGTGGTCCATTACTGTCAAAGAATTCCGTGAAGGATTCTCCGGGCATAGGGCCATTATCGGAAGTAAAAAATAGGATCGTGTTTTCGTCTATCTCCTCATCCTGCAAGAGGCTTAGAATTCTTCCTATACCTTCATCCATGCGGGTAATCATGGCCGCGTAATCTTTTTCGTCCTTGCCCCAATCTTTTGTGGCGTAAATACCTTGACTGGGCACTTCCATTCGTTCTCCTTTAGGAGCTTCACCATTATCATGCGGAATGGTAATCGGAAGATAGAGGAACAATGGTTGCTCCCTCTTAGTCCTAATGATTTCTAAGGCTTCTTGCAGCAATAGGTCATGACTATATTGTCTCTTTACCGTGGCATAACTGCCCAAACCTTTATGCCAAAAAGAGGTGTCCAGGTACTGTACTTCGTTTTCTAGCTCTACACGCTCACCATTCCTAATTAGGTGATCGGGGAAATAATTGTGTGCCAACACTTGATCCAGATAACCAAAATAATGGTCAAAACCTTGTTTGCTTGGTTCTCCGGTCGTACCTACATTCCCTAAACCCCATTTCCCAATCAAGGCGGTATAGTAACCTGCACTTTGCAAAGCCTCAGCTAGCGTTTGTATGGAATCCGATAGAGGTTGCTGTCCGTTATCCCCTGGCGGGAATTGCTTGTTACCCCTTATCTCCGTATGCCCCGTATGCAGGCCGGTCATTAATACGCTTCTAGATGGAGCACAAACGGCAGTTCCCGCATAATGTTGAGTGAAGCGCATACCTTCCGCCGCCAATTGATCGAGGAATGGGGTCTTAATCTTCTCCTGACCGTAAGGTCCAATGTCTCCATACCCTAGGTCATCCGCCATAATGAAAATGATATTAGGAGGCTGGGTATGCTCCTTCTTATCCGATTTTGGGGCTGATTGGCAACTCAGCACCATGGTGCATAGAAGGAATAATCCAAGGCATCTAGTAGTGGCTGCATGTGGAGACATATAGTTGGTTTTCGACATTTATGGAAGTAGTAGTTACAGTATCAAGACTAAGTGACTCGATATCAGCGGTATGCTACTATTCCAAACCATGGAAATAGATCTTGAACTAACCAAAGGAAAGAAAAAATAAGAACTTCAGTACGTGACAGAAGGAAAGTTCTTTTTTTTAACCATATTTGAAAAATTCTAAAAGTAAGACACAAGTAAAATGGTTAAGAAAATAAACTGGGACGAATTGCCAGCCGAACAGGTGACTGCAGACATGACACGAAAAATGATCTATGGCGATAAAGTAATGATTGCCAAGATGACGTTCAAAGACGGTTTCATCGTACCCTGGCACAGTCATGAGAATGAGCAACTATCAGAAGTGATCAGCGGGACAATCCGGTTTTGGTTTAATAATAATGAGGAAGAGCACATTGATGTACACGCAGGGGAGTCCTTAATCATTCCAGGGAATGTACCTCATAAAGCCTTGATTATCGGCGAAGTTGTAGCGACTGACACCTTCTCCCCACCGCGGCGGGATTGGATTGATGGAACAGACAATTATCTGAAAGGGAAATAGGAGGATAGCCGTTGAACCCCTTTCTCGAAACTGCACTAGAGTAAGCAAGAAATATGATTGACGAAACTATAGATCAGGCGCTACGACCTATCGCTGACGCATTTAGCAAATTTATCTTTTTTGAAGTCACCATAGCGGGGGCGGCTGTTCCTTTGATTGTGATTTGGTTGATTGGTGCTGCGGTCTTCTTTACCTTTTATTTAGGCTTCCTAAACGTGCGGGGCTTTGGGCACGCTATTCGTTTGATCCGAGGAGATTATGATGGACCCAAAGCGGACGGAGAATTAAGTCATTTTCAGGCACTGGCAACGGCCTTATCAGGGACAGTGGGGATTGGTAACATCGGAGGTATGGCTGTGGTGATTTCGGTCGGTGGCCCTGGAGCAGTTTTTTGGCTGATTATGGCAGGTCTCTTTGGTATGGCCACAAAGTTTGCTGAATGTGTAGTCGGGGTGAAGTACCGAAAGATCAATCCGGATGGAAGTATTTCTGGAGGACCGATGTATTACCTAGAGCGAGGCTTGAAAGAACGGGGTTGGGGGGCTATTGGGAAACCCCTGGGCATCTTCTATGGGGTGGCTATGGTAATTGGTTGTTTGGGTATAGGAAATATGTTTCAGTCCAATCAAGCCTTCGAGCAATTTGTAGTAGCAACTGGCGGAGAAGCGAGCGTTTTTGTTGGTAAAGGGTGGTTGTTTGGCCTAGTCATCGCCCTGCTCGTGGGCGCCGTGATTATTGGAGGTATCAGAAGTATTGCGAAGGTTACGGGGCGACTGGTCCCATTTATGGCGGTAGCCTACGTGATTCTAGCGGTTACCGTATTGATTTTAAACGCAGGTAAGATTCCCTGGGCGGTAGGAGCCATCGTTTCCGAAGCTTTTAATCCACAAGGAATTGCTGGAGGGATGTTGGGCGTGATGGTTTTGGGGGTACGTAGGGCCGTGTTTTCTAATGAGGCAGGTATTGGCTCGGCGGCGATTGCTCACTCTGCGGTTCGCACCGAAGAGCCAGTTACCGAAGGCTTTGTAGGATTATTGGAACCCTTTATAGATACTGTAGTCATCTGTACGATGACTTCCTTGGTAATTCTCACCACTGTTTATACGCCAGACTTAGGACAGGATGGAATGGTAGGTATTCAATTAACCTCGGCAGCTTTCGGGAGTTCACTTTCCTGGTCTACAGCTCCTTTAGCCCTGATTGCTATCCTATTTGCCTTTTCAACCATGATTTCATGGTCTTATTATGGTTTAAAAGGCTGGACCTATCTTTTTGGAGAATCGAGGGTGATAGAATTGATTTTTAAAGTCATCTTTTGCGCCTTTGTCGCCTTGGGATGTACCATTCAGTTGAAAGCTGTTTTAGATTTTTCCGATGCCATGGTGTTTATTGTGGCACTGCCGAATATCATAGGGCTATACATTTTGGCTCCGGTAATCAAACGGGAGTTAAAGTCCTATCAAAGTCGCTTAGCCAGTGGAGAATTGAAGTCCTATAAATGATGTCGATGTATATGTTCACTCATTTCAAGCCAATTTGCCTTCTAGCCCTCTTACTACTTAGCTCGAACTACTGCTTGTTAGCTCAGGTTTCCGGTGGGATGAATTGGAGGAATCCGGTAGATCAAGATTTTGACGTCATTGAAGGACAGGGCTGGGGTAATGAAACTGAATCCCCATTTGACCGGCTTCCCCTTCGAGCCAAGGAAACCGTCCGGGAGCCAGTCTGGAATTTGGGAAAAAATGCCGCCGGCGTATTACTGAGATTTCGCTCCAACGCTTCGGAAATACAGGTGCGATACCAGGTTAGCGGACCCCATGCCTTGCCGCATATGCCAGCTACTGGCGTTAGTGGCTTGGACCTATACACGATCGATAGTGATGGGGATTGGCATTGGGTGAGAGGGCGATGGAACTTTGCAGATACGATCACTTTCCGATATGCTAATCTAAGACCCAACGATAGCTATCATAAGCACGGTAGAGAATATAGATTGTATCTACCCTTGTATAATCAAGTTACTTGGCTGGAAGTAGGAGTTGCAGATTCCAATGAGTTTGAGTTTTTACCAACCCGTATGGAGAAGCCAATTGTCGTGTATGGTACCTCTATAGCTCAAGGAGCTTGTGCCTCACGCCCAGGAATGGCTTGGACCAGTATTCTGGGTCGGAAGTTGGATCGTCCATTGATCAATCTGGCATTTTCTGGGAATGGCCGTTTAGAAGATGCAATCAGTAACCTTTTGGTTGAACAAGCACCAAAGTTGTACATATTGGATTGTCTTCCCAATCTTGTTAATCCTAAACTCTACCCGGCGGAAGAGCTGAAAGGTCGGATTATAAGTACTGTTCGAAAGCTAAAAAGGACTCATCCAAATATTCCTATTCTTATAGCGGATCATGCCGGATATACGGATGGCGCAGTAGTCCCAGGTCGCTTGACCTCCTATGAGCGCGTAAATGAAATCCAGCAAGCCACCTATCAGATTCTGCTTAAGGAAGGACACACTGAACTACATTATATCACCAAGGAAGAATTCAACCTCCAAGTGGATGATATGGTGGATGGAACACATCCGAATGATTTAGGAATGCAGCATTACGCCGAAGCCTACGAAAAAGCCATTCGAAAGATCCTTCAGGAGCCTAAAGGTGAGAGTAGTACCACCCAGGCCGTGACACAATATCGAGAACCGGATAATTACGATTGGGAAGAGAGGCATAGGAGCATTCTACAGATGAATGCCGAAGATCCACCTAAGATGGTTGTTTTTGCTAATTCTATTGTACACTTCTGGGGCGGTTTGCCGAAGACTAAATTGGTTCGAGAATCACAAAGTTGGGATGAATATTTTACACCTGCTGGTGTTCGGAATCAGGCTTACGGTTGGGACAGAATTGAGAATGTCTTATGGCGGGTGTATCATGGAGAAATCGATGGCTTTGAAGCGGAAAAGATAGTGGTCATGATTGGTACTAATAATCTTCATTTAAACACCAATGAGGAGATATTGGCGGGTCTAGAAATGCTAATTGAAGCGATCAAAAATCGACAAGCAGAAGCGGAAATCTTGTTGTTGGGGATATTACCTCGGAGAGGTCGAGAGGAAAGGGTGGCGAAATTGAATTCAGGGATTGCTCAATTAGCGGGTAGACAAAAGGTTTCTTATAATGATGTTGGTCACATCTTTCTAGAGGATAGCAAACTGATAGAGCGATACTTCTTGGATGGATTACATCCGAATGAGGCAGGGTATAAGATTATGGGGGAGGCCTGGCGAAAGCTGTTGTTGAAATAGGGGATAGGTAAGGAAGGCGGATATAAAAAGAGAACCTGACTCGGCTGAGGAGAGATGTTGGTAAGAAATGTACAAGATCGGCTTAGGGGGTCAGTCTGATTTTTGGTTTTAGGTTGAAGACGGCGAAGCTATCAGACCTTTAGCAGGGAGAGATGTTGGTAAGAAATACGCAACATCGACTTAGGAGGCCAGTGCTTGAGAGAATAAAATAAAGTAAAATGGCTGCAGGCAAGCGGAAAAAGAAATGGACACATAAGGTAGAGGCTGTAAACGGGCAGGTTGATCTATTGTCGTATGCAGCGAAAGCCTTTCCTATTTTGGGTAGTAAAACGGCGGTGAAAAAAGCCATCGAAAGTGGCCGCTTATTCCTAAATGGACAGCCTGCGAAATATGGAGATCGAGTAAAGAACGGGGCTTTTCTTCAACTATCTGGTGCTGGGGTTCGACAAGTCAAAAAACTTGTGATAGACTTGGAGGTTATCCATGAGGACGATCATTTGATTGTCGTGAACAAACCTAGTGGAATTGCTGTCAATGGAAACCGAAATAAGACGGTGGAAAATGCCTTAGTGCAAGTGAATCAGGCAAATAAGCTAGAGGATGCCTTACCTCGTCCCATCGCCGTGCATCGAATAGATGTACCGACCTCGGGCTTGGTCATTTTGGCGAAGACAAAGAGAGCATTGATTAAGCTAAGTAAGGCTTTCCAGGAAGGTGAAGTACAAAAGGAATATGTGGCGGTGGTTCATGGGTCCACTCCTGCAGAAGGAACTATCGACTTGCCTGTAAATCGTAAGTCGGCACTGACGCATTATCAGAAAGTCGATGAAGCCCCATCGCGTATTTTTGAAGCTGTTTCGCTGGTTAAACTTCGACCTGTTACCGGCAGAACCCACCAATTGCGCATTCATCTCAAAGAGATCGGACATCTCATTATGGGCGATAAGATGTACGCTGCAGATCAGAAAACGATCCTGGGCAAGGGCTTATTCCTGGCAGCTTGTTCTTTGGAGCTAGTGCATCCCATTACTCGTCAACCTTTGGCCTTAAGCATCCCTGTTCCTGCGAAATTTAAAAGGGTACTTGAACGAGAAGCGGCTCGCTTTGATCGTTAATTATTTTCTTTGATTAGGGTCTTGATTTCTTTGACTACTAAGGGAATAGCAGGAGCAACCATATTATGACCATAGCCATCTAATTCTAGGATCCGTGTTTTTTGGTGCCCAGCAATTTTCATCATCCTCATCATGTAGGCGTTTTCTTCATATCGACCTAGCAATTCTAGTTCACGATCGCCGGTAATCAAAAGGAGAGGAGGAGCATCTGCCCGAACATGGTAGAGCGGAGCCAATTCATCAATAATGGGTTGCTTGCCATCAATACCCATTTCTTCACGTACCGTGAAGTGGGTAATGGTATGTCCACTCAACGGTAGTAAACCTGCAATTCTATTGGCATCAATATCATGTTTGGCCAACCATCGTTTATCTAGTCCCACCATGCTGGCGAGGTATCCTCCCGCCGAGTGTCCGCTAATAAAGATCTGATTGGGATCCCCTCCATAAGAAGCGATATTCTTGAAAGTCCACGCAATAGCTGCCGCAGCATCTTCGATATAGGCTGGGGCTTTGGCTTTGGGGGAGAAGCGATAGTTTACCGAAATTACCGCTATTCCTTGTTCCTTGAGCCCTCCAGGTATATGCTTATTCCCACGCTTCAGCCCACCACCGTGAAACCAAACTATTGTCGGAAAACCATTCGAAGGAGGATGGTAAATATCTAGCTGGCAGCGTTCCTTAAGGTAGGTGTCTTTGACCATGGACTCGCTACCATAGTAGGGGATGTCAGTCAATAGTTGATAGCCTTCTTGTCCAGTAAGAAGTACTGGGAAAACTAACAACACGAAGGACAGATACTTACCGCAGAACCCGCGGAACGATCTTATAGGAGGTGAATTTAGAATGGGTAAATGCATCATTATTCGTTGAATATTTGTGGCTCAGTCTTTGGCAAAAGGTAGGTACTTTTTGATGATTACAAAAGTACCTGGAAAATGGCTGCAGTCAATCCCTATCTACGTTATGAATGGGTTGACTGTATTATACAATGTATTAGGTGATCTATTCTCCAAGGCAGGTTCCTTTTTTATCCTAACTAAATGTCGTCTCTGCTCACGATGAACTTGATTTTTTGCTTTTTTTTTGGAATTTTTCCATAAAACTATACCTTTGGCAGCGTATTAACGCACGCTAACAACGCTTTCCAACTAAAATTTCCTTTAAAAGCTACTAGTCTTTCCTTGCGGACTTATGTCTATAAGGCAAGGAACAAATATTCTGTGTCCTCATGTAAGAGCTTCAGGACCATCATCTGAATATTGATTCACAATAAGATTTTAACAGTATTTGCGATCGATCACAGTCGGTATGCCTGTCATTGCCGTGTATTTATATAGCTAATCAAGAGAGTTTTGCCAGATGAAAACAGAAAAGAAACTCCTTCAGAATTAGTGATCAATACTTTATTTAAGATCTACACTGTTAAATTTTTATTTATGAAAATGAAAACCAACTTACTCTTACTTGTATGTCTGTTGATGGGGCTTACAGCCTTCGGACAAAGACAAATAAGAGGTACCGTCACTGCATCGGACGGTGAAGCATTAGTAGGTGCAACCGTCTTGATAAAAAGTACTGGCACCGGTACGGTGACTGATATTGACGGTAATTATTCACTTGACGTACCGGAGGGACTCAACGTATTGATATTCCGATATACCGGTTTTACCGAAAAGGAAATAACCCTTACTGCCTCCAATGTCATAGATGTGGTGCTAGAAGAAAGCATTGCACAATTGGATGAGGTAGTCGTTACAGCCTTGGGGGTAAGTCGCGAAAAAAAGGCCCTAGGGTATTCGGTTACTGAGGTGAGCGGCGATGATATCAATGTAGCAAGGGAAACCAATGCTTTGAACGCCCTGCAGGGACGCGTAGCGGGGGTGAATATCAACCAGGGAGCCTCGGGACCTGGTGGATCTACCCGGGTTATTATTCGAGGTAACGCTTCCTTAACCGGCAACAACCAACCCCTTTACGTAGTGGATGGTGTTGTGATTGACAACAATGTTCTTGGTTCGGCAGGTGCTTGGGGTGGTCGTGATTTCGGAGACGGTATTTCTAATATCAATCCGGATGATATTGAATCGGTATCTGTTCTTAAAGGTCCTAATGCAGCAGCACTTTATGGTCAGCGTGGTGCGAATGGTGTTATTCTTATCAACACCAAGACCGGTGCTGGAGTAGGACGTACAGAAGTGAATTTCTCTAGTAACTTCACAGTAGGTACTCCGGCTATTTTTCCTGAATTCCAAAACACTTATGGTCAGGGACTTAACGGCGAATTTACCCATTTTCGTCAAGCGGATGGCTCTATCGTAGCTAATGATGGATCTACTAGTGGTACTCCGCAAGGTTTTCCCGCACCTACTGGTGGCGCACCAGAGGGACCTCCATCTTGGGGACCACGTATGGATGGTCAACAATACTATGATGTATTTGGTAATTTACGTACTTTTTCTCCTCAGCCAGATAATGCTAGGGACTTTCTACAAAACCAGCAAACCTGGACTAACACGCTGAGTGTTAGAGGAGGTACAGATGCTTTGAATTATGCCCTAACGGGTACTTTCATGGACAACCAGGGTATGTTGCCCACCAATACTTTGAAACGCTACAATGGTACACTACGTGTTGGTGCTAAATTATCTGAGAAATTTACACTGGACGCAAAGTTGACCTATGTCCGGCAGGAATCCTTCAACCGCCCTAACCTAGCTGATGAGCAGCAGAATGTGATGTACGCACTCCGCTACATCCCGCGTGATGTTCCACTTTCTTCCATTGAGAAATTCGCTATTACTGCTGACGAATTGGATCAATTAGTCGGCTTGTCTGGTGGTGCTTTGACGCCTGGTTACGAGCGACATTGGTCGAGTGGTACCTTTACGGGTAATCCATACTGGTCAGTTAACAATACTCGTAATGAGGATACACGGGATCGTACCATCAGTTTTGCCAAGTTGACCTATGATATTACTGATTGGCTTTCATTGAGTGCTCGTATCGGTAATGATTCATACACGGATCAGATCCTAGAATGGCAGGAAGTAGGTACTCGGGTACAACCTGTAGGTAGCGTTGGTGAACGCGTGAACCGCGTACGTGAGACCAATGCAGATTTCCTTCTAACTGCCAACCGAAATATCACTGATGACTTGGGCTTCTCTTTAAGCTTTGGAGGTAATGCGCAGGAATTGGAAATCCGCCGAGTAGGATTCAGTGGTAATACCTTCAATTTCCCAGGTTTGCCAGTGGTAAACAACACCATCAGACCTTCCCGGAATAGTAATTTTGGTCTTAATAATTCGAGAATCAACTCTTTGTATGCCTTTGGGCAGTTCTCTTATAAGAACGCCTACTATATAGACTGGACGGCGCGGAATGACTGGTCTTCTACCCTTAGTCCAGACAACTGGTCGTTTTTCTATCCTTCGGTCAGTGTAAGTGCCGTGCTGTCTGAGGTACTCGATCTGCCTCAGTCTTTCTCTTTCTTGAAAATCAGAGGATCTTGGGCACAAGCGGGTAACTCTGGTAATCCGTACCAGATTTTTGGTACTTATGGCTTAGGTGCCTTCCGAAGCTTTACGACTGCCTCATTCACGAACCGAATTCCCTTTGAGGACCTTCAGAATGAGTTAACGGAATCAATTGAATTCGGTTTGGAGGCTAGTTTCTTCAAAGGACGTTTGAGCTTGGATGCGACTTACTACAATGCAGCTACTGAAAATCAGATCCTCAGTGCAGCCGTTTCCAGGGCTTCAGGATTTGGAACCCAACTGATTAACGCTGGTCAGATTGACAACCGTGGTTTTGAGTTCTTGATAACAGGCTCACCACTGCGCTCCGCAAGAGGACTGAATTGGGAAGTGTCATTTAACTTTGCCAGAAATGTCTCAGAGGTGGTTGCGCTTACCGATGATATCGAACGTTTGAGAACAGGGGCAGCAGATCGTAATGCTGATGTGTTCGCCGATGTGGGTGATCTGTTTGGTAACATCTATTCCCGTAACTTCTATTTGCGCGACGACGATGGAAATCGATTGATTGATGCAAGTACAGGATTGCCAATCAGACAATCGGGTCGAAGACTAGTAGGAAATGCATTGCCAGACTGGACTGGTGGCCTGCGCAACTCATTCTCTTACCGGAATCTTAGCCTCAGCATCCTCTTGGACATCAGCCAAGGGGCTGATATCTACAGCCAAAGTAATATGTATATGACCTTGTACGGTACAGGAGCTTGGACAGAGGATTTCCGTGAGGGCGGCCTTGTGGCAGAAGGTATTGTAGCTAACCAAGATGCAGATGGTTCTTGGGTGCCCACTGGTCAGCAGAATACTACTGCGGTAACTGCCCAAGAGTACTGGCTAAATGCTGTTCCTGGGTCTACACAGGCGATTACGGAGGAGTTTGTATACGATGGTAGCTACGTGGCTATTCGAGAGATAGTGCTAGGCTATACGTTCCCGAAATCAGTAGTAGATAAATTGCCGATTCGTTCGCTTCGACTCTCATTGGTAGGCAGAAATCTTGGCTATCTACAGAATAATGTTCCAGGCGTAGCTCCTGACGCTTACATCTTTAACCGTAATACAGCCGGTGGTGGTTCAGGTGTAGGATTGGGGATCGAGAACAACTCTTTCCCAATAGCCAGAACCTTTGGGTTTGATTTGAATATTGGTTTCTAGAAAGCCTTCTTAAATTTTATGCTTAAAACAAAACGACAATGAGAAATAAATTTTTGCAATATATTCTCTTAACTTTCTTGATATTTCCGGCCTGTACGGGTGATTTCGAGGAGATCAACACCCCGCCTACTCGTCCAGCGGCTGTTCCCTCAGAGTTCTCCCTTTCTCATGTGCAGTACCGTTCAGTTCGCGAGAAGGGTAACTCTTGGACCAATCAAATCCTCCAGTGGGGGGCATGGATTCAGCACTACGGGAACCACAACCAAGGTTTTACTACAGCGCACTACCAAGATATCCTAAATTACAATGATGACTTCTGGAACAATATGTATGGTAATATGAACAATGCGCGTAAAGGGAAAGAACTAGCAGAAGCCCAGGACGCACCCAACATTGCCACCCAGAAGATTGCGATCTTCGAGATTATGGAGATCCTTAATTGGATTTGTTTGACAGATATGGTCGGAGATGTTCCTTATTTCGGAGCATTACAAGGAGGAGCAGATCTTACTCCGTCTTATGATGCACAACAACAGATCTATGCGGACCTAGCTCAACGATTAGAGGATGCTGTCAATAGTCTAGACCCGAACGATGGAGCTTTCTTTGGTTCAGCTGACCTATTTTTTCAGGGTGATCCTGAAAAGTGGATCAAATTTGGTAATGCCTTGAGACTTCGCATTGCCTTGCGCTTAAGTAAGGTTGACCCAGGTACGGCCCAGGCTCAAGCTACGGCAGTGATGAATAGCGGACTTTTGCCATCTAGCAATGACGACGATGCTGTTTTGCCTACGGAAAATAGTGGTACTGTATTTAGCGATATGCACCGTGCTGCGGAATTGCTCATACGGTCTCCGGCCGATGCCCCTTTCTTAGGGGAAGCTTTTATCCAAACGATGATCGATAAAAATGATCCTCGTTTACCGATTATAGCAGCACCAACGCCTCGCTCTGTGGCTGCTGGTGGGGATTTAGAATATCGAGGTGTATCGCCAGCCCTTTCAGATGCACAGTACGCCGATGTTAATGCTAATCTGGACTTTTATTCTCGTCCGAATGGAGTACTATTTGCTGGTCCTACGACCACGCGTGGGCAAACTTCCATGAGTTATGCCGAAGTATCCTTTGCTAAGGCTGAAGCAGCTCTCAGGGGCTGGGGAGGAACAGAAGCTGATGCCCAGACTTTCTTTGAAGAAGGGATTCGTGCGGCGCTCTCCCGTGGAGATTTTCTCAATTTTGGCATTACCCAGCAGGACATTGACGATTACGTAACTGCTAATGGTACACTGACCGGTTCCTTTGATGAAAAACTGGAGCAAATCATGGTTGAGAAGTGGCAAGCCTTTGCACTTGATCAGGAAGATGAGGCCTTTTCTGAGTGGCGCCGTACGGGGTATCCCGTACTGGATCCAGGACAGAACCTGGGTGATACTGGAGGAACTATTCCTCGCCGTTTAACTTACAGTAATGATGAGCCTCTATTGAATCCTGCCAATTATGACAATGCCGTGAGCAAGCTACCTAATGGAGATACCTATACCTCACGCGTTTGGTGGGACCAGTAAGCTATACCGGAGGTTCAGATAGGGGATTATAGTCGGGAATCTTGACTAGGCCTCTCAAGAACCAAGTATTTTCAAGTAGATGCGGACTTTCCTAGAACGGTGAAAGTCCGCATCTGTAATTATTTGACAGGAAGAAGACCGAAAAATATCCCAAACTGTGATTAGTGGTGTTACATTTAGTAGCAATACTTTCCAAATAGACCTGATATGGATGTTATGAACCGACTACTGCACTTTTTGATTGCCTTGCTTGGGGTGTTGACCGTCCAGGCGCAATCCTCCCTTTTTACTAAACTTCCTTCCTCCAAACCCCATATAACGTTTAACAACAAAATCATTGAAAACGAAAAGATTAATATCATTACCTATGAGTACTTTCACAATGGTGGGGGAGTAGCCATTGGTGATATCAATAATGATGGCTTGGCGGATGTTTACCTGACCGGTAATCTTGTTCCTAATCGACTTTTCTTAAACAAAGGAAATTTTCAATTCGAGGATATCACAGAATCATCAGGTACGGCTGGTACCCGAGGCTGGAACACGGGAGTAACGATGGTTGATATCAACAATGACGGTTGGTTGGATATCTACGTGTGTCTCTCTGGTAACTTACCGACTGAATATCGCGCCAATCAATTATTTGTCAATAATCAAGATGGTACCTTTTCTGAACGCGCTGCTGAATACGGTATTGCGGATACTGGTTATGCGACGCAAGCCGCTTTTTTTGATTACGATCGTGATGGTGATCTTGATTTGTTCATTCTAAATCATAATACCCAGCCGATCAATGATTTTAAGCCCAGTGAGGTGCGTAGCGCTTATGATTCTAACGTAGGGGATAAACTCTATCGAAATGATAATGGGACTTACCGTGATGCTAGCCTAATTGCGGGATTTTATACCAACCCATTAGGCTATGGTTTAGGTGTTTCCATTGGCGATATCAATAATGATGGTTGGCCAGATATCTACGTTTCCAATGACTTCATCGAACACGACTATTGCTATCTCAACAATGGAGATGGTAGTTTCCGTGATGTGGTAAAGGAGGCTTTCCCTCAAATATCCCAGTTCTCGATGGGAACCGATATGGCTGATTTTAATAATGACGGCTGGACAGATATCATCTCTGTAGATATGGTGGCGGAAGACAATTATCGTCAAAAAACCACCATGAGACCGATGGACCGTTCTATATTTTACTATGCTGTTCAGGACGGTTTTCACTACCAGTACATGCATAATGCCCTGCAGCTAAATCGGGGAAATGGACATTTTAGTAATATCTCCAAGCTCGCCGGTGTTTCTAATACCGACTGGAGCTGGGCTCCACTCTTTGTGGATTTAGACCTGGATGGCAACAAAGACCTAGTCATCACAAACGGTTATAAGAAGGATATTTCCAATAAAGATTACCTATCCTTTGAAAAGAAAAAGATCAAAGCTTTTAAGACGGGTGAAATTACAAATGCCGAGTTATTCAGGTCCTTGCTGGAGGCTGCCCCCATTACTAAAATAGAGAATTACGTTTTTCGTAATAATGGGAACTATACGTTTTCAAAAATGAATGAGGCCTGGAACTTTGATCACAAAGCTTTTTCCAATGGGGCTGCCTATGGAGATCTAGATAATGATGGTGATCTAGATCTTGTTATTAATAATATTGATGAACCTGCCTACCTTTTTCGGAACAACACCATAGAGCAGGAAAAGACGAATTACATACGCCTCAAACTACTGGGTTCTAATAAAAACAGCTTAGGAATTGGTGCCAAGGTGAAAGTCAAAGCGGGCGAGCTTGTGCAGTATTATGAGGCACATTTGACTCGTGGCTTCCAATCCTCAGTGGATCCAATTATTAGTGTAGGATTGGCTAATCATTCGCTAATAGACTCCATCGAGGTCACCTGGCCTGATGGGAAAGTAACCGTGGAAACTAAGATTACAGCTAATCAACTCCTTGTACTATCCTATGATAAAGCTACGCAGCCAGTCTCCAAAGCGCGGGAACAGCAATATCTTTTTACGGATATTACAACGGACATAGCGCTGGATGCTAAGCACGTCGAAAATGAATTCGACGACTTTGATCACGAAGTTCTGCTGCCGCATAAGATGTCAAACTGGGGCCCAGCTTTGGCAACGACTGATGTTAATGGTGATGGGCTTACAGATTTTTTTCTGGGAGGTGCGGCTGGCCTTCCCGGCCAATTATACGTGCAAAAGAGTGATGGTTCCCTCAAAAAGAAGCAGGAAGATACATTTGCTGCACACCTGGCCAATGAAGATATCGACGCTATCTTTTTCGATGCTGATCAGGATGGTGATCAAGATTTGTATGTAGTCAGTGGTGGGAATGAGTTTGCTGCCGGAGCACAGGAGTATGCTGACCGACTTTACTTAAATGATGGTCAAGGTGGTTTTAGCTATAAAGAAGGCGCTTTGCCCAATTGTTTTACCAGTGGAGGCGTCGTCCGACCTTTTGATTTTGATGGTGACGGTAACCTAGATCTTTTTGTAGGGGGGCGGATGCAGCCGCGATCATATCCTAAGCCCGCGAATAGCGATCTCCTGAGGAATCGGGGAGACGGCACTTTTGAGGATGTTACGCATGAACTAGCTCCGGCCTTAAAGGAAATCGGTATGATCACCGATGCGGTTTGGTGTGATTATGATCAGGATCAAGATATGGATTTGGTTTTGACTGGTGAATGGATGCCCATAACCATTCTGGAAAATACAGGCAGTCAATTCACACTGGCTGAAGACACAGGTCTAGAAGACAAAGTTGGCTGGTGGTTCAGCATCGAGTCGGCTGATATGGATGGAGATGGTGATCAAGATTTTTTGGTTGGGAACTTGGGACTCAACTACAAATACAAAGCATCGGCGGCGGAGCCCTTTGAGGTATATCTGAACGACTTTGACGAGAATGGAAGCCTCGATATTGTTCTAGGATATTTTGAGGAAAATGAGCTATATCCTGTACGAGGGCGCCAGTGTTCGGCTGAGCAAATGCCCTTCATTAAGGATAGGTTTCCAACTTATGACCTTTTTGGACAAGCCAATTTATCTGAGATCTACGGTGAATCATCCCTAGAGAAATCGCTCAACTATAAGGTGACTGATTTTGCCTCCTCCTACATTGAAAACCTGGGTAATGGACGCTTTGAGGTACACGCGCTGCCAATCGAAGCCCAATTTTCTGCAATCAATAGCTTCCTGCTTGATGACTTTAATGGGGATGGTCATTTGGATGCAATTACGGCTGGTAACCTATTTGCTTCCGAAGTAGAAACCCCAAGGAATGATGCTGGGGTAGGGGCTTTACTATTGGGGAATGGTAAAGGTGCCTTTTCGGCGATACCGGCCCACGAAAGTGGTTTGTATTTGCCTTATGATGTAAAGCGGATGCAATGGATCAACACGGAGAAAGGCAAAAGGATTTTGGTCGCTCCTAATAATGAGAGGCTTAGAATGATTCAGGTAAGGTAAATAAGTAGTGTGACCATAGTCATGCCGTTAATTCGCTCCTGACCTAAACCTCAAATCCCTCTATTTTTAAAAGCAATTCGGCACATAGGATGAAAAGAGTATTAATTTTTGTGAGTTGTTTACTTGGAATATCCATGGTGTGGGCTCAGAGCGCACTTTTCACTTTATTGAAATCGAAGGATACCGGTATCGAATTTAAGAACGAAGTCGTTGATGCAAAAGAGCATAATATCCTGATTTACTCCAATTATTATGGAGGAGCGGGTGTTGGAGTAGGGGATTTTAATCGGGACGGAAGACCGGATATATATTTTGCGGGCAATCTGGTTGCTGATCGCTTGTATTATAACAAGGGTGATTTTAAGTTCGAGGACGTGACTAAGCAAGCGGGTATTGCCGATCGAGGAGGTTGGTCCTCTGGTGTCACGGTAGCGGATATCAATAACGACGGCTGGGAAGATATTTATGTAAGTAAGGAACTATATGATGATCGACCCGAACTTCGCAAGAATGAGCTGTATATAAATCAGGGTGATGGAACATTCCGGGAAATGGCGGCTGAGTATGGAATAGACTCAGAGGCTCGTACGCGTCATGCCGTATTTTTTGATTATGATAAAGATGGTTGGCTGGACCTCTATCTACTGAATCACCCACCAAACGCTGGGAATTATTCAGATTATTTGGGGGTGGATGAGAATTTGGAGGAATTTGCTTCACGACTTTATCGAAATGATGGGGCCGGTAAGTTTGTAGATGTATCGGTGGAAACAGGTATCCTGCGCAACGGCTATCCCAATAGCGCCAGTGCTGTTGATTTTAACAACGATGGCTGGACAGATCTGTACGTAGCCAATGATTTTGCCAAACCTGACTGGCTTTTCCTCAATAACGGCGACGGAACCTTTACTAATAGCATTGATTCGGTGGCACGCCACATCTCTTTCTTCAGTATGGGAGTTGATGCTGGCGACATTAATAATGACGGCTGGAATGACCTCATGGTATTGGATATGCAGGCAGAGGATAATTTTCGAATCAAGTCGAATATGAGTGGTATGGATCCGCAAGCCTTTTGGAAAGTATTCAACGACGGAGGTCACTACCAATACATGTTCAATGTTCTGCAGCTCAACCAGGGGGAAAGTGCCAATAAATCCTTAGCGCTTAGTGATATTGCTCAAATGGCTGGCGTTTCAAGTACCGATTGGAGTTGGTCCAACCTGATCACTGACCTTGATAACGATGGTTGGAAGGACCTCTTTATCACGAATGGATTGTTGAGGGATATCCGTAATACCGATTCGGACAAGAATACGGCCAAGTATGTCCAACAAGTCGTCAACGAGTTCATTAGGGCAAATCCCAATGCGGGGGATGTGAGTATTTGGGACATCCTAGACTTGAAAGAGATACTTAAAATAATTCCCTCGGTACCTTTACATAACTATGCCTACAAGAACAATGGAGATCTTACCTTTAGTAAGGTGATTGATGAATGGGGTTTTAAAAAAGAAACCTTTTCAAATGGTTCCGCCTATGCTGATTTCGATGGGGATGGCGATTTGGACTTAGCCGTCAATAATATAAACGAAAGAGCCTTCCTTTATCAAAACCATTCTGACAAAAAAACTGGAAAGAACTATCTGAGAATAAACGTAACAGATAAAGTAGGAAATCGATCTTCTTTTGGTGTACGGGTCAAGATTTGCTTAGAGGAGGACCGTTGTCAATGGTATGACTTCACCAATATTAGAGGCATGTATTCTACTTCTGAACAAATCGCTCATTTTGGGGTGGGTTCTTCCGAAAAAGTCCAGTCGATAACTATTACTTGGTGGGATGGCCAAGAGACAAGGCTCCAAAATGTGGCTACAAATCAACTGCTGACGGTGGATTATGCAGAGGCAGGGAAATCAGTAAGTGCGAAAGAAGCAGAAGCAGCCACCGTATTTCGGGAAATAACGGATCAGATTGGCATTGATTATCAGCATCGGGAAAATACATTTGACGATTTCGAAAAGCAGGTGCTGTTGCCGCATAAAATGTCACAATTCGGTCCCGCCATGGCGGTGGGAGATGTGAATAATGATGGACGGGAAGATGTTTTTGTAGGTGGTGCAGCAGGGTTTCCTGCCCGTTTGTTTCTGCAAAGAGAGAATGGATATCGAGGAATACGACTAAACGCCTTTGCAGTTGATGCTGCATACGAAGATATAGATGCCACTTTTTTTGACTACGATGGGGATGGCGACCAAGATTTGTACGTGGTTTCTGGAGGTAATGGGCATCCGGCTAACTCGGAATTGTACATGGACCGTCTTTATGAAAATAATGGTACTGGGGTTATGATCCGGAAAGAGGGCGTTTTGCCGCCACTCTTAGAAAGTGGTGCTTGCGTACGACCCCATGACTTTGACAAGGACGGTGACCTCGATCTATTCGTTGGAGGGAGACACCTGCCCTGGCAATATCCTTCTCCCACCACTAGCCGACTTTTAGAAAATGAAGGTGGAGTTTTTAAAGATGTAACTTCCGAGCGGGCCCCTGCATTGATTGAATTAGGAATGGTGACAGATGCCTTGTGGATGGATTATGACAAGGATGGTAAGGATGATCTTGTCATGGTAGGGGAATGGATGCCGATCACGATCTTTAAGCAGACCACTCAACTAAACTTCAAGAAAATCGAATCTACAGCGGCCGGATTAGCAGGTACGGAAGGCTGGTGGTTTAGCATTACGGCAGAAGATATGGATGGGGATGGAGATGAGGATCTCATTGCTGGTAACCTTGGACTAAACTATAAATATAAGGCAAGTAAGGAAGAACCATTTGAAGTCTATTACCATGACTTTGATGAAAATGGCACAAGCGATATAGTCCTTAGTTATTACAACTACGGTAAAAAATATCCACTACGTGGCCGGTCTTGCTCTGCGGAGCAAGTGCCCATGCTGCAAGACAAGTTTCCCACCTACGACCTATTTGCAGATGCTGAATTAGAAACGGTTTATGGTCCTAAAGCTTTAGATAAATCACTTCACTACCATGCGGCAACTTTTGCCAGCTCCTACTTGGAGAATCTGGGGAATGGACAGTTTCGCGTATGTGCACTACCGAATG
This sequence comes from Saprospiraceae bacterium, assembly GCA_013214355.1. GTDB lineage: Bacteria > Bacteroidota > Bacteroidia > Chitinophagales > Saprospiraceae > DT-111. Next base: position 112,297 of record JABSSL010000005.1, on the reverse strand, counting down.
AAGCTCAATTGTCCTCCGTCAATGCGATTATGGCCGAAGATTTTGACCGAGATGGTAAACGCGACCTATTGCTAGCAGGTAACTTGTTTGTATCTGAGGTAGAAACACCTCGGAATGATGCGAGTGTTGGCCTTTTGTTGAAAGGTGACGGGAAAGGTAATTTCCAGCCTATCTCTCCAGCCACAAGTGGCCTGTATTTACCCTATGACGTGAAAAAAATGGAGAGGACCAAAACTAGTAGTGGTAAACCAGTAGTAATAGTGACTTCAAATAATGAAAAGGTGGTGATTCTGGAGTACTGAATTTTGTTGGATTCTGGAACCTCCTAATTTTGCATAGGACCGTCTGATCGATAAATGCCATTGTAATTACTACCCTGATAGGCACCCCAAAGAATGGGCTTTTGTAGTCTAAATTGGGTGGCGATACGCCTGATCATAATGCCATCAAAGGTATAGGTTTGGCGGAGATTATCGCCATGACAATATAGGATGTCTAAGCGACCGTCTTGATCCAGGTCTCCAATCCACGGGGTTGAGGAAAGGTTGTTTCCTTCAAAAGTATCTCCAAACATAAGCCACTGACCCGTTTGGAAGTCAGCAACCACTAACATGTTGTAGAAGAACTTAAGATAACCTTCTCGGATTTCCTGGATGTTGACGCTCAACAAAACTTCATCTTTCCCATCATTGTCATAATCAAGCACCACTGGACTGGTCATCTGGTAATAGCCTAGAGAATCCGTAAATTCAATTTGCCCTGTTCGTCCATTGATCATATGTTGCCAGTTCCATTCTAGTTTAGGCCAGACACCACGAGCAAAAGTGAGGAAGAAATCGGGAATACTATCAGCAGTGAACTGTCCCACCGCAATGGAGCTGTAGCATTCCGTATTTGGTACTTTAACCTCCCATAGTAGTTCGTGCCCTTTCCCATCATAGGCCAATAGTCGCCCGTCAACAGAACAGGTAAATATATCCGTAATGCCATCTTCCGTTACGTCCACCCGCACGGGAGGCCCGATATAGCCTTTATCTTTACTACTATCCAACAACTTGGCTCCGGAAAGATCACCTTTCATCACATCGGATAAATAACCAACGTAAAGATTACCACCTACTGTCTCGCCACCGGTCCCAAAGACTATTTCGTGATCCTTGCCATCTGGGGTAGCAGTTACGGATACCGACATGTAGATTTCTCGACCGTCCGGCATTTCTGCCAGGGCTATAAGCTCTCCATCGGCAGAGCTAATTACCAGTAGATATCCAGGAGGGCGATCTGGATCGTAGGCTTCAACCATCACATCGCCACCATTAGAAATTAGAATATCTTCCAGTCCATCTCCATCCTGATCAGGTATAAATTGAGGATTGTAAAAATTGAACCATTGGATTTTCTTTCCCTTTTTATTACGAGTCTTAGATGAAAAACGCCAAACCACTTCCCCGTTAGCGCCATTGATCGCCATCAACTCTGCTGAACGCCCTCCAATGAAGATGTCAGCAATATCATCCTCTGTAATATCCAAGAAAGTAGCTGATCCAAAGATTTGGTCTTTGGCTGAAACGTTCCATAGCAGCTCGCCCGTTTTGCCATCTAGAGCCATCACCGAAGAATCGCAGGGCTCAAATTCCAGCCGACCGGCACCAAGAATAATATCGTCTGTCCCATCCCCGTTAAGGTCAGTTACTCGCGGAGAAGAGAAGGTGCCGACACCGGGTATTCTTTTGGTCCAGGATTTCTGGCCTAGCAGTTGATGATGTGTTCCTACAAAGCCTAGGATGAGGCTTATGGCTAATAATTGATGAGATAGACGAATTAAAGTTTGGCTCATTAATCTAGATACTTTAGTTGATCTTTCGGTATGTATTGTTTTGCCAAGCAGAGAGAAGCAGTACTCAATTTGAAAAGTGCTATCCCTGCTATCCATTTACTATTAGCTCTAACAAAATATTTAGGATCTAGATCATGATTTTTTGACCAAACTGGTCATTTTGTCATCTAGGAAGTCATAAAGAAATCGACGCTGGGTCCGCCGCTCGGTATAGATCGAAATGTGCACTAGAATCACGCCTATTTATGGATTGTTTGGCGACCAATCTCTGGCAGGTAGATGTTTTTTCTTTGCTTAATATAGTCCAGTAAATAGTCGATTTGTTTAGTCTCACTTCGCGCAATGACCTTCCCATTTTTTAGCATACTGAAGCCATCCCCACCACCAGCTACAAAGGAGCTACAAGAGACAGTGTATTTGTTCGTTTCTTTGATATCCTTGCCATTAACTGTGGCAGCAACAAGCCGTTGACCCACCGCTTTCCGAAAATCGTATTCGATTTCTAGACCTGAGAATTGTACAAGGCCATAAGTCAGACTTGCAGAATATTCCAAGAGTTCGAACAAGGCCTTACCATCAATTTCCACGGTTACGGTCTTGTCAATGAAGGGGTAGATGTTTACGATCTCCTCAACTGTGATTTCACCAATATCAAGATCTGCACGAATGCTACCTGGGTTGATCATGCCGATATCGGATTTGGCTCCTTCCTTGATCGCGTCGGCCATGAAATTGCCGAGGTTAGATTCCGCATTGTACTTTCGGAATCCAGTTCTGTGATTAGTGCCGATGACTGTGGTGAGTTGAGGGTTGCTCGCTCTAGAAGCCTCAATGAGTCTCTTGATTGGGGGGCAGGCGGAATATGGTCTGCTATGACTGGGATGAGTTTTCCGTTGATAAGATCTACTTTTTTCGAGCTCCGATTGAACGATAACTTCATGTAACCTAGATATTTACCCTGTCCGAAGGTAATGCCGATTAATGTTCCTGTCTTCGGATGACGGACGGGCTCCCAAAGACCATTGTCCGAATGCCCTCCTAGGATGACATCTACCCCTTTGAGGGCTCCGGCCATGGCATAGTCTTCGTCAAAACCTCTTTGAGCAGTGGGATCTACTTCCTTATCCGACTGCATGGGAGCTGACTTGTTCTGATGAGTTAAGACAACGATCAGGTCCACTTCTGGCCGTAAATGATCGACCCATTTTTGTACAATTGGGGTAGGGTCCCTGACCTCCAGGTCTTTCACATGGATAGGGTTGATGGTGTATTTAAAGGCCTCTATGCCCATGCAGCCAATCACCCCAATTCGCACACCTTCTTTTTCCAGTATGGTATAAGATTGTCCATAATTGATGTCAGTCCCTTTATAAAAAATATTGGCATTGAGAACGGGAAAACGGGCACGCTGCTTGCTTTCCAGTAGCTTTTCCCAGCCGTATTCAAACTCATGATTCCCCAGGTTTAAACCATCATAGCCCATGGCGCTGTAGATATCAAATGGGAGTTGACCAGAGGTGGCTTTGGATAGTGCTCCAGTAAAGATATCGCCAGCATCAAATAGGAAAGAGAGCTTTTCCTGCGCGCGAGTTTCGTTGATCAGGTGGGCCAATTGAGCCATGCCGCCGATGCGCTGTATAGTATCATTCCAATAGGCATCGATAGGATCGTAAACGCTTTCGATGTCATTGGTATACAAAATGGTTACTTCCTGTTCTTTTTCCTCTAGAGCCAGGGGACGAAGTTTATCTTTGGCGATACTGTTTTTCTTTTCTTCAATGAAAGTCTTGAGTTTGGAAACAACTTGCGGAAATTGTGTACTAATTTCTCGGGTTTCGGAGGGGTCGTTCTCCAGGTCATATAGAAGTGTTTTGCGTAAGGATTCCGAAGCGATCATCTTCCATTTATTCCATCTCACAGCATACTGAAAAATGTCTCCTTTGTTCCCTAGCGCGGTTTGGAAGGCCCAGAACAGAGGTACAGAGCGTTCCAATTTTTGTTGCTGGAAGAGTGGGGATATATCTATGCCATCAATTTGCCGATCATCGGGTAAAGGAATATTTAGTTGCTCACAGAGCGTAGGGAATAGATCATAACCGTGAGCAGGTTCGTCAGAAACAATCCCAGGAGCAATATGATTTGGATATCGGATTAGGCAGGGAACCTTCAGCCCACCTTCAAACAAATCGCCTTTTCGGCCCCGCAATCCGCCAGTCTCTCCGTACATATTTACTTCCCACCATTGGCGCCAGTCCGAAGTAACGGGACCATTGTCGCTGGTAAAGACCACGATGGTATTTTCATCTAATTGTAACTCTTCGAGTTTTTCCAGGACTCTCCCAATTTGGTAATCCATGTGGGTGATATTGGCATAGTACTCACCAGGTCCTCTTGCTGTGACATGTTCTAAATCAACTTCCCCATCTGTGAAGGATTGGTATTGCTGGTAGAATTCATCCGGGCTTGCGATCTCGGAATGGGGTTCAGCCAGGGGTAAGAACAAGAAGAAAGGTTTGTCCGTATCTCTACCCTCAAGGTATTCAATTGCTTTGTCCACCGCTATTTGTGCGGCAAAGCCTTGTGTTTGTCCAAGGGCTTTTCCGTCTTCGAAAAAATTATTGGGGTTCTTATGATTAGGGGTAGCGAAGGCGTGTAGGGCCAGCCATTTATCGAAGCCATGATCCTCCGGCTGCGTTTGCTGGCTGTCGTCTAATCCACCATTTAGATGCCATTTGCCTGATAGGAAGGTTTGATAATTGTGTCGTTTCAAAAGCGTAGCTAGGGTCAACTCCTGCTGCTGGAGATAGATATCCGTACCTTCCGGAATCCAACTTTTTATACCTGTCCGATAAGGGGTTCTTCCGGTGAGGAAACTGGCACGAGCGGGCGAGCAGAGCGGGGAGGGACTATAGAAATTAGTAAGCTTTAGTCCTTCTTTAGCCAGCTGATCTAAGTGTGGGGTTTGGATATGTCTGTGCCCATAGCTAGCAAGATCTCCATAGCCCAAGTCATCTGCCAAAATGAAAACAACGTTAGGTTTAGCGTCTTGGGCAAAGAGGAAAGTAGGACCAATGATTAATAGAAATAGTAGTTGCCATCTGAAAAAGATAGGAAGGACAGTCCGCATTATGTTTGAGTTTGTGATTGCTCGGAAAATATTAAAGAATGCTGATCTGTCCAAGATAGGGAGGACGTGAAAGTGGGATTGTCACCAAAATAGATGACTTCCGCACTTTTTAATAACCATAAGCCGGAATACTAATTGGGAGTCTAGTTCTGGCTAGTCCAGATTCCTCTTACTAGGGTGGTGCCCCCAGATAAGCCGGGGTTACGTAGATTTGGTCCGAACGGATCATTACCAATAGTGATGATCTTGGCATCTTGTAGGCTATCTATGCAATGGGATTTATTCCAAACTTCATAGCTAAGATAATAGTCCCCATGTGGAAAGGGTAATTCGGATATGGCCAATGAAAAGCATTTAGACTCTAGAATTTCTGCTTGGTTGAAGTAGACCCCATTCTGCCGATTGGAATGTTCAAATACTTTAATTCCCATACTGTTGTGCAGCTGGACTTTAATCATCAGATCAACTGCCGGGAAGGCTCCAGTTTGTTCGAATGGAAAAACTAGTGATAAAGCTTGTGAAGGAGAAAGCCTCGTACAAGCACGTTGATGTTCATCTAGTACTTGGATACTTCTGATCCGAAGTTCTCCTGAGCCTTTGCGGTCCATGCGATCTTCGAGAGCGCTAGCGGCTAGATTCCTGGAATGTTCCATATACCGCTGGATCACATCCGTAACCACGCCCTGCTGAATCACTTTCCCTTGCTCTAAGAGGAGGCCTTTCTTGCAAATTCTAAGGATGTGTTCATTGTTGTGACTAACAAAAATAATCGTACGCCCGCTTTTGCTCACATCCTCCATTTTACGCAAGCATTTTTTCTGAAAATCTAGATCTCCTACAGCTAGCACTTCATCGATGATCAATAGATCTGGATCGAGGTGAGCGGCGACCGCAAAGGCTAAGCGAACCAACATGCCACTGGAGTATCGCTTTAGAGGTGTTTCGAGAAACTTCTCCACTCCAGAGAAATCAACAATGGCATCGAACCTTTCTTTGATTTCCTTACGTTTTAGGCCTAGGATAGCTCCGTTGAGATATATATTTTCTGTTCCAGACAATTCTGGATGAAAGCCCGTCCCCACTTCTAGGAGAGAGGTGATCCGGCCCTTGCTACGAATCAGACCCCGGGTAGGAGGAGTAATTTTGGATAGCACCTTGAGCAAGGTACTCTTACCAGCCCCATTTCGACCAATTATGCCAATGGTATCGCCTCTTTCTACCGTAAAAGATACATCTTCTAGTGCCCAGAAGGTAGTGGGTTCAGATGACCTGGATTTTTCCTTCCCAACTGATGTATATCTACGAATTAAGTCCATGGCAAACTCCCGGGCAGTCAGGTTGTTCAACATGCCCTTACCCAATCTATATTCTTTCCAAAGCTGATCTACTTGTAAAACCCANTTTTTCATATGATTCTNTTAAACCAAATCAGCAAAGTAGTACTCTGCTCTTCGAAATAAATAAATACCCGCGGCGAAAAGCAGAATAGAGCTGAGACCTCCAATCAGAACAAAATCGACGGGGAAAGCTTCTTCTACAAAAGGCGCACGCATTAATTTGACCGCACTGGAGGCTGGATTAAGTGCTAATAGCCATAGCAAACTTTCGCTTTTGAAAACCGATACCGGATAAACGACCGGGGTAAGAAAGAATAGTAGTTGTATTAAGAATCCTATGGTTAAGTGAACATCTCGGAAGCGAACATTCAAGGCGGCCAAGATACTACCGATCCCAAAGGCGGACAGAATTACGATCAGAATCGCTAGGGGATAGGTGAGCAGGAATTGAACCTGAAAGCTAAAATCAGGGAACCAGATGGCATAAAATATGAGTAGCAGGAAGAAAATTCCCAGTGCAATCACAAAATCAAATAAAGCAATGAGGATATAGGACAGGGGCAGGATTAGCCGTGGGAAGTAGATCTTTTTGATAATGTGCCCATTGGTGACCATGCTATTGGAAGCATTAGTGATAGCAGCACTAAAGAAATTCCAAATTAGTAATCCACTAAAGTAGAAGATAGGAGCGGGGATGTTGTCCGTGGATATTTCGAGTGTACCCGAGAAGAAAAGGGTAAAAATTAGCATCATGCTAAGAGGTTGCACGATAGCCCAGAGAAAACCAAAAATGGTTTGCTTATATTTGGACGTTATGTCCCGCCAGCTGAATATATAGATTAGCTCTCGGTACTGCCATAATTCTTTCAAATCAATGGTGAAGCCCTTTGGAGGCCGAATCTCATTGATTTCTTCTGTAAAGGGTATTTGAACCATATACTATGCTACAACACTTTGATTTGGTCTAAACAAGTAGACTGAAGGAGAATTCTTTTGTTGTCAGTAGGTTTGGATTTGAAGCGCAGGCCAAGGCCTTAGTTTAGACTTATCCAAATACACTGACGCTTAGTGTTGAGCATAGCTTTGAGGTATGCTTTACAAATATTGCAATTCTCCGATGGAAAGAGAAATTTTGAATCATTTTATAATATAAATCTCTAATGCGAGTTGCTTTTTTAGCGGATGCACTTGATTTGCAATATGCTGGAGTCCATATCTATCTGTTTGAATTATTAAGTGCTCTTTCTAGATTATCTACTAAGAATCAATATTTGATTGTCAGGGCGAAGGATGGTGGAGGATTTGAGGGCCTGGAGGAATTGGTGGTGCCTTATCGAAATATTCCTGGCTACAAAACCTATCGGATGTTTTGGGAAGTGCCGCGTCTATTAGCAAAAAAGGGGGTTGATGCCGTTGTGGAGCCGGGACACTTTGGGCCATTTAATCTCCCGAAAAAGATTAAGCGCATTACCGTTATACACGACCTTACCCCATTGCTTTTCCCACAATATCACGTTTTTCATAGCCAAATTCTTCAACGCTTGTTTCTTCCTGGCATACTTAGCAGAGCAGATTATGTATTGACTAATTCAGCGCATACCCAAGGAGATTTGACGAAATTCTTTCCCAAGACCCAAAAGAAATCTAGCCCGATTCTACTAGGGAAGGACGAAAATTATCGACCCATTCCAGGAGCAAAAGCCATGGGGGAATATGGGATTTCAGGCCCATATATTTTACACGTCGGCACCTTGGAGCCTAGAAAAAACTTGATCACTTTAATCCAGGCCTTTAACCAATTCAAACACAAAACCAGTAGCTCACATCAATTGGTGCTGCTGGGGAAGAAAGGATGGAAAAGTGACGGCATTTTTGAAGCCATCCGCAACTCACCGTATCAGGATTCGATTGTTTTGCCTGGTTATGTGCGAAAGGAGGACTTACCACTCATTTACAATGCTGCCGATTTCTTTGTGTACCCTTCTTTTTACGAGGGTTTTGGATTGCCAATTTTGGAAGCTATGGCGTGTGGATTGCCAGTAATCACAAGTGATGTCTCTAGTTTGCCGGAGGTAGGGGGGGAAGCAGCTTTATATTTTGATCCTTATAATATCGATCAGTTAGCAAAATTATTGGAAAGATTAGCGACGAACCCTAGCGAAAGAAACCAACTAGCAGCGCTTTCAATGGATCGAGCCCAGTTTTTTTCTTGGGACAAGACGGCAAAAGCTACGGATGAAGTGCTGTATAGTTTGAACGGGAGATAGGGGCGATTTTTATATATTCTTATGCATTTTAAAGCATTTCAGATTAATAGATGTTTATTAGAAATATTAATTGAATAAATCTATCTTAAAGCACCAATGTAGTATTTGTACGGAGATCTTATCCGAATTATACTACTATGTGTCGTTTATTTAATAGTCACAGCTCTTACCAACGTGTAAGGGCCAGAATTCTCTTGTTTCATGAAGAAGATTGCGATCTTACCATTTGATCCTATCGACGCTAATGAACAAAAAGGAACACTAAGTCTTTACAAAGAATACTTTAATCCTGCAGCTTTCTTTTGTCAAGTATGGATCATTAGTCCACTTGAAAAAGAAGACCGGATCTTTGCTGGATTTACCGTTAAAGCTGCACGAGATCCTACTCATTTTCAATCTCTATTATCCGAGTTTCAGCCGGATGTACTACGTGTATACGGCGGCGGATGGAATGCTGATTATGCTATTGCCCATCGGGTACATGGAATACCAATCTTGATCAGCCTTCACGACACAAATCCGGCCTTGTTAAAGCCTGCCATCCAGTTTGCTGATGGCATCATCGCGATGTCTCAAGTCATCAAGGAATTGGCCATAGAACGGGGCGTAAAGTCTGAATTGATACGGGTGATGGGGAATAGAGTAGACACCCATCATTTCCGTCAGGTAGATCCTTACCAAGCGGCTCAGTTTAAATCACAACTAATATCAGGCCGACTTATCCTCCACATTGGGCGTCAATGTGAGCAGAAGAACCAGGACTCCCTACTTCGAGCTTTACCCTTGTTAACGTCTGATTTTACAGTAGTCTTTGTGGGGCAAGGAGATCCAAGGCCCTACCAACAGCTAGCCCAGCAGTTGGGAGTGCAGGATCGTTGTACTTGGATGGAGCGCATTCCTAATGAGGAACTTCCCATGTGGTATAGTGCTTGTGATGTCTTTTGTGTCCCAAGTAGATGGGAAGGGTTTGGTATTGTGTTTATTGAGGCCGCAGCTTGCGAGACCCCGATCGTATCATCTGATATGGCCCCGATGAACGAATACTTAACTCACCAGGAGACCGCTTGGCTAGTGAAAGATTGTGAGGACCCAGCAGCGCTGGCTGAGGGTATTACTTTCATGACTAGTCAGAATAGTAGTGTGCAGCAAATGGTGAGGCAGGCACGAAAGGAGGTCCTTGTTTATGATAAAAGGAAGATCGATCTGATTGAAGCTGGAATCTATAGTTCTTTTCTGCAACAGACCATTACCTCATCGCCAAGATCACGCTCATCCAAATATCGACTATGGAAACTAGGTTTCCACCTTCGGCAGCATTTTCTGGCCCGAAAATATAGGACACTAAGAGATATTAGCATCAGATATGCAGTAGCACTGTATAGACAATTCCGCCATCCGTTAACACAAAAATCTAGCTCATGAGGAAGATTAGAGTATTAACGGTAATTGGCACTCGGCCTGAGGTCATCAAAATGGCGCCAGTATTGAGCGCTTTAGAAGGGCATCCATCATTTGAATCCATTCTCTGCAATACAGGGCAGCATCTAGAGATGTTTGATCAGGCTGATCAAGTTTTTCAATTGAAGCAAGACTTCAATTTACAGCTCATGAAATCTGGGCAAAGCTTGCTGCAATTGGGAGCTAGAATGCTACTGGCTTTAGAACAGGTAATTAAAGAGGTCAAGCCCGATTGGATTTTAGCACAAGGAGACACCAGCAGTGTTTGGGGCGCTGCAACTGCCGCATTCTATGAAAAAATTCCTTTTGGTCATGTAGAAGCCGGCCTGCGTTCTTATGATTTGCAACATCCTTTTCCAGAGGAGGGACATCGTAAGATGGTAGATTCCATAACGCAGCTTTTATTTGTGCCCACACAAGAGGCTAAACAAAACCTACTGGATGAGGGCGTGGAAGAAGCCTCGATCAGCGTCACTGGAAATACGGTTTTGGATGCCCTACGGCTAACTCAAGATATTCCTTTCGATCTGACACGAAGCGCCATTTCCAACATACCATTTAGGCGGCGAATCATATTGGTAACTGCTCATCGCCGAGAAAATCATGGGCCAGCACTACGCAACATCTGTGATAGCTTACGAGCAATCGCCAGCAGATATCCAAAAGATGTGCAGATCGTTTTTCCGGTTCATCTAAACCCGAAAGTAAGGAGATTGGTGTTCGGGGAGCTATCTAATATTCCAAACATTAGCCTGCTTCCTCCGCTAGATTACCAGTGTTTTATCCAATTGATGAGAAGGTCCTACCTGGTCTTAACAGATTCCGGAGGACTACAAGAGGAGGCACCCTTCTTTGATAAACCAGTTTTAGTAATGAGGAAGACCACGGAACGTCCGGAAGGTTTACGAGCTGGGGTTAGTAAATTGGTAGGGCTTGAAAAGGATCAAATCATAACGGAGGTTAGTTGGTTGTTGGATGACAAAAGGGAGTATCAACGCATGGCGAAGAGCGAAAATCCATACGGTGATGGATATGCTGCTGATCGGATTTTACTCGATATTCTACAATTCAAGGAAAAATACAGCTTGGTTTCATGAAGTACCCATTGATCAGCATTGTTCTACCCTGTTATAACGGTGCAACTTATCTTGAAAAAGCTTTAAAGAGTTGCTTCTCTCAAACGTATCCGAATCTAGAAGTTATTTACGTTGATGACTGCTCCACAGACGGTTCTTGTAACATTGCGGAGCAGCTCCAGCAGCACTACCCAGCATCGAAATTGAAAATTCTGAGAAATGCGACGAATCTAGGCCTACCGGCCACCTTAAATATCGGGCACCAAGCGGCCAAGGGAGAATATCTTACCTTCACCTCCGATGATAATCTATTGTTACCTGAAGCCATAGCGCAACTTTACAGTAAATTGGTAGAAACTTCTTCTGATATTGTCTACGCAGACTATCTGAATATCAATGATCAAGGAGAATCCTTGAATCGTATGAAATTGGAGGCTGTCTCGTCCGTTTTGTTCCACAATCCCGTAGGTGCTTGCTTTTTATACAAAAGAACAGTTTTCGAAAGGCTAGAAGGATATGATGAAAGCTTGTTCCGACTGGAAGACTATGATTTTTGGTTGAGAGCTTCGACACAGTTTCGTTTTAGACATCTCCCTAAGGTCTTATATCAATACCGCCAGCATGCTGCCAGCCTGACCTACGATATGCAAACGAACCCAGACCGCCAACAGGAAATTGAGATCAAGGCAGAAAGTATGTATTCTGGTTTTTTTAATAAACATGGTTTAGACTTCACGGATCAGGAAATTTATATACAAGTACAGTTATTTCTGAGTAAGATGGAGTATCAGATTACTGGACCTGCGCTCGATGCCTACCTGGCCAAATGGCAAGCGATCAATGGTGATCGAGATTTCTTTGATAGACTACCCTTCGAAAGAAAACTTTTGCGCACTTTTATTACTTCCCGAGGTTATAATGGTAACTCCATCCAGCAGATTCTTGAGGGTGTCACGAAGACTAGGCTTTGGACTGAATCCCAATTATCATGGGTCGACAAATGGTGGATAGTGATTCGTCAAATCTACAATCTTCGCTTGGCACCATTAGTGGATCACTACTTTAGTCTACCTACCAGTATCTTCTCACCAAGCGGAGCACCATAAACACACCATTCCCAAAACTTTGTCCCTTCTCCATGGTTTCTTCGGTGTAGATGACTTGAATCGGAACTTCGGATAAGACGGCTTTCTCGCGATGAATAATTCGGAATAGTTCTGTACAAAATTCGAAGCCATTGAATTTGAAGTCTAGCTTCTTAGCAAAGTCCGCAGTGAATACTTTCATCCCGGATTGGCTGTCGGAAACGTAGATGCCGGTGAAGAAGGCCGTAACGAAGTTAGCTATCTTGTTGAAGAATAGGCGATTTTTTGGGATCAGCCCATTGGATTGTAAAAATCGACTACCAATTATGACATCCGCCTTGGTTTTTATGATTTCTTTCAGAAGTGGCTCAATATCTTCTGCAAGGTGCTGGCCATCCGCATCTATAGTCAGAATATACTTCGCTCCTTGTTCCAAGGCGTATTCAATGCCGGTCTGCGTGGCAGCCCCAGGTCCAAGATTAACAATATGGTGTAGTACGGTTACTCCGTATGATCTAGCAACTTCTTGTGTCCGGTCTGTACTGCCGTCGTTCACGACAATAATATTCTGATAACCTTGCGACTGCAAGGATTGTAATACAGATCCTAAGCGAGGTGCCTCATTTTTGGCGGGGATGACGATGTAACTCAAGTTTTTCATCTTTGAAGTAGGCTTATTTGATTCTAAAAAGTGCAAAACGTCCAAAGTGTACTACATCTCCTTGGTCATGGAACACGGCATGAAAACGGGTGCCTTGCCCTTTTACTTCAAGTATGCGATCTGTGGCAACCAGCTCTATCATTGGGTTGCCATGGAGACTATTCAGGAGGTTGATAAATTTCTTGGTCAGGGATTTTTCCGCAGTGTAATCGTTGTTGTTTAGCTGGAGATCTACTATGATAAAGCGGAAGCCATTAGCTTTGAGGGCTTGCATTATTTTGGTCTTATCTTTGAAACGATTGACCAGTTGCGGGAAGAAGTCCAAAAAGGTATCTGAAAATACTCTCTCGTCATTCTTCCTAATGAAATAGGATAGGAAAGTGCCTACACTATAGACCAAGGATTCTTGCTCGGCATTGATGGCTTGGATGGCTTGATTATACTGAGGGAAAACTGCATTCATACTCGTAGCTGCGTCCAGATTACCCGTTTGGTATTGAATCACTGGATCAATGAGTATTCTTTTGGGCGTTTCCTGCTCCCTTAAGTCCAAGGCGTAATTGCCGGCTCTGTAAGCGAATGCTAAGAAAATCCAGATGGCACTGAAGCTTAGCAAAGTACCGACCCGGATCGTGCGACTAAAAAGGTATTTATCGGAGGAGCTACTTAACCCCTTTACCATGAAGAGATAAGTTACGCAAGCGATAAGGAAACCATACCATATGCCACCGGCGCCTAGTAGTAACCAAAAGAAGAAATAGCTCAGCATAAAGACGCTGAGACTCTTTAAGGGAAGTTTTTGCTCTTCGACTCGGCGTTTTAACAGATAATAAGCGCCAACAAATAGCAAAGCTAGTAAGGGATAGGTAAACACATCTTGTTCCCCTGAAACCTTAGAAATTAGTTCAAAAACAGGTTGATATGCCCAAAGTCCAATCTTGTGCATCCAAAGACTAAGATGATTGATAGGAGCTTCGCTGAAAGAGGACTGACCAAGTTGTGATTGAACCGCCGCTAATCCTTCTGCAATACTTAGATTTTTAATGCTTAGGTAGGCAGAGGGAACGGAAATGATCAAGAAAGACAACAAAAGTGCAACTGTAATTAGATTGTAGATAGGGTTTTTATCTAGCTTCAGTACCCACAACAGTGGAATAAAGAGCAAAAGCAGAAATCCCACATCCACGAAGTAAGATTTAACGTTAGATTTGACGAAAACGTCATAAGGAAGAGAAAGGTAGCGAACGGGGAGAATCTCATAACCCAGAAATTTTTGCATGTCTTCCTTACTGCTGGAGCTGCCTACGACGGTCGTTGCTTTGCTTTCATCTACCTTAGGCATAGCATAAATTCCTGGTATGATGACCGATTCTACAGGAGGCGTCGCACTATTATCACCAAAGCAAGCGTTCCATCCGACCATTAGCAAGAAGAAACTGGTGAGGCAGGCTCTAAAGATTTTGAGTTGTAGACTATGTGACACGTTTACCATGATTTTCTATAAGGCTATTCAGTTAACTACTCCTGGTTTTGATAAGTCTGTTGCCAAATGCGTTCTACCTCATCGATCTGTAACTTCGGATTAGCGGTTTGGCCATTCAATAATGCAGTCACAGCAATGGAATTCGTTTCCGCATAATTCTTGATGAACCAGGGTGTGAGTGGGACTAACACGAATAGCGCTAACAAACTAGTTTGGATCATTAACTTCTTGAATAGCTGTAGATCTCTATTGGCCATAAATCCAAGAATCAGGACGGAGGTTAGCAGCAAAATCCATTTCATCTCATCAGCACTTAAATGATATTGCCGCAATAATTGTACATCATCCAGTCGCAGTAACAGCATTGTGAACAGGGCGGCAGCGGCAGCTCCTAATAAACCCAGGTCTCTGGCATTTGTATACCAGAGGGCAATGACTAATGCCAGCAAGCCTAGAATAGCAGTCATTTTGATTCCGATGGCAAAACCCGCAACAAGTCCCATCAGGACCAGGATTTTTTCTTGTCCTAGCCAATTCGAAATGGTTTTCAAAGCTGGCTTAGAGCGTTGTTTTTTCAATCCGTAGGCATCGAGGTAATTGCAGAACAGAAGCAGTAGGCAGACGAGAAAGAATAAGAGACCTAAATCAGTTTTGGGATCTAAGGCAGACTGAAAGTGAACCAGAGGTAGGCTATAGAATAGAGTGATCGTAAGTAGGCTAAAATTGATATCTAACCATCTTCTGCATAGATGATAGAAGGCTACGAGGGTTAATACACCTCCAGCCATCGAGAGGGCCAGTACGACTTCTATGCGGCTAAAAACGGTCAAACCAGTAGCCATGAATAGGGTCCAGTAATAGGGCTGGTGTCCAGCGACCAAGCCATGGTGATCGTCTATTAAGCCAACCAGCTTTGTGTATAAGGTCATGGAATCATAACCTGTTGGACTAATCCAAAGCACCTGGATGTAATTCAAACTAACGAAGAAGGCCAGGATGAGTAGAGAACTAATGCCAATAGGATTAATTTTGGGGTGAATTTTGATGGGACTTAGTAGAAATTGTCGTAGGGAGGAAAGGCTTTTCTTATGATTTAATCCGAGAATCGTGACCAATAGCGGAATGAGAATGGTGGGTTTGAGCAGGTGGAAGATGCCCAAAAGGAAAAGCCCAAAACTTAGCGCCATTATCCCGAGGGCCAGCTGTAAGATCGGTTGCTCATTGGTGCGTATTTCTTTAGCGAACCATTTCATGGGATATGCTCCGACTTCAAAGGAAATCCACAATAAAGTAAGTGTGAAAAATCCCATGCCAAGGACATAACCCATTTGATTGAGAAGGCCAATGAAGCTTAATTGACCAGGTAGAGCCTTGCTATAAAAAAGTGCAACGATCAGCATATCCAAGAGGATGAAGGCACAGATTAACCCCAGTCCGTTAAAGAAGAAAGGCTGCCGCTTTTTCTTGATATAATGTCTAATCAGAAACCAGCTACCCGTAGTGAGGAGTATCATGCCAACCCATAAATCATAGTATTGGAAATGGCGAGTCGTGCCTCTGTAGCCGGGGTTGTGGTGCCAATAGCCTAGTAAAATGGAGATGATCCAAATCACTGTAAAGCAAAGTATGACCGTTTTTACTATTCGTACACGCATAGTAATTCTTTATGGAGACCAGTAATTATGGAAAATAGGGTAACTAGACGGAGTAAAGCCTTTTCAGTTTAACCCAGGAAAGCGTGAAACTCAGAGAATACCCAAAGTCAGTAAAGACCATGGACCTGAATTCATAGATCAGAATCCATTTCTGGATTCTTCGAAGCTGTTTTGAATAAGAAAATTAAAATAAGATGTGTGACCAATTCTCCTCTAATATACGTTGAGCAAAAAAAAAATACTAATTTTAGGCTGCACATTCGCTAAAATACTTCAATACTTTTCCTTTTCTATTACGGACACAATTGTATGAACAACCGCAAATCAAGGGTATATCCCCTTGGAATGGGATAAACCTTCCTATCCGCAATGGATAAGGAAAGCAATCTTTTGTTTATGCAATTAGAAATTTACCAGTGGTTGGCTCCGCTTCTTGGCCTTACCCTGATCTTTAGAACCATTCGGCAATACCTTCAGCGTCATAAAGGGCTTGGGCAAGCCTTGATTTGGATAATCGTTTGGGTTTGTATCGGAATCATAGCTTTACTTCCTGTGCCAACAACATCGGCCATCGCTCGATTTCTGGGTTTTGAGAGTAATGTCAATGCTATCATTTTTGCAGGTTTAGGCTTATTGTACTTCCTGATCTTTTATCTTTTTTCCAGTCTCAACCGCTTGGAGACCAAAATGACAGAACTGGTTCGGCAGTTGGCCAAGGATAACCCTACTAACGCTCAAGAAGACGCATGAAGATCCTATTTGTATTAGAGAATTACCATCCAAAGATTGGAGGGGTGGAAACATTGTTTAAGCAGTTGGTTGAGGAATTGGCCAAAGAGGAAGATAATCAGGTTTTTGTGGTAACCACCGCCGCAGAAGGGGTTAGTCGAAAGGAAGTTGTCAATGGAAATATTCACATCCATAGGCTTCGAATCTGGAATCGATATTTGTTTACTCTGCTGGCCCTGTGGCCGATCCTTAAGCTGGCGAGATATTGTGATGAGGTACATACGACCTCTTATAATGCAGCTTTACCAGCTTTCCTAGGCGCGAAGTTTTGGCGCAAGCCCATCTTTGTGACCTTCCATGAGGTTTGGGGAAAGCTTTGGTTTCAATTGCCCTATCTAAGTACCCTGGGACGTTACGGGCACTATTATTTTGAAAGCCTTTTACTCCGTCTCTCCTTTGACAAATTCATTGCTGTATCCAAATCCACCGCTACTCAATTACAACAACATGGAGTGATAGCCAATCGTATAAAAATGATTTATAACGGATTGGATTACAGCGATTTTGAGCTAGCGCGGCCTAAGAGTCGGTCAGCAGGATTGCAAGGGAAGTTTGTCTATACTTATTTTGGCAGACTAGGCATTTCAAAAGGTTTAGATCTGTTGTTACCCGCCGCCGCTGAATTCAAAAAAAGGCACCCTGATAGCTGTTTGCAAATGATCATTCCCAAGGAACCAAGTTCCATGTATAAACGAATCTTGGAGCTTAGAGAAAGTTTCGGGCTGGAGGATTATCTAGTCCTTAAGCATCAGCTTCCGTTTCCAGTCCTGCAACAAGAATTATGCAATTCAGATGCTGTCGTCATACCATCATATAGTGAAGGCTTTTGCTTTGCAGCAGCCGAGTGTATTGCCCTGGCAGTTCCCTTAATTTCATCTGATCAAGCTGCCCTGCAAGAAGTAGTTTCAGGTAAACACATCAAGATGCGCGAGTTGACGGTAAAGGGCGTAATTGATGCATTGGAGACCGCTTATTCGGGCAGATGGAGGATTGAACCGGTGAAGAAATTCCATTTGACAGACACTATTCAGCAATACTTAAATCTATATGAAGAACATGCTCTTGTACTTAAGCAGCCCGTAACGGGAAAAGCTGTCAACTTTTAGTCCCATGATTATGAGTAATAATGAATTATCAGCAGTAGAAACCCTTAGACCAGAGGTGGGCGAGAAAATGATTAAGGGGAACAAGAATGCTAAGTCCACCACTTGTTTTATCGCCATTAATGTGCTGGATGGGGTAAATCAAGCGGCTTTGTTAGAAGGAATCGAAAAGCTCCGTGTTAGTCTTCCTTCGACTGAACTTCAACTTATTGTTTTTGGAGATCGTCTTCTTTATTTAGACATGGATCTATCCGGCTATCATCTAATTCAATTGCCCCAAATTGATCAAATGAGTACGGCTTACAATTATGCAGTGAGGCAATGTGATAGTGATAATTTTATATTCTGCAAGGCAGGAGTTTGGCTCGAAGCTGTCGATTATCAGGCTACCCTGGATGCTTTGCAGGACTTCGAAGCCGTAACGCCCAATAGCAAGAAGGTAAAAGCTATAGATAGAATTAACATTAGAGTTGAAAAAACTATCTCTACGGCATTTGCTACGCACTTTTTTGCTATTAGACGTTCCGCTTTTGAATACCTTGGAGGCTGGGACGAAAATCTATCTGATCCTCATATCTGTGGTTCGGCTTTTTCTCACCTGCTTACTCGCTCTTGTTCGACACTAAGCCTGGAAAGATCCATCTTTCAAACGGGACCACAGCCAGAAACCCCAGTAGTAAAAGTGGAGTCTGGCCATCTAGCAGAGATTCATTCTTTTTCTGGAAAATCTCTTGAACACTACCGCAGTCGCTTAGTCAAGGCCTTTACTAAAAATTCCAGTCTTAAATCTGTTCCCTCACTCCCACATTTTGTCTTAGCAATAACGTCCTACAATCGGAAAGACTATTTACAAAATTGTATAGAAAGCTGGTTGTCTACTAGGACGAATGCCGCAACTTGGGAGCTAGTGGTAGCGGATGATGGTTCGACGGATGGGACAATAGCCTATTTGAAGGAGCACAAGTGGAAAGACACAAAATTTACCTTAATTGAAAATCATCGCACGGATATTATTCATCAAACCAATACCATCTTACAATATTTGAGAACCATACCTTTCGATCTTTGCTTCAAATGCGATGATGATGTGCTTTTCAAGGAAAGGGGCTGGGATAATCTGTATTGGCAAGTTATCCGGCGAACCGGTTATGAGCACTTAATTTACTATAATTTGTCCTGGCGTCCTTCTGTCAATAAGCCTATTCCTCATCGGGTGGGACAGCTAGTTTCTCATTGCGATCGAGAATATTTACAGGGAGCTTTCTTCACCATCACGCCCAATATTTTAAGAGAAGTCGGTTTTTTTGATGCTGAGCAGCTAGGCTTCAGAGGTTACGAGCATAACGACTTTAGTATTCGCTGTTGTAGAGCTGGCTATAATAATTTAGAAAATCCTTTTGATCTCCAGAATAGCAATAAGTTCATTGATTTACAGGGGCATACGGAGTATGTCCGTGCTATGTCTACCAGCATGGAATCAAAGTTGCATAAGGGAAAAGACTTAATTCAGAAGCGCCGAGTGTTGTACCAAAATAGAATCTATGTCCCTTTGCATCAAGTGAATCGAAGTCTAGATCAGGTCGAAGGGATAGGGGAGACCGATCAAGAACTTTTCACAAATAGAGGGACCTTATATAGGATGGCCAATGATAGTTGGGTAGGGGATAGGGGCGTAAAAGGCTGGTTGGGCAGCTTGATGAAGAAGGGCTATAACCTTTGCCTGAGAAATTCTTGGTACTGGGGCCCAAGATTTATCAAACGATTGGGGGCAGGGCTAGTTCGAATCGGTAAAGATCTGGTTAACATTGACCACTAAAAGCAAAGTCATGAATCCAAGAATCTCCATATTGATCTGCACCCGAAACCGCAGTAACATATTAGCTGAATGTTTAGCCTCTTTTACTCGGCAGGATGCCCCTTCGGAATGGTTTGAGGTCGTCATAATTGATAACGGTTCCACGGATGAAACACCTGCTTTGCTAGAAGACTATATAGCACGATACTCAAATTTTAGGAAAATCAATGAACCCAGAATTGGGTTGAGTTATGCTAGAAATGCCGGTTATCGAGAAGCGAAGGCAGATTGGGTGTCCTATGTAGATGATGACGCTAAAGCTGCTGATAATTACATTAATCGGGCATTGTCCACCATTCAAAATCATTCTTTTGATTGTATCGGAGGTATTTTTCTTCCTTGGTATAAGTACGGTCATCCCAAATGGCTCCCGAAAAACTTTGGCACAAACGTTCATTTAAGTGGCAATGGTGAGGTGCGAGAACTAAACAAAATTAATGCCTGTGGTGGAGTGATTGTGTTTCGGAAGGCTTGTCTTTCTCAAGTTGGAGGCTTTCCAATAGATCTCGGCATGAATGGGGAAACAATTGCTTATGGAGAAGAGGATCATGTGCAAAATGAAATGCGCGCTAGCGGAGCAAAAATTGGCCTCGACCCTCAATTGATTATAGAGCATTTAGTAGCGGCTTATAAACTAGATTGGCGTTGGCACGTTCGTTCCGCCTATGCTCATGGTGCGGCAGAAGTAAAAGTCTACCAGGTAAATATACCTTTCCCGCTGCTGTTTCTCTTGCTTGGAAGTCTGGTCTTCCCACTGATTAAGCTTCCTTTTTTATCACTGAAAGTATTGTTTGATCGTGGTTACTACTGGCAGAATTTGGCCATCGACATAATGGGACCAGCAGCTCATTACAAAGGAAGATATGATACCTATACCCAACCAAAAAATCAATACTCCGACCATGGAAGTCAAGTTACAAGTGGATAGCGTTTTTGTAGTTCATACGCGTACCGGGCTAGAATACCGCCGCGCATTTATGGAGGAGCAACTAGGTGATCAAGGAATCTCCTTTGAGTTTATGCTAGATGGAGACATTACAGACCTTAATCCGACTATTTTGGAAAAGTATTTCGCTCCTCCTATGCAGGTGTATGATGCTCGAACGTCCTGTGCATTGAAGCATTTTTTGGTGCTTGAACAAGTGCTGGCAAGAAGATTGCCGTCAGCGTTAATCTTGGAAGATGACGCTATCCTTTCGGAAAATTTTGTTCAGGAATTTAACCAACTAATTCTTGAATTGAAGGGGCGCTCAGATATTGACGAGAAACTCGCTTATGTGTGTTTAGAAAACTCCACTTTGGAGTTTATCCCTAGAGGTCAGCGAAGTGCTCGACAACATCTTTATATGGCCCATAAGACAAGAGGGTCAGGTGGCTACTATCTTACTCATGAGGTGGCCGCAAAGATTATGGATTATATCCACCGTAAGCGTTGTCATACATCCAATGATCTTTTCTTTACACAGTTGTTTCCTTTGCTAGATATTCCACTTTTCTGGTGTCATCCTACCTTGGTCGAACAGGCAAGTAATAACGGCATGTGGCAATCAAGCCTGGGCAACCAAGGCCATGGCTTCTGGCGTAAATTGCGATGGAGGAGCCATAAGTTTATTAATACTAGGATTCGAGCTAATCTCTAGGAAAGGAATATCAGGTTCACTGCTCTATTCTTACCAATCAGAGATTAGCCTGTTGTAGAGATAGAAAACCTGGCGGTAGCTTAAAAGGCAGATTAATTTGCCTTTTTTTTGCACGAAATATTTTCAGGTAGAATTTTTTTTTATATTTGTTTTTAATTATTATTTTTCAGACAGTTTGAGAGACAATCCTACTACACAGTCCCTTATACAGAATACTATATTTTACGTCCTCTTCCCAAATTTATGTCCCCTAACAAGGATTAGTACAATGCTTCCCTTCTAAATAGGTTGTTAGTTCCTCCTGGTTCTAACTTGTCCGCGTCCCCCACAGCAGGCTATCGTGATCTACTACCAATTTTTGTACACATGTGAAGTGTGTCAATAGAAGTTATTTGTTGTGTAATCTAATCCCTATGAGATGTGCGGAGTAGTTGGCCTTATTAATAAATCTGGAGATCCGATTCAATCCCAAATATTGAAGAAAATGGGAGATGCGATCCACCATCGTGGCCCTGATGGTGAAGGATCTTTTATTGATCATGAAATAGGTTTTTATCATAAGCGGTTGTCTATCATTGATTTGCAAACCGGCCATCAACCTATGATTGATGAGGAGTACGTAATCGTCTTCAATGGAGAAATTTATAACTACCTGGAATTAAGGCAGGAGCTGGTTCAAAAAGGCTATGTTTTCCGGACACATTCTGATACAGAAGTGATTTTGAAAATGTACCAGGCTTATGGAGAAGAAGCTATTTCGAAGTTAAATGGCATGTTCGCCTTCTTGTTGTATAATAAGCGCAGCAAAACCTTGATTGCAGCTAGGGATCACTTTGGGATCAAACCTCTGTATGTTTACCAAGATAATAATAAGATAGCCTTCGCTTCCGAAATCAAGGCAATCTTAGCACATCCAGAAATTAAAGCCTCACTAAATCAAAAGGCTTTAAATGAATACCTCACCTTCCAGTTTATCCTGCATGAAAATACCCTTTTTAAGGGAATCGAGAAGATCTTACCGGGCCACTATCAGGTTTGGGACCTAAAAGAAAAGACTTCTATCACCAAGAAGTACTGGCAACCTAACTTCAAAATTGACAAATACCATACGCAGGAGTTCTTTGTCTATGAACTGCAACGATTACTGGAGGACACCGTCAAGATCCAGTTGCGGAGTGATGTGCCATTGGGAACCTACTTGAGTGGGGGAATGGATTCTAGTCTTGTGACTATCCTGGCATCTCGACATTTACCGCAGGGACTCAAAACCTTCACCGGCGCTTTTCGGGAAGGTTTGCAATACGATGAAACCCGGTACGCCAAGATTGTGGCGGAGGGCTGCAACGCGGAGATGTTTAAGATTTATCCGACAGAACTTGAATTCATCGATCTGCTTCCGCGCTTGATTTATCATATGGATGAGCCAGTGGTTGGTCCAGGACTATTTCCGCAGTATATGGTTTCTAAGATTGCTTCTGAGAATGTGAAAGTAGTCTTAGGGGGACAAGGAGGAGACGAAATATTTGGTGGGTATACGAGGTATTTAGTGGCCTATCTAGAACAGGCGCTGAAAGGGGCGATTTATGAAACAAATGATGAAGGGGAACATATCGTTTCTCTGCAGTCCATCTTACCCAATCTTTCTACCATCAAGCAGTACGTTCCGATGATGCAGCAGTTTTGGAAGAAAGAAGTTTTTGAACCCATGGATCGTAGGTATTTTCATTTAATCGATCGGAGTGAGAGTGCATTGGAGTTATATACCCCTGAGTTTCGAGGACAGTATTGTCGAGATACTATATTCGAGAGTTTTCAAAAGGTATTCAATCATCCAGATACCCGTTCCTATTTCAACAAAATGACGCACTTTGATATGTTCGGCAGCCTTCCTGGGCTATTACATGTGGAAGATCGTGTTAGTATGGCCGTTTCTTTGGAGTCGAGGGTGCCTTTATTAGATAAGCGGATCGTTGATCTGATTTCTAGCATTACTGCTTCCATGAAATTTAAAGGAGCTGAGATGAAGTATATCTTCAAAAGAGCGGCTAAAAATATTTTGCCTAAACCCATTTTGGATCGTAAGGATAAGATGGGGTTCCCCGTTCCTTTACACCAATGGGCTAAAAATGGTGCCGGAGACTTTTTTAAGGACGTTTTGCTCTCCAAGCAGTGCCGAGAACGAGGCATTTTTGATATGAAACAAATGGAACAATTAATTGATAAGGAAAGGGCTTTCGGCAGATCGCTTTGGGGAGCACTATGTATCGAATTATGGTTCCAGAAATTTATAGATAACTAATGAGATGACCTTCTTTGACAATCATGCCGATCGGAAGCTAAGATGCCAAAATTGTAACCATAGGAATCAGGTATCCCACTACTAAGTCAGCTTTAAGGTCACATAAATTGCTAAGGAACAACTAATCATAAACACACGGAGGGAATAAATTATAACTTATGAACATCAATTTAACTAGAGACAGACAATTTGATTGGAAAGTCGAAAAGATCGCGGTTATTGGACCAGGTATAGTTGGAATGCCGATGGCTGCTCTGTTAGCAAAAGCAAGAATAAAAATTGGCTCGGAGGAAGCTGCAAGAGTTGTCGTGATTCAACGTAACTCTAAGAATTCGGGCTGGAAGGTAGAAGCCATTAATTCCGGAAGATCGGTGATTGGCGGTATTGAACCTGGCCTAGATGCCGTTGTCGAAAAAGAGGTGACAGAAGGAATCCTTTCAGCAAGCCATGATTACCAGCATCTGGCCGATGCAGATGTGATATTAGTATGTATTCAGACAGACAAAAAAGAGGATAGCTTTGAACCTGACTATGGTCCCATGTTTGGTGGGTTAACTACTTTGGCCAAGGCCCTTCAGCAGAAACCTCCCGGAAAAATACCTTTGATCATTTTTGAATCTACGCTTGCCCCTTCCACGATGGATACCTTATTCCGTGACCATTTTGCGTCTTAC
Organism: Saprospiraceae bacterium; assembly: GCA_013214355.1. Lineage (GTDB taxonomy): Bacteria > Bacteroidota > Bacteroidia > Chitinophagales > Saprospiraceae > DT-111. The sequence goes on along the minus strand of JABSSL010000005.1, from coordinate 87,951 downwards.
GGATTGGTTGAGGGAGAAGATATTTTGTTAGGGAATAGCCCTAATCGAGTGATGCCTGGGCGCTTGGTTGAGCGCGTAACTGAATCTGATAAATTAGCAGCAGGACTTCATCCAGAAACGCCAAGAATGATCCGGGCTATTTACCAAAATATTGTGAAAAGTGGCGATTTGCACCTGACCAATAGTATGAGTGCGGAAGTTACCAAAACACTGGAAAATGCCTACCGCGATGTACGGATTGCCTATTCCAGCGAAATCGTACGCTATTGTGATGAGCATAATATCGATTTCTACACTGTACGGGATAAGGTTAACGAGAAATTAGCACAAACAGATACGGCTTCAAAGGATCCTAATGCGGTACCTAGCGGTGGGATTCTGGTACCCATGATTGGAGTAGGTGGTCATTGTTTACCCAAAGATGGAATACTGCTGCTATGGCGAAAAATTGAGCGAGGGTATGATGTCTCCAATAGTTTGATACTGAAATCGAGAGAAATCAATAACGCCTCTCCAGCGGAGAGCATTAAGTTGGCTGAGCGGAAATTTGGTAGCCTGGCTGGCAAGAAAGTTGCCGTCTTAGGAGCGGCATATCGGTTCAACTCAGAGGATACTCGAAATTCGCCTAGCATTGTATTGGCTAAACAGCTACAGGAGAAAGGTTGCGGCGTTGTAATCCAGGATCCTTACGTCAAGCCCGACGACCAAAACTTAGTCAAGTTTGGCGTTGATTCCATCTTTACGAATTCGGTAGAAGAGGCTGTGCAGGATGCCGATATCCTGTTCTTTGGTACGGCACACAGACTATACATGGAAAACATTAAATCGATCCTTTCGGAAGGTAAACAGATAAATGGCTTGGTTGATGGCTGTAACTTATTTGTGCAGGAGGAGATTGAAGCTCTAGGGTACGCTTATGCCGGTATTGGCCGCGGTAAGGAGATCCCTTCCGAAGACTTCATTCAATTCGTATACGAGGGATTCCTGGCTATGGAGAAGGGATTGGCAAATGAAGTAAATGCTTTGGTTGGCTTTTTGAACGATCACTATGCCAAGGATGAATTCAATCGGGTACAGTTTGAAACAGTGCAGGCACTAGCTGCTAGCTGCAATACCGGTTGTGTAATCGTAGACGCCGGCCCCATTGCGGAGACAGTTAGCTATCAAGGATTTACTTCAACCTTAGTAGAATGTGCTAAGCGACAATATGAATTAGTTGCGGGATAGTCCCTTATGATTAATAACAATTGAGCTACTTGATTAGATAGCTTTTATATTCCAAAATTTAAGTACCAGGTACTTAAACGCCCCCCACCTACAGAATAGTCAAGTAGCTTGACCTAAATAAAGTATTCAGAACATGGTCAAAAAAAGTAAACACTGGGGGGTGATTGGTGGAGGTATGCTCGGGATGCAACTCGCCAATAAATTAATCAAAGAAGGGCATCAGGTACGTCTCCTTGCGGCTGCCGAAGAAATTGGCGGCCTAACGAGTGTCTGGCAACTGGGTAAAGCGACTTGGGATAAATATTATCACGTCATACTCCTTTCAGATTTGGTTCTTCGAGAGTTACTGGAAGAGCTAGGTCTAGATCAGGAAATGAAGTGGGTTGAGACAAAAAGTGGATTCTACACGGACGGCAAGCTATATTCCATGTCCAATTCTCTGGAATTTCTTCAATTCCCACCACTTTCTCTAATCGATAAATTTCGTCTAGGACTTACGATTTTTTACGCTTCAAAAGTGAAAAACTGGAAGCGATTGGAACGTATTCCCGTTGCAGATTGGCTCAAGAAGTGGTCAGGTGAGAATACCTTCAATAAGATTTGGCTGCCTTTGTTGCGGGCAAAGTTAGGTGAGAATTACCGGCATACTTCTGCTGCTTTTATTTGGGCAACCATCCAGCGCATGTATGCGGCACGTCGCACTGGCCTGAAAAAGGAAATGTTTGGTTACGTGAATGGAGGTTATGCCACCATTCTCAAAACCTTTAAGCAGCATTTGCTGGATCAGGGAGTGAATATCACTACCGGTTTTCGAACCACCAAAGTGGAATCTGATCCTTCAGGTAAAGTTCAGGTGCTAGATGAAAAGGGGGACTCCCACCTTTTTGATGAAGTTATTCTGAGCATTCCTTCTTCCATTGCTGCGAAGGTTTGTAAGGGCTTGAATGAAACGGAAAGAAGACAACATCAACAAATCGAGTATTTAGGGGTCGTATGTGCTTCCGTCTTGCTCAAGAAAAGCATTTCCCCCTATTATGTGACAAATGTGACGGATACTACACCTTTTACAGGGGTAATTGAAATGACCAATATGGTTGACCCCTCCGTCTTTAATGGACATTCCCTAGTCTACTTACCTAAATATGTGAAGAAGAGTGATCCGTTTTTTCAATGGAGTGACGAGAAGATCAAAACCCATTTTGGCGAAGAGCTCGTCCGCATGTATGACCACATCAGCGCGGAAGATCTTGTGGAAATAAAAGTAGCAAGGGCCGCTAACGTTTTTGCACTTTCTACCCTTCAGTATTCAGAAAATTTACCCCCCGTTACTACCAGCATTCCTGGAGTACACATACTGAACTCATCACATATATCCAATGGCACACTCAATGTAAATGAGACTCTACAGTTAGTCGACAAGAAACTCCCCCAAATTTTGCAGCAAGCCAATAAATCTAAACAACCAATTCATGTCTATGAATAAGCCCTATGCTAGTGTGTCCCTGGATCTGGATAACCAGTGGACCTACATGAAAATTCACGGTGATGCGGGATGGAATGAGTACCCGTCTTACTTGGATGCTTTCGTTCCTCATGTGCTGGATGCACTTGATAAGTTAGATCTGAAAATAACCTTTTTCATTGTTGGAAAAGATGCCACCATTGATGCGAATAAGGAGTATTTACAAGAGATCGTTCGCCGTGGCCATGAGGTAGGCAATCATTCCTTCCATCATGAATCTTGGTTACATACCTATTCAAGAGAGGAACTGATCAGAGAACTGGCCGAAACAGAGGAGCATATTGAAAAGGTATGCGGAACATGGACGACAGGCTTTCGAGGTCCTGGCTTCAGTTGGAGTCCTACCTTATTGGAAGTTCTCCATGAGAGAGGGTATCAATATGATGCATCAACGCTACCTACTTACTTAGGACCTATTGCGCGGATGTACTATTTCTGGACCTCTAAGCTATCTAAGGAAGAAAGAGAAATCCGAAAAGGCTTATTTGGCTCTTTTAAAGATGGACTGAGACCCGTGAAGCCTTATCTATGGCAATTGGAGAGTGGTAATGAATTGCTGGAGATGCCCGTCACTACCATCCCGCTTTTCAAAACTCCTTTCCATTTGAGCTACCTCTTGTTTCTCAGTGGGATCTCTCCCGCTTTAATGCATTTGTACCTCAATATTGCCTTGCAATCTTGCCGAATAGCTGGAGTACAGCCTAGTTATCTATTGCATCCTTTAGACTTGATCGGAGGGGATCAGGTACCTGAATTGAAGTTTTTTCCGGGCATGAACATCAGTAGTGAGCGAAAAATAGAGGTGTTCAATACGGTCATAAATAAATTGGCTAAATATTATGAATTGGTCAATATGAGTGAACACGCAGCTCAGATAAAGAAGCAGCCTTTACCGGTACGAGCCTTAGACAAAACGGATGAAATCGCCCCCAAAACGGGCAATAAGGAAGAACATCCACAGAAGCAAGAAATGTTTTAATCTACCTTTTAAAAGACTAATCGAGACCACAACATAAAAACACTAAGAATATTAATTTGCCCAACTTCTCTAGTCTTTGAAACACTATTTGATGAATTAATTTGAACAACACATGGCAACACTAAAACATCCCTTGGTCAGCATTATAACACCAGCTTATAATGAAGCCGAGATTATTATCAATAGCCTGCAGCGGCTATGCTATTACATGGGAACGCTGGAATCCCGGTATCGATGGGAAATCATTGTCATCAATGACGGTAGCAAGGATCAAACTGGCGAATTGGCAGAAGCATTCGCCATGACGAACCCCAATGTTATGGTTACTCATCATCCCGTTAATTTAAACCTGGGAAGAGCATTACAAACAGGCTTCAAGGCGGCAAAAGGAGACTACGTGGTCGTGATGGACCTGGACCTGACCTATTCGGAAGATCATATTGAGCGTTTGCTGGAAAAACTGGTAGCGGAAAAAGCTGATATGGTTATTGCTTCTCCTTATATGAAAGGAGGCAAGAATACTGCGGTTCCTCGGTTTCGCTTACTGTTGAGTAAGACCGTCAATCGCCTAATGCGACTTAGCTCCGGTGCAAACATCTACACCTTTACGGGAATGGTAAGAGCCTACAGGAAGTCTTTTCTCGATAGCTTAAATCTAAAATCAGGAACCTATTCCATTAATCCAGAAATCATTCACAAAGCGATTGTTTTGCGGGCCCGGATCATAGAAATTCCGGCTCATCTGGACTGGAGTGGGCAAGAAAATGTCGGAAGAACTTCCAGCATTAGAGTCTTAAAAGGAATATTTTTAGGACTGATGCAAGGATTCATCTTTAGGCCTTATGCTTTATTCCTCAGTATCGGCGCTGGTTTGTTATTGGTTTCTCTCTATATGATTGGGTGGATATTTATTCACACTTTTGGGGCTCTCCCTGAAGTGGCTTCAGAAATTGCCGGTTTCGAATCGAGATTTGGAGAAGCTATTGGTATCGTTTACCGGGAGCGAGCGCATGCATTTATAGTGGGAGGGATTAGTTTCATTGTGGCTTTGCAATTCATGGGCATTGGTCTTTTGTCCTTACAATCAAAGCGGTATTTCGATGAGCTTTTCCATATTAATACCACGCTTCGCAAGGGGCAACTATCAAGTCGTCCTAATTTGCCTAGCAACTTTCGCACGGATATGACTCAGCCTTTACCAAATGTAGAGCTGAATCCAGTGCAGTAAGGAATAGCACCAAAACATAATATATTCAAAAAGAAAATCTAGATCATGTTTAGGTAATAATGCTTACAATTGATCTAGAATCAATCCCAGATCGGATGGGTATCTCCCGTCCGCTAGTGGATTTATTTTGGATTCTACTACAAAGAAAATGAAAACTTCATCCCTCAAATGGCTATTGCCATTACTGTTGTTTTATTTTGTTGCGATCTGGATGTTACAGTCCCCTGGACTAGAAGGGGACGAATCTCGGCATTTGCGATATGCTCAAAACCTACTCAAAGGCTATTACACGACTGCTGATAATCCCCGGCTTGAACAAGGTCCTGGTTATATTTTCGCAATAGTTCCTTTTCTGTTTCTTCAACTTCCACTTTTGTATGCCAAGTTGTTGAATGGTGTTTTTGTCTTTTTGGGCGTAATCTGGTTTTATCTGGCACTCAGAGACTTTCAAATTAGTCATCGCCGAGCCTTATTAGCCAGTTACTTTATGGGGTTATATATCCCTCTGATCAAATGGAGTAGTACCCTGTATTCGGAGGCCTTGGCTTTTTGCTTGATCTGCGGACTCATCTATTACTTCAATCGATTTTTGAGGACAGAGCAACATCATTGGGGCAACTACCTTGCGGCGGCTTTTATGTTGGGCTTTTTGACGTTGACAAAGGTAATTTTTGGCCATGTGATCATAGTAGCCCTCCTTTTATCAGGTGCGGGCTATGTATTTTTTAGCCATCGGAAGAAGTTCCTCAGATCTGCCTTGGTCCTGCTCGGTGGATATCTGGTCTTTTCCCCTTTTTTACTGTATTCTTATGCTTTGACTGGAAAGCCTTTTTATTCTGGTACGGGCGGAGGAGAAATATTTTACTTCCGAGCAGCACCCTATGCGAATGAATACGGAAGCTGGTTTTCTCCTGCTGATATTTATATTAATGAATCGGAGGAAGAGCCTTCCAGAAGAATACATGGGGATCTCAGTGATTTAATCAAAAATCACAAGCCCTTTTTTGACGAGATTAAGGACCTGTCTTATGTAGAAAGAGATAGCGCGTTTATGGCCACAGCCATAGAAAACATTGCAAATCATCCTAAATCATACCTAAAGAACACCTTTGTAAATTTTGGAAGACTTTTGTTTAACTATCCTTTTTCCTACCGGTACGAACGCTTGAGTACCTATGGCTACCTTATTCCCAATATGTTTATTATTGTTTTATTGGTTTTGGCTATCCTTCCAGGCTTGTATGCGTGGCGTAGGTTGCCATTTGAGTTAATGGCTTTATTCTTGTTTTTTCTGATCTATATGGGAGGAGTGACAGCATTATTAGGGATTGGTAGGTATTTTATTCTGCTGGTGCCTGTATTCCTGCTGTTCATTGCTTATGTATTTTCGAAAATTGTAGAAATAAAAATTTCAAAAAATCTTTCCAATTGAAAATTCTTACCGTTGTAGGCGCTCGTCCACAGTTTGTCAAAGCTGCTGTTGTTTCGCGAAATATGGCACTCCAAGATGGGATCCAGGAATTTATTCTGCATAGCGGCCAACATTATGACGACAATATGTCGGCGATTTTCTTTGAGGAAATGCGAATTCCCACCCCTCATTTCAACCTCAACATTAATGGAGGGCATCATGGGGAAATGACAGGGAAAATGATGGCAGGCATTGAACAAAAAATTTTGGAGATAAAACCTGATGCATTATTGGTCTATGGGGATACCAATTCTACCCTGGCCGGTGCCTTAGCAGCTGCCAAATTGCATGTCCCGGTTATACATGTTGAAGCTGGCTTAAGAAGTTTCAATATGCGGATGCCGGAAGAAATTAACCGAATACTTACAGATCGAATCAGCCAAATCTTGTTTTGTCCCACCACCAGGGCGGTGGAGAATTTGCAAAGAGAAGGTTTTGATCTGCTCGACAATCGAGTAGAACTTGTCGGAGATGTTATGCAAGACGCGGCCCTTTTTTATGCGGCTGATGCTGCTTCCATGGCCAAGGTTTTTCACACCCTGGAACTGGAGACTGGATCTTTCCTTTTAGTGACTTGCCATCGGGCTGAAAACACCAATGATCCTGAACGATTTGGTCAAATATTACAAGCATTAAATGAACTGGCCGAGCGACAAACCATTATTTTCCCGGTTCACCCTAGAACTAGGCAATTATTCAAAACCCAGTCGATACATAGTAATTTAAAACTTATTGATCCCGTTGGTTACTTTGATATGATTTTACTACTCAAAAATTGTCAGTTGGTCATTACAGACAGTGGCGGGCTACAAAAAGAAGCTTATTTCTTTCAAAAGCATTGTATCACTATGCGTGATGAGACGGAATGGGTGGAGTTAGTTGATGGGGGGTACAATGTAATATGCGGAGCCGATGCTCGACGTATTCTCACGGCCTTTGAACAGTTCCAAACGGCTCAATTTAAGCCAGGTGCAGATTTGTATGGCGGTGGGCAGGCAGGGGAGCGTATTGTTTCGTTTTTGATGGACTGGCTTTAAAAGCTTGACCTTCGGTTTGTTTTTACGAATACCGATGCCAGCTTGATTTGGTTGGTAGCAGCCTAACTCTATCGCTCTTTTTTTTAAGGAATTAAAGTGTAGACCTAGATGAGCTGCGGCGGCGGCCATTGAGTCTGCTTTAAGGCATGTTTCAATGAAAGCTTTGTCGGAAATCCTATCTTTAATCCGCCAAGCTTTTTTAGACTTACTTTCCATGTTTTAGAGATAAAAAAAACAGCAGCTAGAAGATTACTCTTTTTAACTGCTGTTTTGTTCTGTACTGAAATGGGACTTGAATTTATCTGGCTAGCGCCAGCTAGACAGGCCCACACGGCCTATAAAGTACCCGGAGTGGGACTTGAACCCACACGGCCTAATGGCCACAGGATTTTAAGTCCTGCGTGTCTACCAATTCCACCACCCGGGCAGATGATGTATTTAGTATTTGGATTAGCAATTATTGTATCAACTACTTCATTGTCTTTACAATGCTTGATTATTGATACCACCAATCTATCAAAAAAAATGGGTTTGAGTAGGGGATGATGTATAAAAAAGCATCAATTTCCAAACTCAAACCCATACTAAATGGAGCAGATGACGAGATTCGAACTCGCGACCCCGACCTTGGCAAGGTCGTGCTCTACCAGCTGAGCTACATCTGCTTTTCAACACTCTGATTTGTCGCTTTCGACAAGCCTTTTTTGCTAGAGCGATGCAAATATAAAATAAGTTTGTTTAATTATGCAAATAGGCTAGACTATTTTTATAACCTTTTTGCTTGCCGATTAGTTTCATCTAGCTTAATGAGTTGGTTATTAATTGTTTATGGCTGTAAAATAATTGTACTTATACTGTATAGGGCACTAAATTCAGAGATTATAGGCCGGCTCAACCAGCCTTATCTGCTGACATTGAGTGAGTTGTGGTCAAATAGCTGACTGCCATTAGCTTGCAGGGAAGCATGACTTCAGATAAATGGGATGAAATTTCCCCTTGGACGGGAGAGACCGACATCTAAAAGGGGAGGAGTGTAACTTTTTTGCGCTCATTGTTCCGCAATTTGCTAATAATTGTCTATATTGCCTTACTTTACTTCACTGATACAAGGAGGAATTATGAATAGTGTTGTCACTCAACGTTTTATAAAGTGTCACAATAAGCTTAAGGAAGATAATCGAGTTCGATCCAGTCGTCAATTCGCACTTTCCTTAGATTATTTACCACAAAGTTTAAGCGAAATCCTTAAAGGTAGGAGAGATGTCACTATTGAGTTGATCCGTAAAGGGGTGGATGTTTTCAAGATTAATCCGGTCTATTTGTACACCGGTGAGGGCCCTATGTTTATGAGCGAGGAAGATCATAAAAACTTTCGCGTACTGACTATAGTAACCAATGCCCAGGATGATGAACGGATCGTGCATGTACCGATTCCTGCCCAGGCAGGATACGCTGGGGAAATGGCAGATCCCACCTTTGTTCAAGACTTGCCCACTTTTACACTTCCCGATTATAAATACAAAGTAGGAACACATCGTGCCTTTGATGTAGCGGGAGATAGCATGGAACCTACCTTGTTTGAAGGAGATAAGGTAATCTGCAGTTATCTAGAGCCTACTTTGTGGGAATCCTCATTGAAAGATAATCATGTGTATGTGATCGTATCCAGGGGAGATGTGGTGGTGAAGCGAATTACTAACAAGCTAAAAGCGGAAAAACAACTTATCCTCGCCTCTGATAATAGTTTTTACGAGCCTTATCGAATCAATGTAGGCGATATTCGGGAAATTTGGTATGTGCGGGCTAAGATTAGCCCATTCCTTCCTTCTCCTCAAAATATTAAGAATTACCTGTTTGAGGAGATCAAGGATCTGAAAGCCACGATCAAGCAGCAGAACCAACTTATCAGCAATTTAAATGTTACTATTGAAAAGATGTTTGACAGTCATTCTAGTAATGGCGCGAGTTAAACACAGGCTATGCAGATTCAATCAGTAAGCAAATTATATGTCAACAATCAAGATTAGCGGTAAGGTTGTGTATGAACAACTAGAAGGTGGATTTTGGGGAATTGAAGGAGACAATGGCCAGCAATATCGCCCCGTAAATTTTCCAAAACAGCTTCAAGAAGAGGGCAAAAGAGTGAAACTCACTGCCACCGAAGTGGATGAAATGGGTATATTCATGTGGGGCATTCCCGTGAAAATCAAGTCCATAGACGCTTAAGTCCAACCTGATTTATCGTTTCCAACTTTTATAACTAGACCAATACTGGGTTTATCGTTTTTGTCTCCAATCGGTAGAACCAATAGAAGGCACTTGTAGTTGCTGTTGGGCATCCTCCAGTAGCTGAGCAGCTAAAGTAGCGGCAATTGACGCCTCTTCCTTCTGGCTTTCCCTGATATCATCTGTTTGGAAATAATGCTTTACAAAATGAGTATCGAATTGGCCACTGGTGAAAGCTTCATGCTCCATGACAAATCTTCCAAACGGTAGGGTAGAAGCTATTCCTTCTAGTTCAAAGGCATCAATTACCTCTTTCATTTTCTGAATGGCAGCGGGTCGGTCCTCAGCATAGGTCACCAACTTGGCAATCATTGGGTCATAATGAATAGGAATTTCCATTCCTTCCTCATATCCACTATCTAATCGAATACCTTCACCTTCTGGAGAACGATAGCGAGTCAACGTACCAATGCTAGGCAAGAAATTATCCATCGGGTCTTCCGCATATATCCGTAGTTCGACAGCATGGCCATCGATGCTTAGATCATCCTGCTGGAAAGACAATTTTTCTCCTCTAGCCACCCGAATCTGCTGCTCAACCAAATCCAGATTAGTGATCAATTCGGTGACGGGATGTTCCACCTGCAGACGAGTATTCATTTCTAGGAAGTAGAAATTCAGGTCCTCATCAATCAGAAACTCAACAGTCCCAGCACCCACATAGTCACAGGCTTGGGCTACCTTAACTGCGTCCTCTCCCATGGCAGTTCTAACCTCCGGTGTCAGAACGGCAGAAGGGGCTTCTTCTACAACTTTTTGATGACGCCTTTGGATACTACATTCACGTTCAAATAGGTGAACCGTGTTTCCATGTTGATCCGCTAAAACCTGGATTTCGATATGGCGCGGAGAGCCAATGTATTTTTCAATAAAAACTGAGCCATCCCCGAAAGCAGAAACGGCTTCACTGATGGCACGTTGCATTTGATCTTCAAACTCACTTTCCATTTCCACAATCCGCATTCCTTTACCCCCACCACCAGCAGAGGCTTTAATCAGGATAGGATATCCGATTTCAGCAGCAATTGCTTTGGCCTCAGGGATGTCTTCAATTGCTTCATCTACTCCTGGCACCATTGGTATACCATAGGCTTTCACAGCATCCTTAGCTGCCAATTTGCTCCCCATTACCTTAATGGCAGCCGGGCTCGGCCCAATAAAAGTAATACCAGCTTCTTCTACTGCCTTCGCAAAACCTGCATTCTCACTAAGGAAACCATAACCCGGATGGATTCCATCTACACCCAGAGATTGAGCTACCGCTATGATTTTGTCTCCTAAAAGGTAGGAGTCTTTAGAGGGCGCAGGGCCAATGCAAATGGCTTCATCTGCAAAACGGACGTGTGGAGCATGTCGATCGGCTTCTGAGTAAATGGCCACTACTTTGATACCCATTTTGCGAGCAGTCTTCATTACTCGGAGGGCAATTTCGCCACGGTTGGCAACCAAAATTTTCTTCATGTGAGCTTTAATTTCGCAGCTAAACTAACAAAAATCTCCTTACTGCAACTGGAAAGAGATGGTGGCCTTTTCAGCACCATTTACCATGATTCTAAGACAATGTAAACCTGGATAATGTTTACGTGTCGTTAAATCCTTGAAAGACTGCTTTTTAGAGATATGATGTTGGCCAGGTTCAAAAGTGTTTTCAGTGATTTGGAATACTTTGGGAGAAGTCTTGCCATTTTTCTTTACGAAATCAATGATGTATTCCAATCGGAGTTTACTTGTAGTATTGCTTTCATTGTAAAGATCAAATTGGAAAATGAATTCCTCTCCAATCTTCAATTCACTCTTGTCTAATTGGAGTCCGGAAACCGAAATAGAGGCAGGCTCTTGGAATCCGAAAAGTACCAAGGCTCTGGTGTTGCCTTGCTTCAAGAGACTCCGGCAGGCATGTTTGACCACCCAATCTGTTCCTTTACTATTTCCGATCCATTGTTCAGCTTTTTCTAAAGTAACATCCGGATTGTCTTTGGCGATGTCGTTAAGGTTATTAGCTACACTTCTACGGACATAATCAGTCTCATCTCCTTTTAATTTTTCTAAAATGGGAAGAATGGGGCTTGGATCTTTCTTCAAAGAAGGTAAGGCCATGGCCCAAGGTAATCTGGGTCGACAACCTTCACTAGCCAGACGTCGGAGATGGAAATTTTCACTATCAGCCCATTTAAGCATACGATTTAAAACCGAATCTTGATGTTGGGCAATGAAGGGACGAATAGCAAACTCTGAACTAGCATAGGTGGTGAAGAACGCTAAAGCCTCTAAGCTTAACTCCAGGTCTTCCTGTCCAAAGAGTTCTACATAATCAGGAAAGAACATGCGCTCTAGAGCATATCCTTCTCTTTCGCTAATCACCTGTTTGAATAGTGCTATGGTGTCAGCAAAAGGCATGTTGAGTAGATGGTGCAAACTCAAACTAAAGTGGCGCATTCTATCCTTGAGCTCGCGATCTGGCCATTCTTTATCAAAAACCAAGGCCTTGAAGGCTGCTGCATCGAACTTCGGGTGATGAGCTTGGAAGTCTTGCGTTATTAGATGGAGAAAAGTCTCGTTGTACAGATTTTTTAAGGGTTCAGCCATAGGGTGGGTTGTTTTTCTAGCTGAACAAGAACTGGATTATTTTTGAATAAGGAAAATCTTTGGGGCACTTTGCCTCTGCTACTAGCGGTAAACCTAAAAAGAGCGAGCTGGCTATCATCGTCTCAGCGTACTTGATGGCCAGCTCGTCGTCCTTCTAAAGAAAGTCTAGCAATCGACTAGGTTTTTCGCTTTAACACTACTTGCTCCGCTTCCTTTTCCACAATCTGATTGTAGAATTCCTTCAAGTAAGGATACTGTTCGAAATTGAAGAAGGGATTGTCGATTTTAAATCGCACAGTTAATTGTACCGTATTATCCAATTGCTTGACGGTATAGGTAAACCGACCTGCATTTTCGGGTAGCATCATTTTTTGCACCTCTGGTAACTCTTCTACTGCAAATCCTTCTGGTAACTCGAAACTCATGACGTAGATCTCCTCGTGGGGATAAGCATAATCTACTGGGTATTTTCTTTCTTGGAGTTTAAATGGGTTTTCATCTATCGCGTAGTGGAGCATTGGGGAGAAATAAATCATGTCACCAGTCGCCATTACTTGATCCGCCAATTCCACCTCATAGCTGGCCTCCATGCGTTTGTAGATATTATCTTCATTCTTGAACTCATGTTCATTTACCGTCAAGCCCTCTACCTTATTTTGGAAGCCTGAAATGTAATCTTCAGCTCCTCCTTCACTGTAAAACAGTTGTCGAAATCGATGACCCGCATACCCACTTCTTGCCTCTTTGATGTTCCCCTTAATCATTCCATCCTCCATAATTTGAAACTTGGCTTGTACGGCGACTTTGTATTTGTCTCTAGGCTTTAGGCTTACCCAGGCAAATTTGTTGCCAAGCAGCATATATCCCTTATCATTTAGGCATTGCTGAGGCGTAAAACTGGCAGGAATTAATGGATCCGTAGCATCTAAAATTAAATAAGTGTCATCAATCTTCACGGCAGAAACTACGTGATTGAATTGATCGAAAGAGGGTAAGAATTGATTGACGTATCCGTGATTTCTGGTACTCACCAAAACAGGGTAGGCTTCCAAGCCAGCTGCCTTAAGCAGGCAAGTTAGCGCGAAGTTAACTTGTGCGGAGTTACCTAAGCCCTCACTGATGGCTTTCTTTACGTCCGACACACTGGCAAATCTGGCGTACTTCTTATTCCATTTTACCATTTTCTTTACTCCTTCGTATAGCTTCACTACCTTTTCAGAGGTGTTTGCTACATCTCCAACTAACTGAGCCGCCTGACGCTCCATGAATTTCGACCTGGCCGCAGTAGCACCAAAATCTTCGGATTCTGACAACTGCTGTGCAATGGAGGCCCAGCTGGTGGAATAGGATTGATTGAAAGAATTTGGGAAGTTGGTTCGGGCCAGTTCAAATTCAACTCGACCTAGGTAATTCTTGACGGTTGTTATGTAGGCCTCGGCGGTGAAAGGAGGGATTTTTTCTGCTACCCAATGATAGTCATTGAATTGGCAGTCAACTCCTTGACCTCCTCCCAGCATTAGTTTTCGTGAAGTGGTGCTTTTATCATTGGTGGTCAAATTACCGAATTCATATCCTTTGAAGTTCGTGTTAAAAATGAAATATTCTGGAATTCTCATTTCTAATTCACTATGTAAAACTGGGATAGAGCGTTGGAAAATCCAAGGGTCGATAGCGAACCAAAATTCAGAGCTCACCTCATATTTAACTTCCACAATGCTACCCGGCTTTACATTGGGAAGAGCAAACTTCTTCTTGAGGTTATTCTTGTCTACTTTTTGTTCGTAAATATCCTTTCCCTCTAATTTGGTCTTTGTTATCTGACCATTTTCTAGATTGTAAACGAAAGCCTTGATGGTCCCAACTCTTTCTTTGGCATTATAATTTCGGTAATAGGATATTTCAATGTCAGCCCAGTCAAGGCCCTCTTCGTCCAGGATCAGGGTGCGGAAGTGTCTGGTGAAATTGGTAGTAAATCCATCCATTACGCGGTAATCTAAATAACCGTAGTCGAATTGTCTAACGGCATGGGCACCCTTTACAATCTCCAAATCGGGAAGTTCAAAATCTGCCTTACTTATTTTGCCAAGTTTTCTGGGGCCACTTTGTGCGGTCAAACCAATAGAAGAGAAGCTTAGTACGCATACCAAGCAATAAACAAAAATTGTCTTTGAGTTCATGAATCGCTGTTTTGCGCGTTTGTTAATGAAGTTGTCTAGGGGTTTCTCCAGCTAGAGAAAGCCTTGGACAACTTTAATAGTATCAATAGAAAACCATCCGCGGCTAGCGGCTGATTTACAGTTCCAATATTGGTCGTTTTTCAACTAAGGCGATAAGCGATGTAGTGTTTGAGCGCGACAATTAGAAATCCCTTTCTGCCAAAATAAATGGGAGGGGCAAAGGATTTATGCACGATAATGCCAGGGACTTTTATCCCGAATGCTATTTATTCCTTATCAATGTTAAATGGAATAATTTTTTTTGATTGGATAAGCGCGCTTTCATTTCCATTTCAATTGTCCTAAATCTCCTTCAATGTATTAATAAGCTCGGACAATTGCAAGTATATAACCTAGCCCGCAGTCACAACTCAAATGAGTAATAACTACGGGCAAGATTTCAACTATTCTTTGTGGTGTTATTCTGCAGGATCAGCAGCTAGCGTAAAAGTTCGACTAACTGGATTTAGTGGTGTATCAACGGCATTGCCTTCGCCATCCACTAAGGTAAGTGTCACGGTGTTTTCACCCATAGGTAAACCTTCGATATAGTAAGGCTGCCAGGTATCGATCATGTGTTCTTCACCGTTGATGTCCGCTTTTACTTTGTAATCGCTACCAAGTGCAACATTCGAAAGGTAGAAGTCAAGCATGACTTTTTCAGTGGCTACTTTACCAACATAATTTCCCTTGGGTCGGCTGTAAAACAACATGGGGCCTTGCACATCTTCTTCAGCAGTGATCGCTTTTCCTTCCACCGTCACTTTTTTGGCTACGTGAGCGGCTGGTGTCTTAATACTTTCGTGATACGAACGAGAAAGAAAAGCCAACAAATAATGCTCTCCATCTGCAACTTCATGTTCGAAACTAGCTTCGTATTTCGCCGCGTAGGGAGCGTTGTCAATAATCAGATGGATGTGCTGCCCTTTGGCTGAATTAGCACACATCTTTGCCTCAGCATCGGGGGTTTGAACGCCTAATTCGTAGCTAGTCCCACCAACACCGAAGTTAAAAGCTCCATCTTTGTACTCCATGGATTCTATGGCAGCGTCGGCGAACTCAGCAGAAGGAGTGAAAGCGGTCAGAGTAAACTTTTGGGCAGGAGCTTCCTGCGTTTCTTCCGATGCTTCTTCAGTCTCTGCTGAAGCACCTGAATTCTGACAGCCTACCGCCAATAATGCCAACAAAAAAAATAAGCTAAGTGCTCTCATATTAGATCTAATTTAGAAATTGGTTGGTTATATTTATATCAAATCAAACAAGAAATTCGTGAAGGATGTTGTCAGATAAATAATCTGTCGTAGGTGTAACGTCAAGTGTCAGAAAAGTTAAAACACACTTTTGCTTGTGTCTTCAGTCTGGCTACTCTAGCTACAGAAGGAAAGATGACTATAGTCAGTAGATGCTACGTAAAAATCCCATAACTTTGCACAGGCGGAAATCTTTGTTCACTTTGAGCGTTTTAGCCGGGAAATAAGTACTGAGGCAAAGTGGACAGCTGCAAACTTACTGATTTCCACCATTGTTGACTAAAAATTCAGAATGAAAAAAAATATAATCACTTTGGAAGTATCGGGAATGGATTGCAACAACTGCGCCATGAGCATTACCCGGTATCTAGAGCGAAAGGGATTAGAAGATGTTTTTGTTAACTTCCAAACTAAGGAGGTTCGTTTTCGACAGGATGAAGCCTTACTAACTGTAGAGAAGGTAAAGGCAGGTATACATAAGCTCGGTTTTCAGGTGATAGAAGAGGAACAACTTCCTTCTTTCTGGACCTTTGAGCGCAAATTGCTCATTAGCGCCGTATTCACCACTCCCTTAATTCTTGGTCACTTTTTGATGATGGCTGGGGTCCATATTGCACTTTTAGAATCGGCTTGGGTACAGTTCTTTTTGTGTTTGCCGGTCTACGTGATTGGCTTCTTGCACTTTGGTGGGAGCGCTTTCCGCTCCCTTCAAGAACGGGTGCTGAATATGGACGTATTGATCTTTACGGGAAGTACTGCTGCTTTCATCTACAGCATAATTGGGTTGTATCTACAGGAGCCAAAGTATATCTTTTTTGAAACCGCTGCCACAATCATAACGCTAGTTTTGTTAGGAAATTGGATGGAGCGAAAAGCGGTGGCAAAAACCACGACAGCTATTGAAGACCTGTCGAGTCTCAAAGTAGAGATGGCCAGTAAAGTAATGCCCTCCGGCACAATAGTTCGCATTAAATCGGAAGACCTAGCTGTTGGTGACGTTCTACAGGTTAATGAAGGAGATAAGGTGCCTGCCGATGGGAGACTGCTTGGAGGAGTGGTAGAAGTGGATGAATCTATGCTAACCGGAGAAAGTTTCCCGGTCCATAAGCAGAAAGGAGATGCCTTGATTGGTGCTAGCGTACTGGTGGCTGGGAATATGCAAATGGAGGTCACCGCTATTGGCAACCAAGCTGTATTGCAACAAATGATTGAGTTGGTGAAGACTGCTCAACAGGATAAACCTGATATCCAGCGATTAGCGGATCGCATCAGCGGGATATTTGTTCCAGTAGTTTTAGGTATTTCGATGTTGACCTTTATGTTGGGACATTTTGTGTTTGGCCTGGCGACTCAGGCTGCTTTAATGAATGCCATTGCGGTCTTGGTTATTTCTTGTCCCTGTGCAATGGGCTTGGCTACACCAACAGCCGTAATGGTGGGGGTAGGTCGCATGGCCAAACAGGGAATCTTAGTGAAAGGTGGGCAAACCCTCGAATTGCTCTCCAATCTGAAACAGATAGTCTTCGATAAGACGGGAACACTTACAACCGGAAACTTCCGACTTAAGGATATCAAGTATCATCAGCAAAATCAGAATAAAGTACATAGTCTAATTCATGAATTAGAACAGCGTTCTTCTCATCCACTAGCCCAGTCCCTGGTGCAAGCCATGGAGGATTTGCCAAATGGACATTCATTATCCCTGCGAGAAATAGAGGAACGTAAAGGACTAGGAGTGGAGGCACGAGATGAAGTGGGTAATCATTATCAGATTGGTAGTGCTCGATTGTTGCCAGAGGGAAGTCAAGCCTCCTCCGAACACCAAGTGTACCTTCTAGAAAACAAGGAACTCTTAGCTAGTATTGCATTGGAGGATGAGCTTAGACCAGCTGCTGCAGCTACCATCAGTCGTTTAAAGGGTATTGGGGTGGAAACGGTTATTTTAAGTGGAGATCGGCAAGAAAAAACGGCCAATGTTGCTGCATCTCTGCAGGTGGATCACTTTCAAGGAGAGCAACTGCCAGAAGAGAAATTAGCGACTATAGAACAACTGCGATCGAAAGGGCTAACCGCGATGGTCGGGGATGGTATCAATGATGCACCGGCTCTTGCCAAGGCAGATGTCGGAATTTCCCTAGGAGGCGCTTCACAGGCGGCGATTCAGTCTGCTGAGATTGTCCTATTGAAGCCTAAATTGGATAAGGTTTTTGAGGCCCTAGTTATCAGTAAGCATACCGTCAAAACTATTCGCCAAAATTTGTTTTGGGCCTTCGCCTACAATGTTGTAGCTATTCCAATTGCCGCAGCTGGATACCTAAATCCAATGTGGGGCGCATTGTTTATGGCGGTTTCAGATGTGATAGTTATTGGAAATTCCATTCTTTTGCGTTCAAAAAACTTAAAGGAACTGGATAAATCATAGTTATTGGAAATAATACAAGATAAAAAAACGGCCTTGTTAATTGGAGTTACGGGTTTGGTTGGACGAAATTGCCTTCCACTACTCGTGACGCATCGTGCCTATCACGAAATCCTACTTTTTACGGATCAGCCACTCAACTTGGACCATCCTAAGATCAAGGAATACGTTATTGATTTTGATCAACTAGAAAAGTACGCGCATCTATTTCAAGGAGATGACTTTTATTGCTGCTTAGGTTCCACTCCCGCTAAGGCTACCGACAGAGAGGCCTTTTATCGCATAGATTATCAACAAGCTTACGCCGCTGCTAGCATTGCTGCTGCCAATCAGGTGAACCAACTCTTGTTGTTGTCAGCCGTTGGTGCTAATCCAGAGGCTACCCTTTATTTCAGCCGAGTAAAAGGCGAGTTAGAAGCGGCAGTGAAAGACTTGCCGTTCTGGTCAGCGCACATTTTTCAGCCGTCTTTGTTACTAAAGGAAAGAAATGATAATAGGTGGGGAGAGAAATGGGCTGACAAATTGGGCAAAGTTATTGATTCAGCCACGGGAGGACTATTGACTAAATACAAACCCGTAGAGGCGGAAATAGTGGCACAAGCTATGATTAATGCGGCTCAGCAATTACGAGCCGGTATTCATGTGTATCCATCTCATTTCTTACAGGAGTTAGCTGCTGATGAAGACAGTAGACTAGATATTTCGAAGTGATTGTATATTCGATCACTAGCGTGTTTGATAAAACGGACTATTAAAAAATTGAAAATGACTCAAGACGAGATCGTAAAACGTTCTAATATTACCATTCAGATTGGATTGGATAAGGAGCAGATTCCTGCTAGTATTGGGTGGAAAGCGGACGATAATCCCAACCAGCAAAGTTTGCAAGAATGTAAAGCCATGTTGATTTCTCTTTTTGATCGAGAAAGCAAGGATACCTTGAAAATAGATCTTTGGACTAAGGATATGCAGGTGACGGAAATGGACCGCTTTTTCTTCCAAACCCTAAGAGCCTTAGCGGATACTTATTTCAAAGCTACTCAAAATGCTAAATTGGCATCTGACCTTCAACGTTTTGTTCAACATTTTGGTGAACAGACAGAGATTTTGCCTAAAAGTTCACAATAGGCTCATTTTGAGTACAAAAGATACCATTTCAGACAGAGCAGTGCTTATAGGTGTGGTCGCTAAAGGGTGAAAAATGTGATCCTAGAACTTGCTTTAGAGTTCAATTATGTTTACATTTGCGCCCGGTGAGCGGCACACGGTCAGCTCCTTCTGAACTCCCCCAGGGCGGAAACGCAGCAAGGGTAGGAAGTTGTAGCGACTGGTGTGCTTGTTCACCTTGTTTTTTTTGTTCTGTGATAGTTTGGTGTTTTAATTGCCCTTTGATTAAGTATTTCGATCCCGACAGCGGAAAATTGCTGTTTCATCAAACGGGCACCTACATCAATTTAGTTACAGAATTCCGACCTATTTATGGTACGCACTTATCCCGATCTCTTAGGGAAATTTGGCATGTTCTGCTCTGACCATTCAAAATAACTAACATTTATTCTTTAGGTGTAAAAAACATTCCATCATGAAATTTTTTATTGATACCGCTAGTTTGGACCAGATCAAAGAAGCCAAAGACCTTGGGATTCTTGACGGTGTGACGACTAATCCTTCTCTTATGGCGAAAGAGGGCATTAGTGGGGAGAGTAATATTTTGAACCACTACGTGGAAATCTGTAAAATCGTAGAAGGAGATGTTAGCGCGGAAGTGATCTCTACAGATTTTGAAGGTATCGTAAGCGAAGGGGAAAGATTAGCAGGTTTAGCGGAGAATATTGTGGTTAAGGTACCTATGATCAAGGAGGGAATTAAAGCGATTAGCTACTTCACGAGTAAAGGTATCCGGACTAACTGCACCTTGGTTTTTTCTGCCGGACAAGCTATCCTAGCTGCTAAAGCCGGCGCGACTTATCTATCTCCATTTGTTGGTAGAGTCGATGATATTAACTGGGATGGGGTTGAATTAATCCGACAAATAGCCGAAATTTATGCTGTGCAAGGGTTTGAAACTGAGATTTTGGCAGCTTCTATCCGTAATGCAAAACATATTGTTGATGCCTCTTTGGCAGGAGCAGACGTGGTAACTTGCCCACTTTCTTCAATCCTAGGCCTACTCAAACACCCACTGACTGATATCGGACTAGAAAAATTTCTAGCTGACTATAGAAAATCTAACACCGTGACAGCATAATCTGTTACGGCTGAAAAATTTTGAGACTATCTAATACATACCAAATTAGAAGGGGCGGTCAGATGACTTGCCCCTTTTTTTGTCGCGCTCATCACCAAAATCACCACCTATCATGTACCGACTGTTTTCACTCTTCTTGCTCGTGGCCCTGTTGGCATATCCCTCGTGCAAATCACCACAAATGGTCATCGGTAAATGGCAGGATGGCCTAGAAATTCGCAAAGTCGCTCCAGGTTTGTATATCCATACCAGTCCTATTAATTTGAGCAACGGTCAAGTTTTTCCTTGTAATGGCATGATCTTCATAGATCAAGGAGAAGCAGTGGTTTTTGATACGCCAGTTTATGAGAAAGATACAGAGGAATTGCTTCGCTGGTTACAGCAGGAACAAAAGGTTAAAGTCAAGGCGATAGTCCCAACCCATTTTCATGATGACTGCTTGGGTGGATTGCCGATGTTTCATGAAGCGGGAATTCGCAGCTATGCCAATAGGGCGACCTTTGAGTTAGCAAAGGAGCAGGCTGCAACGCTTCCGCAAGAGCTTTTTGACGGGAGTCACACCTTTCAAATCGGGAACAAAACCGTGGAATGCTGGTATCCAGGAGAAGCGCATACCAAGGACAATATTGTGGCCTGGGTACCCAGTAGAGAGGTGCTGTTTGGGGGCTGCATGCTCAAGGCGGTAGGTGCCGGTAAAGGAAATTTAGCAGATGCCAATGTAGATACCTGGAGTGCCAGCATGCAAGCGGTCAAAAATAGATATCCTAGGCTGAAATTAGCTATTCCAGGGCATGGTGATTCCGGAGGTATGGAGCTCCTAGACTTCACCATCAAATTGTTTAACGATCAAATATCAGTTATCCACCAGGATTCCGAGCACTTCTGTAATCATCAATTCTACGGCTCTAGCCGGGGCTTTGCTAAACTCCCCATTCGGACGATTGGCCAAGATAGCGTTGCAGGAAAGGGCTTGGTGTCCCAATAGCTGGGCCATGCCGTAGATGGCAGAAGTCTCCATTTCCATATTTGTTATTCTTTCTTCACCGAGTCTTACCCCTTGCATTTTGGAGAAGTGATCAGCTTTTAATCTACTGGGCAATCTGAGTTGTCTGCCCTGTGGAGCATAGAACCCTGGGCAAGTTAAGGTTATACCACGTAGAAAAGACGAAGGGAAATGCTGCTGTAGATCACCCGGTGCTTTCACCAAGGTGCCTGCTACGGGAAGGTCAGGAATGGCCTCCGCTAATTCATGTTCTAAAGACTCAATTTCTGCTGAACGTTCTAGTTCATAGAAGGAGAATAGATTGTCCCATCCAATGGCATAGGAAGATAATAGAAAACTATCGACGGGAATATCTGCTTGCAAGGCTCCGGAGGTGCCAATTCTCACAAAGGAAAGAGAGGTAAGCTTAGATTTTGGTCTTCGAGTTTCTAGATCGATATTGTACAGCGCATCAATTTCATTGAAGACAATATCGATGTTATCGGGGCCAATTCCGGTCGAGATCACACTCAGTCGTTTATTGCCGATATAGCCGGTATGTGTTATGAACTCCCGCTTGTTGAAGGCATATTCTATGCGATCAAAGTGCTTGGAAACGGCTGGTACACGATCGGGGTCTCCAACGGTTATGATCGTCTTAGCCAGATGTTCTGGTCGTAAATGAAGGTGATAAATGCTACCATCCGGGTTCAAGATTAGTTCTGAAGACTGGATCATATTCAATGGAGGGTTTTGACGCTCAGATGAGGTTTGAGAACAAGATAAGTCTTAATTTTGGCCGCAACAAAGACCAGCATATGAAAAAGATATATCATTTAAGTAGTTGTTCCACCTGCCAAAGAATTATCAAGGAATTAAATAACGGTGAAGGTTTTGAGATGCAGGACATCAAAACGGAACCGATGACAGCTGCCCAGCTGGAGGAGATGCACGCTAAGGTAGGTTCTTATGAAGCCTTGTTTAGTCGGAGAGCCATGAAATATAGAGGCATGGGGTTGCATGAAAAAACGCTTACCGAATCAGATTATAAACAACTGATTTTGGATGAGTATACCTTCCTAAAGCGACCAGTAGTCTGGATCGATGGAGATATTTTTGTGGGTAACAGCAAAAAGGTAGTGGCTGCCGCGGTGGAAAAATTAGCTAGCTTGGCATAAAACGGATTATGACTAGAGAAGAAATAGCGGAATGGTTCCAGGACCTGCAGGACGAAATCTGCGAAAACTTAGAGGAAGGAGATGGATCAGCGAAGTTTCATCAAGATCTTTGGGAGCGGGTTGAAGGTGGAGGCGGTAGAACTCGAATTATTCAGGGACAGCACATTGAAAAAGGCGGAGTGAATTTTTCGGCGGTCCATGGCCCCTTGCCGGAAAAGATTAGTAAGGCATTACAATTGGACGCTGGAGAGTTCTTTGCTACTGGTGTTTCAATTGTGTTACATCCCAAAAACCCCTGGGTGCCCATCATTCACATGAATGTTCGCTACTTTGAAATGAGTGACGGTAAATGGTGGTTTGGTGGCGGAATCGATCTTACGCCACATTATGTCAATGAGGCGGAGGCAAAGTATTTCCACCAGGCTTTGAAAGGAGTTTGCGACCAGCACCATGATTCATACTACCCAGAATTCAAGAAATGGGCAGATGATTACTTCTTTGTAAAGCATCGTAAGGAAACACGTGGGATTGGAGGGATTTTCTTCGATAGACTAAGTGGGCAGCAGGGCTTCACCAAGGCAGAACGTTTTGCCTTTGTACAATCTGTCGGAAAAGCCTTTGCTCCAGTTTATCTTCGTTTTCTCAAAGATAACAAGGATAGATCTTTCGAACCAGAACATAAGAAATGGCAATTGCTCCGGAGAGGACGATACGTGGAGTTCAACCTAGTATGGGACAAAGGGACTAAGTTTGGTCTAGATACCGACGGACGCATCGAGTCTATCCTAATGAGTTTACCTCCAGAGGTGAACTGGGACTACAATGTAAAGGTAGCCAAGGATTCCTTGGAAGAACATACCTTGTCCCTACTCAAGAAAGGAATTAATTGGGTGTAAGAAATGCCTTTTCTAGTTGCAGAGCAGCTGAAAGGTGGGGGTCTCGATGGTGTTACTCCAGTTTCCGGCTCGATCTTGAATTCGGATGGAATAGCCAACTTGTTGTGGCGCTATCCCTGGTACACAAGCTTGTCCGGGTTTTCCGTCCTCAGGTAGGATAACACAGCAAACGTCTCCGACATTCGGATCGTTGGTTAGTCTAATGCTGATTTCTCCAGAGATGCCGTTCTGCGCACCTAAATCCTCAACCTTAGGAAGACGAGCAAGGATTCGGGAGCCGTCGCGGAGATCAAACATATCAATATTGATGGTTGGGTCATTACCCTCTAGTCCAAGGTCCCCATCTCCATCGGTGAAGTCCAAAACCACGAACAAGGTGTCTACCTTCCCATTTACGGGTCTTTGGTTCATGCTGTTGCTCGAGAAGTACTTGAATTCAATTACCGGTTCTGCTGGATAGTCAGGCGGTTGTAAACAAGCCGTCAAGATCAAACTCAAGAAGAAAACCAAACTTATAGATTTTGCAACGCGCATGTTTTTTTAGTTTTGTAACGGAAATATAGCGTTTTTTAGTTTAACTCATGTATGGTAAAGCGGCAGTATACAGACAGGTGGATTGCAAAACTTAGCTCTCTATCAGATCAAGATTTTGAAGGCCTGGCTCTTGAGGCATTCCAATACCAAGCAGCCTCCAATCCCTTATACCGTTCCTACCTAGACTTGTTGCAGAAAGATCCAAAGCAAATTCACCACTTGGCGGATATCCCTTTCCTACCCATTCGTTTCTTCAAAAACCAGACCATCAAGACTGAGGATTGGACAGCTGTAACCACTTTTTCCAGTAGCAGTACCACAGGTCAACAACCTAGCTTACATCATCTCTATTCTGCCGAATTGTACGAATCTGTAAGCCGTCAAGGTTTTGAGTTTTTCTACGGGGATATCAGCGAATATTGCGTTTTGGCTCTTTTGCCTTCCTACTTAGAACGCAGTGGATCATCTCTGGTTTACATGGCGGACTATTTTATTCGTCAATCCCACTACAAAGAGAGCGGCTTCTTCTTGCACGATCTTGCTGGTTTAGCTTCTCAACTGGAGGATTGCAGGAGTCGAAAATTCCCTACTTTACTCATTGGGGTAAGTTTTGCGTTGCTAGATCTTGCTGAGCAATTTCCGATGCCATTGGGCGATACTATCGTGATGGAAACTGGAGGTATGAAGGGACGCAGGAAAGAAATGACCAGAGAGGAATTGCATCAGACCCTCAGTTCTGCCTTTCAAGTTCAGCAAATTCACTCAGAATATGGAATGACGGAGCTCTTATCCCAGGCCTATTCAAAAGGTGAAGGGCTCTTTTGGCCTAGTCCAACCATGAGGGTTCTAGGCCGGGATATTACAGATCCCTTATCTCCACAAAAGCTTGGACAAACGGCTGCTTTAAACATTATCGACCTGGCTAACATAAATACTATTTCCTTTATCGCTACGGAAGATATCGGGCAGGTATACGCAGATCATTCTTTTCGGGTTATGGGCAGGCTAGATAAGAGTGATATTCGAGGTTGTAACCTAATGGTGGCCGATTTGTAACCTTTCAAATCTTATCCTGAATCCTCAGTTTTTTCTACTCATCTCGTCAGCCAGAAAAAAATTATAGAATTTTTTGCCTCGACTGTTTACCTTTGATTCACTAAATGTAATAAGTAGTGCAAGAATGGAAATTTGGGTAGGCCTGCTTAATACATTTATCATTAAGGCAGGCCTTTCTTTTTGCCTGCCTCGAGTCCTAAAGAATTAGCTTTGACTGCAGAACAACTATTATCGGACCTGCGAAAGAAGAATTTTCAACCTGTATATTTTCTATATGGGATGGAGTCTTACTTCATTGATGAAATCAGCCAGTACTTTGAGCAAAAGGTATTGTCTGAAAGTGAACGAGCTTTTAATCAAATGGTGCTTTATGGAAAAGATGCAGACTTTCAAGCGGTTGTTGATAATGCTAGGCGATACCCGATGATGGCCCAACATCAACTGGTTATCCTGAAGGAGGCACAAGAAATGAGAAGCCTGGGCAATTTGATTTCCTACGTTGAAAATCCAACCCCCACGACAATATTAGTTATTTGTCATAAGCACAAACGCTTCAATATGAATACCAAATTTGGTAAGATGTTGAAAGCCAAGGCGGTGGTTTTTCAGTCCAAACCGCTATATGATAATCAGGTCCCGGATTGGATCTCCAAGTACCTGAAGAAAAAGAAATTACAAGTCCAACCAGAAGCGGCAGAATTGTTAGCTGAATATTTGGGGACCAGTCTCTCTAAGGTAGTCAATGAGCTAGACAAGCTACGTCTGAACCTACCAGAAGGAACGGTAGTCACCAGCAAGCATATTGAAGATAACATTGGTATCAGTAAGGACTACAACGTCTTCGAATTACAGAAAGCGCTTTCACAGCGGGATGTGTTGAAGAGCAATCGCATCGTCAACTACTTCGCAGCTAACCCAAAAAAGAATGCGCTACCAGCCGTAATCAGTTCGTTGTACAATTACTTCAGTAAAGTGTACATGCTGCATTTCCTCAAGCAATTGCCTGAAGCAGAGCTGTTGAGTGCTTTAAGTTTGCGATCTGCCTTTTTTTTGCGGGAATATAGAGCCGCTGCACGTGCCTTCCCGCTGCGAAAGACTGAGCATGTTCTTTCCTTGCTCAAAGAATTTGATTTGAAATCGAAAGGAGTCGACTATGTCAGTACAGGAAAACCCGATGGTCAATTACTAAAAGAGTTGATTTGGAAGATCCTACATTAGAGCATCAAGGGTAAGTAGATTTAGGATTTGTCAGGAATTTATCGCTTCACGGAAGATTTTTTTAAAAAGGGGCATTGAATTCTTGTTTTTATTAATCCAATGACCTTATATTTGAGCTGATCAGAAAATTTAAGATGAATTATAATACTAATACATGGCGTTGGTGGCACAAACATTCTTCCGATCGGATGAAGTGACACGCTATGTAATGTATTACTCTATAACACAAAACGGCTTGTCGGATCATCCGACAAGCCGTTTTTAATTTTAGGAAAAGATGAATGCTACAACGGAAACTAAGATTCTGATACAGACGAAAGTGCACAAGATGCTGATGGATACCTTTACACCAGTATCCCTCTACTTGAAATTAAGAGACCATTATACGGATCCCGTACTGCTGGAAAACAACGACTTCCGGAACAAGGAAGATTGCTTTTCTTTCATGGGATTCGAGTCCATTGCTAGTTTTCAGGTACAGAATGGGGTGATTGAGGAACGCTTTCCTTCAGGGGAGGTGATAACCTCCAAGGTGATCGATGTGACTACAGTTCCATTGGCCTTAAGAACTTTTGTGGATCGCTATGATGTGCAATATGAGACGCCCTATGAAGGAGTGAACGGTGTTTTTGGACATACTGGCTTTGATGGTGTTCAGTACTGCGATACCCTGAAATTCGATCGGGAGAAACGGAAGTTTGACTTGCCAGACATCAACTATAAGCTTCATCGGTTTGTCTTAGCGATCAATCATTTCAAGGATGAATTGTATGTGCTGGAGAATCTTCCTGAAGGTGAGGAATCACAAATGGAAAAGATTCTACAACTGATTAAAGCACAAACGGTTCGTACCTTTCCTTTTGCACTAGATGGAGAAGAAAGCAGCAACCTGACCGATGAGGAATTTAAAGAACTAGTACGGGTCGGTAAGCATCACTGTCAAATTGGAGATGTATTTCAGATCGTATTTGCTCGCCAATTTTCTCAACGATTCACTGGTGATGATTTTCAAGTTTATCGCGTGCTAAGATCTATCAACCCATCGCCTTATCTGTTTTACATGGATTTGGGAGGATATAGGATCTTTGGCTCCTCTCCAGAAACACAAATGTCCATCGTAGATCGTGTGGCTACCGTCAATCCAATAGCCGGAACTTACCGCCGAACTGGAGATAAAGAAGATGATACCATTAAGGCTAAGGAGTTAGCGGCAGATCCTAAAGAGAATGCAGAACATATTATGCTGGTGGATCTGGCGCGAAATGATTTGGGGAGGCACGCCGTCAATGTACAGGTCAAAGAGCTAAAGGAGATCCATTTCTTTAGTCACGTGATTCACCTAGTTTCAAAAGTTACCGGCGACTTAGAACCACATACCAATCCGATCCAAGTCTTTGCAGATACCTTTCCTGCCGGTACGCTATCTGGAGCCCCAAAATATAAGGCGATTGAATTGATAGATAAATACGAAAACCAAAACCGAAGTTTTTATGGAGGAGCTTTGGGGTACATCGGCTTTGATGGTCACATGAACCAGGCCATCGTCATTCGATCATTTATGAGCTTGGATAATACCTTGTATTGTCAGGCAGGAGCCGGGATCGTGACGGCTAGTCAAGAGGAGAAGGAACTCCAGGAAGTCAATAATAAATTAGGTGCGTTGAAGAAGGCTTTGGTAGAAGCCACGAAATTATAATTCCACTGTAAACAGCAAAACTCGAAGAAATGAAAGTCCTCGTTCTAGATAATTACGATTCCTTTACCTACAACCTGGTGCAATACATCCAGGAAATTTTGGAGCAGAAGATCGATGTCTTCCGCAATGATGAGATCGACTTGGATGCTATCGAAACTTACGATTTTATCATTCTATCTCCCGGTCCAGGCTTACCGAAGGACGCGGGTATTATGCCGGCCTTGATCAAGCGCTATGCCCCTACTAAGACCATCCTAGGAGTTTGCTTGGGACATCAGGCTATTGGCGAAGCTTTCGGCGCAAGCTTGGAGAATTTGGCACACGTTTTTCACGGCGTTGAGACGCCCGTGGAAGTAGTGGCTGAAGATGAACCCTTGTTTGCAAACATGCCGACCACCTTTCAGGCTGGTCGTTACCACTCCTGGGTGGTGGCGAAGCAAGATCTTCCGAGTGAACTTGAAATCACCGCAGTGGATGAAGATGGCGTGATCATGGCCATGCGCCACAAGGAGTTTGATGTACGTGGGGTGCAATTTCATCCAGAGTCTATTATGACGGAGTTCGGTAGAAAGATGTTAGAGAATATATTATTGGCACGTCGCGAACCCGTGGCTGTTTAGGACGAGAAATATTTACTAGTTATGGAAAACATGAAACCCTTATTACTCCGACTATACCAACACGAGACCTTAAGCAGGGAGGAAGCCAAGTCAATGTTGATGAAGATTTCAGCTGGTGCCTTCGATCCTATCCAAGTGGCCAGTTTTGTAACGGTGTTTAATGTCAGGCCGATCACATTAGAAGAAATTCAGGGCTTCCGTGATGCTATGCTTGAGTTGTGTGTCAAAGTGGATATAGGTGGAGTAGATACTATTGATATCGTAGGAACGGGAGGCGATGGCAAAAATACCTTCAATATTTCCACCTTATCGGCGGTAGTGGTCGCGGGTGCCGGGTACAAAGTGAGTAAACATGGTAGTTATGGCGTATCGTCTTCCGTTGGATCATCTGATGTGCTAATGGCCATGGGGTATGAGTTCACAAATGACTCAGATAAGCTAAAGCGGCAGTTGGATGAAGCTAATATTTGCTTTTTACATGCTCCTTTGTTTCATCCCGCCATGAAAGAAGTAGTGCCCATTCGCCGGGCACTAAAAGTTCCTACCTTCTTCAACATGCTGGGCCCACTGGTCAATCCCTTACAACCTAATTACCAGTTATTTGGAACCTTTAGTTTGGCTTTATCTCGTATGTATCAATACATTATGCAAGAGACGGGCCGCCAATTCTCCATCGTCTATGCGCTGGATGGTTATGATGAGATTTCTTTAACCGGGCAATTCAAGCTGCGGACCAATCAAAGTGAACAATTGATGGATGCAGGTGATCTAGGCATGGATGTTTTAACCCAAGCTGACTTGCATGGAGGGGATACGGCCGAAGAAGCAGCGACTATTTTCAGCAATGTGCTAGCCAACGAATGTACCGCAGCTCAACTTTCGGTAGTTTCTGCCAATGCGGGTGTCGCGATTAATTGTATCAAACCAGAGCAGTCATTGGAGGATTGTGTCGCTGAAGCTCGAGAGAGTATTATAAGTAAAAAAGCCCAGGCGACCTTCCACAAATTGGTTGCCATTTGAAGCGAAGCTTAAAGACCTAAAAACAAATAGTTTATGACTATTCTAGATAAGATCGTAAGACATAAGATGGAGGAAGTAGAGCAAAGAAAAGAGCTCTTTCCTGTGAAGCTTCTAGAGAAGAGTATTTACTACGATACGCCTACGGTTTCTCTGAAGAAGTACCTCCTCCGCGAAGATAAATCCGGCATTATAGCCGAATTCAAACGACACTCTCCCTCGAAAGGAGATATCAACCCTTTTGCCAAGGTGGAGCAGGTGACCATTGGTTACATGCAAGCGGGGGCTTCTGCGCTTTCAGTCCTGACGGATGAGAAATTCTTCAAAGGTAAAAGCGCTGACTTGAAGGAGGCTAGAGCTTTCAACTTTTGCCCCATCCTGCGAAAGGATTTTATTATTGATCCCTATCAGATTTTTGAAGCTCGATCTATCGGGGCGGATGTGATTCTTCTGATTGCCGAATGTTTGGAGGCAAAGCAGGTGAAAGTGCTGGCGGGTTTAGCCAAGAGTTTAGGGTTGGAAGTGCTGATGGAGATCCACTCGGAAGAGCAGTTAAGCAAACTCTGTCCCGAAATTGATGTGGTAGGAGTCAACAATCGGAATCTCAAAGATTTTTCGGTTAGTATACAAACTTCGATCGGCTTGTTTGATAAGATTCCCGCGGATTTTGTGCGCATATCTGAAAGTGGAATCAGTGATCCCAACGCTATCGTACAACTAAGACAAGTAGGTTTCCAGGGCTTTTTGATTGGAGAACACTTTATGAAAACGCCCGAGCCAGCAAAAGCTTGTCAGGAATTTATCAATCGGATAAATGCCATCGAGGATTTGTTGGAAAATGCCATAGCTTAAAGCGTATTTTTACCGTAAAATGAATGACTGGAGTATGTCAAATGGTTTAGTTCCAATATTATTACGCAGATTAGTACTAGTTGCTCCTGCGCAACCGTTATTGGCTGTACATAACCTATGACAGTTAGTTTCTACCTAAACCAGAATCATTATGCAAGTGAAAGTATGTGGAATGAGAGAACCAGCCAATATTGAGGCTGTATTAGAACTCCCTATCGATTACATGGGCTTTATTTTCTACCCAAAATCTTCTCGATTTGTTGGCCAATCGAATCTAGGGGAATGGGTGCAGAGCAACTTAGAAGCATTTGGAAATGTGAAACGGGTTGGTGTATTCGTCAACGCCGAGTTCGAAGCGATTTTGAACGCTGTTCACGACTTCCAGTTGGACTATGTACAGTTACACGGAAACGAAAGTGCTGAGTATTGTCAGGAAATTAAAACTTATTGGGATATCACTTCTATGCGATCGGCCCAATTGATCAAGGCCTTTTCGGTAGATGAAGACTTTGATTTTCAACAAACCAGAGCCTACGAACGCTTTTGTTCTTTATTCATTTTTGATACCAAAGCGAGTGGGGATAAATACGGCGGTACCGGAAAGCAATTTAACTGGGAACTCATGGAGCAATATGAAGGCATGATTTCCTACCTGTTGAGTGGTGGAATTGGAGAAGGTGATGCTGAAGCTATCCGACAACTTAATTTCAAACAGATGGTCGGCGTGGATATTAATAGCAAATTCGAATCTTCGCCAGCACTCAAGGACGCACCAAAAATAAGATCATTTTTGAATGAATTGAACTCCACGCAGATGGTGGATATATAACAGAATACTTATGATAGCTATTAACGAAAAAGGTTACTACGGAGACTTTGGTGGGGCTTATATCCCCGAGATGCTCCATCCCAATGTGGAAGAGCTGCGTCAGCATTATGTGCAGATCATGCAAGAGGATTCTTTCCAAAAAGAATTCCAACAGTTGCTGAAAGATTACGTAGGAAGACCATCGCCTCTGTATCTAGCGAAAAGCTTGTCAGAACACTACCAAACCACCATATATCTAAAGCGCGAGGATCTAAACCATACTGGAGCACACAAGATCAATAATACGATTGGACAGATCTTGATGGCAAAGCGCTTAGGGAAAACCAGGATCATTGCTGAAACTGGAGCCGGCCAACATGGCGTAGCTACTGCGACAGTATGTGCCTTGATGGGAATTCAATGTATCGTTTACATGGGGGCGGTGGATATTGAGCGACAAGCGCCAAATGTCTCGCGCATGAGAATGCTGGGAGCTGAAGTTAGACCAGCAGTGAGTGGTAGCCAAACGCTCAAAGATGCTACTAACGAGGCAATTCGGGATTGGATCAATAATCCAGTTGATACCCATTACATTATCGGCTCGGTGGTAGGACCGCATCCTTATCCTGATATGGTAGCCCGTTTCCAATCTGTGATTAGTGAAGAGATGAAGTGGCAATTGGAAGAGCATACTGGAAAGGCTAATCCAGATATGATTGTTGCCTGTGTAGGTGGTGGGAGCAATGCCGCAGGTGCCTTTTACCACTACCTAAATGAGAAAGACGTAAGATTGGTAGCAGTTGAAGCTGCAGGCCTGGGTATTAATAGCGGCGAATCAGCGGCGACCAGCGTCTTAGGAACAGAAGGCGTTATCCATGGAAGCCGAACCTTATTGATGCAGACATCTGATGGGCAAATCGTTGAACCTTATTCTATCTCGGCAGGCCTAGATTATCCGGGGATCGGTCCATTGCATGCGCACTTAATTAAGAGCGGTAGAGCAGAGGCAGTCAGTATCACGGATGATGATGCCTTGGAGGCAGCTTTCTTCTTAAGTCGGAAAGAGGGAATCATTCCAGCCTTAGAAACGGCTCACGCTTTTTCCGCTTTAGATAAAATCTCCTTCCAGCGTGATGATGTGATCGTTATCTGCCTGTCAGGACGAGGAGATAAGGACTTAAACACCTACATTAAACACCTGGACCGTTTTAGTGGTATAGGAAAAATTAGCTAGTTATGAATCGATTAGACCAGTTATTCAGCCAAAAAAATGACCACATTCTTAATATCTATTTCACGGCAGGTTACCCAAAGTTAGCGGATACAAAAGAGATCATCTTATCCCTGGAAAAGGCAGGAGTCGACTTGATTGAGCTCGGAATGCCCTATTCCGATCCGCTAGCGGATGGCCCAACTATCCAGGAAAGTGGCCAACAGGCTTTAGCCAACGGAATGACCTTACCCTTGCTTTTTGATCAAATCAAGGAAGTACGACAGGAGACACAGATTCCACTGATTATGATGGGGTACTTTAACCAAGTCATGCAGTTTGGAATACAGGCCTTCATCGATAAATGTGTGGAAGTAGGGATTGATGGAGTAATCTTACCAGACTTGCCACTTTATGAATATGAGCAGTATTATCGAGATATGTTTGAGCAGGCAGGCTTGCACATTAGCTTCTTGATCACTCCGCAGACCAGTGAAGAGCGCATTCGTAAGGTTGATGAACTGACCAAGGGATTCATTTATATGGTTTCCAATTCATCCATCACTGGTGCAAAGAATACCATTTCGGACCTACAGTTGTCCTATTTCAACCGGATCAATGCTTTGCAACTGAAAAACCCTCGCTTGATTGGCTTTGGTATTTCTAGTCATGAAACCTTTGAGACGGCTTGCCAATACGCCAACGGAGCCATCATCGGTAGTGCTTACATCAAAATGCTAGCTAAGGCTCAAGACATTGAAAAGGACACCAAACTATTTGTACAGAAGATTAAAGGGGAGATTCCAACCAAGTTGCAGTACATGGTATAAGTAATGTGCCAATTGGTCTGGTCCGATTACTACTACAGAACTCCTAGCAAAATAACTCATCATGATCATTCAACTAGATTCAGATATCACTCCTGCTGAACAGCAGCAGCTAGCAGATAAATTAGCATCTATTAAGTTCAAGCCTACCAATGTGAAGACCCAGTTCGCCAATTATTTGATTGGTGTTGGAAAGGAAGAGTTTGATATTCGAAGCATTGGTAATTTACCGGGTATTCGAGATATTCATCGGGTTAGTGATGCATATAAATTAGTGTCTCGGAAATGGAAGGTTAATGACACGGTGCTTCAAATTGGAGATGATATTCAAATTGGTACTGGCCATTTTGCTTTAATGGCTGGCCCTTGCTCCATAGAATCTGAAGAACAAATTGCAGCTACAATACAGCATTTGAAGAAGAATCGAGTAAAGATCATGCGGGGCGGAGTCTATAAACCCCGAAGTTCTCCCTATTCATTTAGGGGATTGGGCATTGATGGCTTGAAGCTTTGGCATTCCATGGCCAAGGAGGCGGGAATAGCGATTATTACTGAGGTGATGATGGTGGAACAGATCGAAGCCATGGCGGACTACATTGATATTTTTCAGGTGGGAGCTCGAAATTCCCAGAACTTTAATTTACTGGATGCCCTAGGTGAGGTCGATAAACCAGTACTGCTTAAGCGAGGGATCTCCGGTACCTTGGACGAATTACTCCAGTCAGCTGAGTATATCTTTTCGCATGGCAATGAAAAGATCATGCTTTGTGAAAGAGGTATAAGAACCTTTGAGAAAGCTTACCGCAATACCATGGATATTAATGCGATTGCGATGCTGAAGGAAAAATCACATCTTCCTGTAATTGCTGATCCATCTCATGGAATTGGGGTTCGTAAATTTGTGGACAAAATTGCCTTGGCAAGCATAATGGCAGGGGCGGATGGCGTCATCTTTGAAGTGCATGCTACACCAGAAAAAGCCTTCTCTGATGGTCAACAAACATTAAACTTCCAGGAGGCCGATCTGCTGATCTCAAGAATGAGAAAAGCATTCCGACTAAGAGAGGAATATTAATTTCCAGTAAAAAGTAAGGGTCTGGATAAACCGATATTCTAGAGGATTGTTATTTTTGGAATGTATGTATCACGCTTAACTAGTTTGGCATTTACTGCCTTCAATTCCAATCCTTGAGACATGAACCGCTTATCCAAGTATTTATTCCTACTTGTCATTAGTTGCTTAATGACCCTACCCAGCTTTGGCCAATCCGCCAAGAAATTGCAATGGTCATTAGTTAAACAAGAGGGGAGGACCCAGGTGTTTACCCGATCCAACAAGGTATCCAAGATCAAGGAAGTTAGAATAAAGACCAGAATGGATGTAGATTTTGATCATTTCATTAAGGTGCTGGGAGAGGTAGATAAGTATGACCAATGGGTGTACAAAAGTCGCAAGCCTAAATTACTGGAAGAGGTTAGCAATAACGAAATGTATTACTTCATCGAATCAGATTTTCCATTTCCGCTGAATGATCGAGATATGGTAATCCGTTCTAAGCAAGAATTAGATCCCATTTCTAAAGTCTATACCTCTGTATCTGTTGCCGTACCGGATTACCTTCCGGAGGACAAAAAGATGGTAAGAATACCCATGTTGGAAGCTTACTGGAAAATTTGGCCGCTGCCCAGCGGAGGAATTGAAATTGACTACCGAGCTATTGCCGACCCTGGAGGAAATCTTCCCGCCTGGTTAGTAAATATGGCGATTACACAAGGTCCCACCAAGACTATGCGAAACTTGGAAAAACTGGCCAAGGAAACCGCTCCCAGACCCTCTACTACCGTTGCTGATAAGTAATACACGGCCTTCTCATCTAGAAAGATGAAAATGTGCTAGTTTATGTCGAAAATGTCCAGTTGTGCTAACTGGATGATAGCGATATTTAGGATTCCGAATGAAGACTTTGTTGTTAGTATAGGAAGTAAAACAACGAATACATCCGTTAGTCATTTCCCATGGCTTAAGATTTAAGTATACAAGCTCTTGTATAACCGCAAAAGAGGAAGCATGAATTTCATGTTTCCTTTTTTTGTCACCACTTAATTACTTAAACCTAATGAATGTTTACTTTAACTAAATTTTCTTTCCAATTAAAAATTACTCTGAATTAAAGATAATTTCCTAGGGATAGGAGCTGAAATCTAAAATTACAAGCTTTTGGAAGTCTTATGGAGCTCCAATATCATAACTTCTAAGAGTAGAGTAGAGTAGAACAATCAAATATTTTTCTTGGAATAAAATTTTTCTTCTGTGCAGCGTTGAGCAGTTCTGTGCATAATATATAAACGAGGACGCGTCAGAATCCATTTTTATTCGTAAGAAAAAGTTATGAAGACTAAAACGCTATTTCTATTTACACTTTGCCTGATTTTTTTAGGCAGTTGCAAGAAGGACAGTATTGTTACCACTACCACTGAAGGGCAACCTCCTGCTCCGAAGATTACGATTGAATCTACGATCAGAGGTTTGGTGCTTGATCGTCAGGGGTTTCCCTTGGAGAATGCCACTGTCCAGTGGGGTAATGAGCAGACCGAAACTGATGAAGATGGGCTTTTCACAATTGATGATCTTGTGAATGGTGAGCAAGCGGTTTTAAAGGTTACTAAGGATGGATATTTTGATGCTTTTCAAACTGTTCTCCCTATTGCTGAGACCATCCTTAAGACAAGAGTTCAGCTGACCCCACGGCTTTTATCAGCTACCTTTGAGGCCAGTCAAGGAGGTCAACTGGAGTTGCCTAATGGCAGCGCAGTTAGTTTTGCTGCGGATTCGTTTGTAGATGATCAAGGTAATGCCTACGCTGGCAATGTCAACGTGTTTGCAAGCTACATTGATCCTACTGATCCTGAATTAGATGAAATAATGCCGGGAAATTTACAAGCGCTTAACCAAGATGGCGAGAATCAGACCTTGCAGAGTTTTGGAATGATTAATGTACAGTTGGAAAGTAGCAGTGGAGGATCATTACAGATTTCTAGCCCAGCCCAGTTGACAATGCCTGTTCCAGCAGCACTCTTAAGTCAAGCACCACAGTCTTTACCTTTGTGGCACTTTGATGAGAATTCCGGTCTGTGGATGGAAGAAGGGAGTGCAGATTTAGTTGGCAACAACTATGTGGGTAATGTAAGCCACTTCACTTTCTGGAATTGCGATGTACCCTACGATCTTGTAGAGCTGTCTGGAAGCTTTTTAGCTGAAAAATTTGAGGTGTCGGGCATAGTCCGTGTGACCGCAACTTCCTTGGAGACCCAAGGTTCGATGAATCTTGCAAGTGATGGCTCATTCCGAGGTAAAGTCATCAAGGGTACGCCTTTGACCTTAGAATTACTTGATCCGAATTGTAACGAGGTGCTGTACACCAGAGAATTGGGAAGCTTGACAGATGACCTAGATTTGGGCTCTATCAATATTAACCTAAATGAGGACTGGGTAACAGTTAGTGGAACGCTGGTGAATTGCGATAATGAGGCTATTTCAAATGGCATAGCCGTGGTCCGAATCGGCGATAGATCTCACCTAGTTTCACCGCAGTCGGATGGAAGTTTAGCCGCAGCCGTTCCCGCTTGTAGCGAAGCAAATTTCACTATCCTTGGAGTAGATTGGACGGAGCATGTGAGAGGAGAAGAGGCCAGTTTTGGAATTGGTTCTGCTGTCGACGTTGGGAATGTACAAGCTTGTGGTACTACCTTTACCGCTGAAATGAGAATCATTATTCCTGACCAAGATGATTATGTGGTGAATAATATCGTTGCCTCAATCAACCCCAATGACTCCCTTGCACTCTATGAAATAGTAGCAGTTGATAACCAAGGGGCAGGAAACAGTGTCACCTATACTTTTAATCTGGTCAATTGGACGAACGATCCCGCTAACGCTTTCTGGGGAATGTCTTTTGATCTTCAAACCCTAGGTACGCCTGATCCATTTTATCAGTTTAGTGGAACTTACCAAGTGACCAATCTGCTCTACGGAGATGAGCCAGGAGAATCGATTTTCTTTAGTATTACTAATGTGATTCTGATTAATGAGATTTCTGGAGAAAGTATTCCTGGCTGCGTATTGGAGTTAACGGCCATACTGAATTGACGACTTATAGAGAAAGTATTCAATACACAATCCCTATGTAATCCCACTACATGAACCTCGAGCAACTAGTTGAAAAGTGCAAATCCCAAAGTAGCCGGGCGGAAAAAGAACTCTTTTTCCGTCTGGCGCCTAAGGTCCTGACGCTATGTCGTCGATATACGAAGGATGAAGCCTTGGCACAAGATTATCTTCAGGAGTGTTTCCTAACGCTTTTCAAAAACATCAAGAAATACGATGCTGCCAAAGGGCCTTTTGAGGCCTGGTTTTATCGGCTGTGTACCAATAGAATCCTACAATCCTATCGGAAATCAAAACGCGAACCTGAGATCGAATTTCGTGCAGAAGTTCCAGAACAGAGTTTGCCCGAGGAGAGTTTGGAGGCGATTTCGGAAGAGCAGCTACTGGCAGCTATCCGTCAGCTGCCTGATGGCTATAGACAAGTGCTGAACCTGGCCATATTTGACGGTTGGACCCATAAGGAAATAGCCAATAAACTCGGAATCACCGAGAGTACTTCACGTTCTCAACTGGCTCGAGCCAAAAGATTGCTAAAACAATTTCTTCAACCTCTAACGAAAAAGAACTATGCAAAAAGACCGGCTTGAAGAAAAGCTGAGGACAAGCCTCAGTGAATATCCTTCTCCGCTGGACCTTGAGGGGGCTTGGTCCAAGTTGGAGCGCACAAGAAATAAAGAAAAGAAACGAAGAGGAGTATGGTTCTGGTGGCTTGGAGGAGCCGTTGCGATACTAGGAATCTTCCTCATTACACTTTCTGATTCGGTAGAACAAGAGATCGACTTCACTTCAAATAAGCTTGAGAAAAAAGAGCTTACACCGCTTATTCAGGTAGAAGAGCCTACGAATATTACGTCTCGGCAATCCTTAGTTGAGGTTGAAACTGGAAAAAATCTGCCGATTGATAATAGAGCAAAGGAGAAGGTTTTGAACCTGGTATCAGAAAGCGATAAACAAACTAAAAAACCGTCCCCATCCAGCCTGCCAAATTCCAAATCGAATACATTCAATAATCGGGGGATGAGCACCAAATTATCTGATATCAAGACTCCATCTGTTGCTGATCCGAGCAAGGAAGATGCCAGGGTTTTGCCCTCCACAATACGACAAAGTCTTAGTGCCCTGCCTTCGCGAGCCATTAGCCCACTAAAAGAGGCTGCTTCAGTTAGTCTCAAGGGTTTGCCACTGGAGGAAGTGAGATTCAGGAGGAAAAACCAGGGTGCTGGTAGCTGGTGGATTGGTTTTAGTGGTACCCTAGGAAGTCAGCAGCGAAGGCTAGAAGTCAATTCTTCCGACAATTCCGACATCGAATCCTGGTTGAATAGGAGAGAGGCGGCAGAACAGGAACTAGAAGCCTATAGCTTTAGCTTTGATATACGCAAAGACTTTGGATCGAATTGGTATTTCCAAACTGGACTTAGGCATCAGCTTGCCTTTGATCGTTTTGTAGACCAATACGAACGGACATTTGATAAAGTTCTAGAAGATCAGCTTACCGAGATTATTCAACGGGCGGATGGTACTACCACCGAGATACGAGGTGATGTGACCGTAGAAGTGACAGAATCGTTAAGTTCGACTATCTATAACACCCAGAATGTAACGGAACTTCCCCTATTGGTAGGTTACCGGCAAGACTTGACTGGGGATTTTGGACTGGATCTTAATTTGGGTGTCTTATACGGATTTGTGCAACGAACGGAAGGAATGGTTTTTAGTGATTCAAACGCCAGTGGAGCGTACCAATCCCTAGGTCAGCTTCCTTACCGACCATCAAATCTCTGGGGTGCCCAGCTACAGGCAGGAATCACCTATCAACTAGGCGAAAAATGGAGATGTATCGGTGGTTTCCAGACCAAGTATTACCCCAATACGGTGCAATCCAATGCTGACTTCAGAGAAGGACGACTACTTTTTAATGCTACTATAGGTATGCAATTTATATTGGGTCAGTAGCAGCAGCTTGGAACCAAGCTCAGGAGCTTTCATCGTCTAGTCAGGCCCGAGCTGGTCGAGGAAAACAAGAAAAAACACCATATTGGTTCTATGGCT
Organism: Saprospiraceae bacterium; assembly: GCA_013214355.1. Classification (GTDB taxonomy): domain Bacteria; phylum Bacteroidota; class Bacteroidia; order Chitinophagales; family Saprospiraceae; genus DT-111. The sequence goes on along the minus strand of JABSSL010000005.1, from coordinate 48,374 downwards.
TTAGCGTACCAAGGTCACTGATCCAGTCCTTTTCTGACTAAAGGTATTTCCGTCTTCTAGATAACCCTCTAGTTCAATAAACCAAACATATACACCATTGGGAGCTGGCTGATTGTTCCACTCGCCGTTCCAATGATTGTTTTCATCAAAAGTTTCGAATATAAGATTACCCCATCGATCGAAGATTTGCATGTGGAGGCTAATGATATCAGTACCAAAGGGGCCAAAGTCGTCATTGATATTGTCATCATTTGGACTGAAGATGTTTGGTACAAAAATCTTGGTGGGGCATTGCTCAACCAAACTTACCTCATCCTCACCTTGACAACCAAAGTCACTAGTCACGGTCACGGCATAATTACCTTCAAATAGGACATTGTAAGTATTGGCAACGGAGTTATCTTGCCAACGATAACTGGCAAATTCTCCCGGATCTAGCTCAAAGGCGAAATCCCGCGCACAGAATAAGGTATCGGGACCTAAGTTGGGTATCGGGGTTGGGTAGACCGTAACGGGTGTGAATGCGGGAAAGGTAGCACAGCCTGAAACAATCCCAATTACCTCATATTCACCACTCATGGCTGGACTAGCGTTGGTGATCAAAGGGAATTGTTCTTCAGAAAAGAATTGCCTCGGACCTTGCCATTCGTAACGAGCTCCGTCTAGATCGGTAGCGCTTAATTGTATCTCTTCTCCTTCACACAATTCTACCAGATCTGTTGCCTCCACTGCTTGTCTGAGGCTGACTAAGAGGTCTCGATATAAGGTATCTACTTTCATTAGGCAATGGTCGGTCAATATCAAACGTACGGGGTATTCACCAAGCCCATCGTAAATATGTTCAAATTCACTTGAGTTAGTCATGGTGCCGTCTCCTAAATCCCAGTCAAAGGAAAATCGCGGGGGTTCCAGACCGGTATCGAAAAAGATGGTATCATTGAGACAGCCTCCTTCCGGAATTGGATTCGCATTGATCTCATTGAAACTCGCTCCACCACTGTACGCATAGGATTCCACAAAACCATATCCATACGCGGTCGCAATCACGCCACAACCTTTGGAAATGATAGTATGTGCTCCAGCATTGACCGATACGCGGGCATAAGAGAACTCGTCGTTTGGGCCCACCGATCCAATGGATACCCCCATATCACCGATCCGACTACCATCAAATAGAATATCCTCAATATCTACCGTTTGTGCGATCACATTAATATAGTTCTCTGTAATGTCCTGGAAGGAAGAATTAAAGAGCGTAACTGTGTCTCTAGTCTGTTCCACCGTATTCAGGATAACCATGGATGGATCTCCCAAAGTGTGTCCGTTGCAATTGGCACCTACATTGAATTGGGCAACCATGATGGGGGCAGTGGCGCTGATAAAAGAAGCCTGTGAAGATTGATATTCTACAAACTCTCCTTCATCAAGATTATAAGTCTGCGTTCCCGTACCACTAACGGTTATTTCCGTATTGTCTTCGGATGCTAGGATTCTGAATACATCAAATAGTACCTTATCATTTGGCACTGTGACGAATAATTTACCCCAGGTGGCTAGTGGGTACATCTGCTCCAATAGATTGTCTCTGGCTTCACAGCTTTTTGGGACTTGGGTCCATTTATTACCACCGAATAAGGCGAAATCCTTATCCCCTTTAACATGCGATCCTGTTAGATCTCCATCACCAGAAAGGGCTTGTACTTGGTAAGTTTGGCCTTGATCTAAAGTGACGTTGAAACTACTACCAGGACCTCGACCTCTAACTGTATTATCACTCACCGTTATGGTGACGGTCGTCTCATCTTGTGTGGCAACAATTAAAAATTCAGATGGAAAAACGTTGCCTGATCGGACCACACCTTCGTAGGTCATGACGAAATACTCATCACCAATTGATGAATTGGGTAGCACTACAGAAGCTTCTGAGCGTGCCGAAAAGTATTGATGCATGTAAACGGAGATAGGATCATTGGCTACAATATTGATCCCAGTAGAGGTAATGGATTCCGAACCGAAGGTTTCGGCATTAGCAGGCAAGGTGATTAGGCTAACCCCATTAGCTACTACCGAGAAGTTTTGATTCCATCCATTGATTGGCATGCTTACAGTGCCACTTGTACTCTGTTTGGAAGTAATCATCAAGACCTTGGTATTCTGATTTTCGTCTCGATGCTCCATAAAGCCACACCAGAAGGAGGTTCCTTCATTAGTTTGCGTATAGAGGGTAACGGGCAGGTATATCAGACAAGTCAACAGGCTGAACAGCTTCACTAGATCTCTCACAGAAAATGTTTTAGTCGGTGTATTCGTTTCGCGCTACAAAATATCGAATTTGTCCATACTAATGCAATGGAATATTCAATCCGTCTAGCATATGACAAGCCCAATCGCTATTTTTTTCCCGTGAGGCAATATTTTTTTCTAAGCTGTATAATCGCTATTTGTACAATTAGTTGAAGAAGTTGTTTAAAAAGCAAGTGGGTACCCTGCATGCAATGAGTACCCACTTGGCTAGATCCTATTAATCAGGAGAAAAATCAAGCCCAAATTAGGTTGGATCCTGATCCTGATAGTAGCGCTGACAGTCGTCAATACCAAAGGAGCAGCGGCATCCATCTGCTTGACTCAGATCATATTGACAGGTATTGCAGATATTACCCCTACAAGACCAATGGAAAACAGGTCGCAGATCAATATTATAGGCGATAATGTCATACTCTCCATCTTTTACAATACTGGACTCATTTGGCAATAGATGCATGCCTGTGGTAAGATAGCTGCCATCAGCGAGTTCGCCTTGAAGCACTAGGAAATAATGCAATTCTCCTTCTTTGGAGGTTTGCTCGTCAATATAATAATTAACCAGTTCACCTTTTTCCTGTGTGATGGTTTGAGCGATAGTTCTGAACATACTATCATAGACCTTTTTATCTAGCTGAGCTACAGCTAATCCGGAAACCGATCTCCCTACTTCCAGTTTAGTATAGGACTGCTGTAAGCCAAAGAGTGGAGCTTTCACAGCAATTCCATCAATTGTTGGTTCTACCTCTTCCTGGACACTTCGTTCGCAACTAATGGTGAAGACGCCAAATAGTAGTACCACCAAACCAACATACAATGATTTGATATTCATCATTCATGATTTTAAGTGAAGAAATGAAAATAACCTCTGAGGCACTCCAGGCTTTTGGGATGGAGCGTAGATCGTTGCAACGATAGTACCCAGCCTAATTTGTAGCTACGGAAATGACCAAGCCCTCTAACTTATAAATCTAGAATTCGGTCTTCGTGACCAAGGATTCGAATATTTCTTTCATTTGCTGCCAATTTCGGTCAACTAAACTTACCTTAGAACATGAACTTATACGCGATAGAGAATTACCAACTGTCACACCAAAATATGTGTCCATGCTAATACGAAAAACTACTTTGGGGCTAGTGTTATCCTTCTTTTCAATCTGCTTACAGGCACAAACAAGCCAGTTGACCCTTGAGGGCCTAAAAGAGCCAGTTGAGATTATTGTGGATGAATGGGGTGTGCCACACATCTATGCCCAGAATGAGCATGATCTTTTTTTTGCCCAAGGATACAATGCTGCTCGTGATCGTTTATTCCAGTTGGAAATCTGGCGTAGGCAGGCCACTGGTACGGTCGCTGAGCTGCTCGGTTCTCGTGAATTAAAGAGAGATATTGGTACTCGATTATTCATGTTCAGAGGAGATATCCAAGGGGAAATGAATCATTATCATGAAAGGGGAGCAGCTATTATCACGGCTTTTGTGGAAGGAGTTAATGCATACATAAACCAGGTCAACGCTAAGCCAGAGGAGTTACCACTCGAATTTAAATTGCTAAAAACCAGACCACAGACCTGGACACCCGAGGTAGTGATCTCTAGGCACCAAGGTTTGTTGGGTAACATTGGGGATGAGTTGAAAATCGCTCGCTTGATTGGTAAAATAGGAGAGGAAAAGACTCGAGAACTCTCTTGGTTTCATCCGCATCGCCCAGACTTGACCATTGACTCAAAGATTGATGCTAATCGTTTGTTCGACGATATTTTAGAGCTGTACAATGCCTATCGCAAACCGGTTCGTTTTCAACCTGAAGACTTGATTGCAGCGGTCCGAACTTCTGATGAAGAGTACCGCGGCTTAGCTGCTAGCGATGAAGCAGATTATCTGCGAGCCATGGCCAACGATATCAATTCCATTGGTAGTAACAACTGGGTAGTAGATGGCCGACATACCCAGAGTGGTTATCCCATGATGGCCAATGATCCTCACCGGACACAGGCCGCCCCATCCCTACGCTATATGGCGCATTTAGTTGCCCCTGGATGGGATGTCATAGGAGGTGGAGAACCGGAAATTCCGGGGATTTCGATAGGTCATAATCAATTTGGTGCCTGGGGGTTAACCGTATTTAGGACGGATGCCGAAGATCTATATGTATACAAGATCAATCCAGATAATCCGGATCAGTATTGGTATCAGGGCGCTTGGGAAAACATGAGAATAATTATGGATACCATTCCCGTAAAGGGGAAAGGAGATCACGTAGTTGCTTTAAAGTATACCCGACATGGTCCCGTGACTCGGCAGGATACTGAAAATAATATTGCTTATGCTGTTCGCTGTGGCTGGTTAGAACTTGGGGGCTCACCGTACCTAGCCAGCTTGCGGATGAATCAGGCTACTGATTTTGAGTCCTTCCGAGCTGCTTGTAACTACAGTAATATTCCGGGAGAGAATATGATTTGGGCGGACCGCAATGGTCATATTGGCTGGCAAGCCGTAGGTATCGCACCCGTAAGAAGAAATTGGAGTGGCTTAGTGCCGGTACCGGGAGATGGATCCTATGAATGGGATGGATACTTACCCATTATTGCCAAACCGAATGTTTTTGATCCTGAAAGTGGAATCTTTTACACTGCCAATGCTGATGTTACACCAAAGGGGTACGAGCATATGAATGCGATTGGTTTTTCTTGGTCTGATCCTTATCGACAGACCCGGGTGGCAGAAATGTTGCAAAATGGACGTAAGCACAGCTTGATGGATATGGCGGCTTATCAGACCGATTACCTGTCTTTGCCCGCTCGACAGTTGACACAATTATTAAGCGCAATTGATTTTGCCGATCCTGGTCAAAAGGCGGCAAAGGAACGGCTATTGGCATGGAACCACGAATTGAGGCCTGAGTCAATTGCTGCAGGTATTTACAACCAATGGGAACGGGAAATTGCATCAGAAATAGAGCGCATGATGGTTCCTAGGGAGGCTGACGATCTGATTAATATCCAAATGAAGAGGATCTTGGAATGGCTCAGTTTGCCCGATGGGAAATTTGGTGAAGACCCTATCGCAGGGCGTGACCAATTGTTAGCGAAAACCTTTGGAAAGGCCATCGAAGCATTGACTAAAAAACTGGGGAAAGACACAGCGAATTGGACATACGGCCAAGCGGCCTACAAGCATATAAGGCTGAAACATCCCATGAGCAATGCTGTAAAGCCTGATATACGAGCTAAGTTGGAAGTTGGGCCCGCGCCTCGAGGAGGAAATTCTCATACGGTTAATAATACCAGTAGCAATGATAACCAGAGCCATGGAGCAAGCTTTAGAATTATAGTAGATACCGGAGACTGGGATGCTTGCTTGGCCAGTAATACACCTGGACAATCGGGGGATCCAGATCATCCTCACTATCGAAACTTATTCGAACTCTGGGCTAAAGATCGCTTTTTTCCGTTGTTCTATTCCAGGAAGAAGGTTGAATCCGTAAAGGAATATGCTTTAGAACTAACACCAAAATAAGCGTAGCTTTGATCTTTAATGTAGACACCAAAACGATTTCTATACCAACCTATCACAAGTATGTTCAGATTATCTTTCATAGCAGGTTTACTACTCTTACTTAGTCTTGTAGCCTGTAATACTGCGGATGAATCTTCCGTATCAACCACTCCCAATATCATTTACATTCTGGCCGATGACTTAGGCTACGGTGAGCTAGGGGCCTACGGTCAAGCCCTGATAGAAACACCGAATCTGGATGAATTGGCCAAGAACGGAATGCGATTTATGCAGCATTATTCTGGTGCTCCGGTTTGCGCACCAGCTCGCTGTATTCTCATGACAGGGCAACATGCCGGCCATGCTTACGTGAGGGGTAATGATGAATGGAGAGATCGTGGGAAGGTTTGGGATTATGAAGCTATGTTTGAAGATCCATTTCTAGAAGGACAACGCCCGCTTCCGGATAGCTTAATAACGGTGGCGGAAATCCTCCAGCAGGCTGGGTATCGAACCGGTGCAGTTGGGAAATGGGGGCTAGGAGCGCCCACTACAGAAGGAGTTCCGAATAAGCAGGGGTTTGACTTCTTTTACGGCTACAATTGCCAAAGACAGGCCCATACCTTGTATCCCATGCATTTGTGGCGTAATGAAGAACGAGATTTGCTTGAAAATAAGATGGTAGCGCCACATAGTAATCTAGCCGAAGGGGCTGATACACTTGATGCAGCGAGCTATGCTGACTTCAACTTGAAGGAATATGCACCAACCCTCATGCATGAGGAAGCGCTTCAGTTTTTGGATACCATAGGTGATCAGCCTTTCTTTCTGTATTATGCCTCTCCTTTGCCTCATGTGCCCCTGCAGGCACCGGAAAAGTGGATTGAATATTACCGTCAAAAACTGGGTCCAGAATCGCCCTACACCGGCAAGAGTTATTTTCCTACCCAGTATCCCAGAGCTACCTATGCTGCTATGATTTCCTACCTGGATGAGCAGGTTGGAGATCTAATCGAAACCCTAAAAAAGCAAGGTAAGTACGATAACACTTTGGTGATTTTTAGTAGCGATAACGGGCCGACCTATACGGGGGGAGCTGACACGCCCTACTTTGACAGTGCCAAACCCTTTAAGACCACCTATGGCTGGGGAAAAGGCTTTGTGCATGAAGGAGGCATTAGGGTGCCGATGATTGCTGCCTGGCCAGGAAAGATTGAAGCGGGCAGTACTACTGATCATATCTCCTCCTTCTATGATGTATTACCTACACTATGTGAGTTGGTGGGAGAACAGATACCTCAAAATACGGATGGCATTAGTTTTTTGCCTACCCTCATGCAGGAAGAACAGAGCGCTCATGAGTTTCTCTATTGGGAGTTTCCGGCCTACCAAGGCCAGCAAGCAGTGCGAATGGGGAAATGGAAGGGGATCCGCAAGGGAATCTTAAAGGATCAAATGGATATCGCTTTGTATGACCTAGAAAACGACCCGCAGGAAACGATTAATCTCGCTGATTCCTTCCCCGATGTTGTTAGTCAGATTGCGACCATTCTTGCTGCAGAACATGTTCCTGCTAGCATTGAACGCTTCAAAATGTCAGCCCTAGGAGACTGATTTTTGTTGTAACACCACCGCTCACTCTCTTAGGAACCTTGTCTACGCACTACCGTAGAAAAAGGAAAAATTGAATCCAGCAAGAAACGTCAATTTTTTGCGGGAAATGACCCTCATATTTGTGGTATGATCTTTAATCATCCTTACTATAAGCAATTGATGGAACTAGAGGGCTATATCAGAGCTAACCTAGAGCAAGAACTCTCGGTGGAAGCTTTAGCCCAAAGAATGCACCTTTCCGCTTTTCATTTCCATCGAATATTCAAGAGCTTGGTAGGAGAGCCAGTTCATGAGTATGTTACCCGGATTAGACTGGAGGTAGCAGCCATGAGGTTGAAGTTCACAGAAGAAAAAGTACAGGACATTGCTTTTGAGGTAGGTTATCAGAATCCAGAGACTTTCACTAGAGCTTTTAATCGGAAGTATCAAATTACCCCAAGAGCATTCAGAAAAACACAGCAACAGATCGTGGAGAGTCGGCTGGGAAAAATTGTACGCCAGAGATTGGTAGATCAAGTAATATCCACGGCAGTTAAACGCATAGATGTTATTAGAGTAGCATCTCTTACCCATAAAGGACCTTATCAAACTGTGGGTAGCACCTGGGAACGACTTATTAAATCGATACCACCAATTGAATGTGGACGATTAATTGGTATCCCCTACAGTGATCCCCATACTGCAGCTCCAGAGCAAATACGATATGATGCCTGCGTTGAAATCCGAGCTGATTTTTCGCCTCCGGAGGAAGTCCAGGTAAAGGAGCTTGCGGGAGGGCAATTTGTAGAGACAATTCATCAAGGTTCGTTCGAAAACATTGACGATACCTATCATCTGCTCTATGGACTTTGGTTACCCAATAGTCGTTACGAATTACGCAATGAGCCTTCCATGGAAATCTATTTGACCGATCATAGGCAAACGGCGCCAGCTGACACTCGTACGGCTATCTATCTACCCATAAAAACATTCAGATAATGACAAAGATTGATTTTAAGAAAGCCTATAAGAGCGAGTACGCTCCTAAGGCCAAAACCCCGACGCTAACGGAGATCCCTCCGATGAATTACCTGATGATAGATGGGGAAGGTTATCCAGAAGAAAACCCAGCCTGGACTGCAAGTATCGAAGCCTTGTATCCCTTGGCTTTTGGGCTGAAGTTCATGTTCAAGAAGAAAACCCCACCTACGGATTATTTTGATTACGTGGTGCCACCTTTAGAAGGTTTATGGTGGTTGGCCAAAGGCGATCCTGACTTCTACATGCAAAACAAGGAGGATTGGCGTTGGACCATGATGATCCGACAGCCTGATTTCATTACCGCTGAAATGGTGGAGGAGAAAATAGCGGAACTAAAGATCAAAAAGGACCTCCCTGCCCTAGAAAAGGTGCGGTTTGAGGGGATGAATGAAGGTTTAGTGGTACAAATTATGCACCTAGGGCCGTATTCCGAAGAACCGGCTACCTTGGATGTACTACACGGGTTTATCAAAGAGAATGGGTATGACTTCAGAGGGAAACATCATGAAATATATTTGAGTGACCCACGCAGAGCCAATCCTGCTAAAATGAAAACGGTGCTTCGGCAACCGATCACTAAACAATAGCTAAATGGATGGATAAACAAAAAGGCCGCTGGAAACCCAGCGGCCTTTTTGTTTATTAAACGTAATTCAATTATGCGGTGGCGGCAGCGGTTTCTCCGCTTTTGCCTTTCATCCAGAAGAAGAGGATCGTAAAGAGCACGATCAAAATCGCGGGGAATAGGACCATGGTTCCTAAGGTGGCCTGGCCTGCCAGCAGCTCTAGTTCATCTCCAGTAACTCCGGTAGCCGCTACATCGGCTTTATCAGAATCAATCCAACGACCGATAATCGGCTGGAAAATGGAGGTCGAGAACATACCAACTGCCCCGATGATGGACATACCTAAGGCCCCACTCTTTGGAATATATTCTGCAATAAATCCAATCATGTTTGGCCAGAAGTAAGCGATACCCAGTGCATAAACGATCGCGGCCACATAAGCCATGGATCCAGTCTGCGTGCTAAACAAGTATACACCGATAGTTGCCAAAACTGCAGATATCAACAAGACACCTGTAGTGTTGAACTGGTGTACGGCCTCTCCACCAAAATATCTTGCCACGGCCATCAGCCCGGTCACAAGAGCCAAAATGATCATGGGCTGTGCACCACTCTTGGCGAGAATCAAACCTACCCACTGCTGAGGTCCAAATTCTGAAATCGCGGTCAGTGCCATACAAGCAAACATGAAGATGAATAAGGGCGTAAGCATAGCTTCTAAGTTGCCAGAAACTTTTGCAGCTTCGTCGGACTTAGCCTTAGGCCATTCCTGACCAAAGAATAAATAAGCGTAGATCAAAGTTGGAATCATAATTACCCAGATCTGCGATTCCCAACCAAAACCAGCATCTGTCATAAACTTGGATACTAAACTTCCAATCACGATACCGCCTGGGAACCACATATGGAAGCGATTCATCATCTTACTCATTTGCACACCTTCGTATTTATCGGCAATCATCGGGTTACAAGCCGCCTCTGTACAGCCGTTACCTAATCCGATTAAAAGGGTGGAAATCAATAATCCAGTATAACTACCAGAATAAATGGTCATGATGATACCGATGGCATGGGCCAAAAAGGCAAATTGCATGATCCGAGCTCCTCCAACAGAATGATAGATCAAACCACCAATGACCATGGAAATAGGGAATCCAAGGAACCACATGGAGTTGATGAACCCGAGTTGCTCAGCGCTCAGGCTTAGTTCTTCTCCCAACTGCGGAAGAATACCAGCTCTAATACTAAATGATAAGGCGGTAGTGATCAAGGCAAAACAACTACCGTAAAAAAGCCTGTTGTCGTTTGTCATTGTTTGTTAGATTTTTCATTTTGATTACGGATCAGAAGAAAACTATTTTCCTCTGTAAGAAGAAATGAAATCACTCCAGGAAAGGAGAATGAGATCAAGTCTTACCATGAGCTTTCTCATGTTGAAAGTTTTCAACCTTCTCTGCCAATTTTTGTGGTCAACTCAAAGTGAAGATCATAAGCGAATAATAATGAGCGTTGATTAAAGTTTTAGTTGACTTAAAACACAAAAATTGTCAGAGAACCGTTTCCATTGTGTCTTTCGGGATATATGCAAATCAATAACTGAACCAGCTGGTGCTTGGCAATTTGGTAGGGAGCTTTAGGTTCGTATCCGTGTTTAAGGATACTATGAACCCTATCGGCGAACGATCTTTCAATGACTAACTTACTATCCTTCACCAAATTTTAACAGGTTCAGTGATTTTTGAACCATCAAAAATCCGGACTAACATAGTAATTATGATTCGAAATTTTGAACATTACCCTGGATTTTTTGGGCAATTAACAAGTCAAAAGCCTCTAGCGTAGTATGGCTGTCAGGCTTTACTTCACCACTGGAGACGTAGTAATTGCTTCATCGCCAGCAGCTAAAGAACAAAAATCTGCGGTGGACCGAAGGAAAGAGGTGAAGGAGTATTGTTGTAGGCAGAAGTTTTAGTTTGAAAGAACAAAAAAAGAGAATGGTAGAGCAGTAGCCACAAGCTTAAAAGTACTCGACGGTAACGGTCAGCTGATGGCTTACCATATCTAGTTTGGCTTTCCATTTGGTGTCCTTGCGTTCACCGATGTTTTCGTAATGACCATCTATCGCTTTGAATTTATTTCGTGAAACATATCGATCAAGATCAACTTGGTCTGTATCAAGTGTGAAAGTGGAAGTCTTGATGGTTTTATCTTCGTTGCAAGAACATTCTACCTCCGTGACAGCAGGAATATCGATTCCTGTACGAACCTCTATATTATCAATATTGAATTGTTCGCAGTCTACATGATTGTAGATGTGACTTACTAAACCTCTAAAGCCTAAAATAGCGCCGATGGCAAGTACGGCAATAGATCCAAAGATTAGAACTAAGTGTTTCATATCTGTTCAAGCAAATGTTAGTGGATAATGATCGAGGGGGAGACTTATAGATAAAACGAGAAATTAGAATGAACCTGCTTCCACGGCGAAATTTTAACATCTACATCGTGCTAGGAAGAACCGTTTCCTCCGGTACCCGGCGGTCTTTTATCCCTAATTTTCGTTCAATCTCCTGTTCTAAGTAGCGTGCTTTGGAAACACTTTGGATGTTAGCTACGAGCTTAACATGTTTTTGCCCACTTGGGCTATTGACTAACATGTATACATGATGATAGCCTCCTATAACTCTAAGGTAGAGCTGATCGATATCATGTATACTGTATTGTTGATCTTGAATAAACTTTTTAGGTCTTCTTTTTATCGATAGATATTGAGTGTCAATATTGATGAAAATCTTCTGATTGGAGCGATGCGCGAGATTGAACACAGATAGGAAAGATGCCAATCCTCCCGTTGCGGCTAGCCACATTGGAAAGTCTCCATCCCCTAGGAAGTAAACGAGTACAAACAATAGTCCAATAAAGGGAACTAAGGTGCCTATCAAGACTTCCGGAACGCTGATGGGTTGTTCTAAGGTGATGTCCATTTCCTCCTCGAAATGGAAAATATCAATCCCCTCCGGACGGATAATCTCTTGCTTGGGAGGGGCTTGAGCGGCACGATTCATTTTCTGGATTTCTTCGCGGAAAGAAAAAACGACATTGCATTTGCCGCATTTGGCAATTTTATCATTGATGTTTAGATCGGAAGCGGGGACATCATAGTCACAGTTTGGGCAACCGATCTTAGTAAAAGAGGAGGTGTCCTCTACTGGTACTTCCTTTAACTCTAACTTGTGTGTTTGAATAGTTTTCCTTTCCATATACCTATGCGTTTATAAGGTCAATATGTGAAAATATGGACAGACTGCAAAATTTGCCTTGGAGAAAGGATGTATTTGCTCATTCTTAAACAAGATTTGAAAGGAGCCGAATTTTCAGGCGATAATATTTACAGAAAACCCTAGCTTTAGCAGACAAATAAAATCAGTTCTTTGGTATAAATCCTTTCAACATCAAATCATGAGAACCAAAATTCTTAAGGTCTTGGGGGTACTAGTTGTTGTAGTACTAGCTGTTGCGCTCTTTAACAAGAAAAAAATCACACAATTATATACTGTTCTTCACATCTTCGACGAAGATCAGATTGTGCATAATTTTATGCATATGGAAGACCTTTTTGATACCCGAACGATCGAAAAAAGTGCCAGCCCAACGAAATTGGTAAAAGATATAAGCTATCAACCGATTACTTCTTTCGGTTATGAAGATTCCACTATTCAAGTTCCACAGTTCATTGAAGATACTCGAACAATGGGATTGCTGGTGATGAGGTCCGACACTATTATATATGAAGAGTATTACAATGGGATGTCGGAGGCCACTACCCATATTTCTTGGTCAGTGGCAAAATCTGTGGTAGCCACCTTATTGGGCATAGCCTATCATGACGGACTCATCAAAGACCTCAACGATCCAATAACTTCTTATCTACCCCAACTCGCGAACTCAGGTTATAATGAGGTGAAGATTAAGGATATCCTGAATATGAGTTCAGGCGTCGGCTTCAACGAAGACTATCGAGATTTCAATTCAGATATTAATCGCTTTGGTAGAGCCTTTGCCTTGGGCACTTCTTATGAAAGCTTTGCCCTGTCCTTGAAGAACGAAAGAAAACCTGGTACCTATAATCATTATGTCAGTATTGATACTCAGGTGTTAGGGATGTTATTAGAAAAGGTCACGGGCAAGCGCTTGTCTGTATATCTTAAAGAGAAGTTGTGGGATCCGATGGGAATGGAGCATGATGCGCAGTGGATCATTGATGAAACAGGTATGGAGTTAGCCCTAGGGGGGCTAAATATTAGTTTGCGAGATTATGCTAAACTGGGCTTGCTGTACTTGCAGAAGGGGCGCTGGAAGGACCAACAATTGGTACCTGCAGAATGGGTGGAACGGGCCATCTCTCCAGACGCGCCGCATCTCATGCCCGGTCGGAACAATCAAAACTCTAGTAATCGCTATGGTTATGGTTTTCAGTGGTGGATTCCGGAAAAGCCGATGGGTGATTTTTTTGCGGCTGGTATTTACAATCAATATATCTATGTCTACCCAGAAAAAGATTTCATCGTAGTGAAGCTGTCGGCTAATCATCATTTTCGTATTCCTGGTGATGAATCAAAGTATCAACATATAGATTTCTTTCAGGCCATGGCCAAGGCCTTCTAACAGGTTTGAATATATGGTGGGAAAATATTTTTGGGGATCAAGTAGTGGTGTTGGAAGGGTTTACACATCTATAGGTTGTAAACGGCTTATAATTAAACCCGACAGCCTTATGAATACTTACTGTGCAAGCTCACCAGAAATAGAATATCAAGATAGCAAGATGATGTACATTGGGATCCCACTGATGACGCTCTTTGTGGTCCATGTTGGCCTGGAAGAAGGATTAGGTAGTTTGTTGAGTAATAGCTTGTATTACGAAAACCTGGTCGTAAGTCTTGCCATCGCTTACCTTACCTTTTTTAGCATTAGATCTTGCATACTGGGATTCGATCAATGGATGCCTTGGAAGGAAGATCAAAACCGCTGGCGTTGGGGCTTACAGCTGTTCACTTGTGCCATAATCACATCTTTTTGGTTGGTGGTTAACGACTTTTACGATTACATCATGCTGGGGGAACCTGAGTTGCTAGATGTTGTCCTACTTACCGTGGATTGGCCAGTATCTCTTCTTCTTATTGCAGGTTTGAACTATTACTATTACGTCCAATTTGAACAAGCCCGCCGCCATACCTACGAAGCTGGTCGACCTAATGAAGTAGTGGCGGATAACACTCAAGTTTTGCTCAAAGTACCTGGAGGGGTTCAGCGAACGGAAAAATCGGATGTAAGGCTGATCTGCCTTCATAACAACCTTAGCTGTATAGTAGATAAAGATGGGAAAAAGAGATGGTCTAGTCAGTCTCTGAGAGTGCTAGAAAAAGAGTTCAAGCTTGATGCCGCGCAGTACTTTCGATTGAATAGAAAACTACTGATCCACCGAGCGGCAGTCAAGGGGTATAAGCGAACCGAGGGGCATCGGTTGAAATTAGAACTCTACTACGAAAGTGCAGTACAACCCATGGTTAGCAAAAATAAAGCTGCCAGCTTTAAATCTTGGTGGCACCAATCTAAGTCACTATCCTAGGTTTTCGGCTTTACAGCACGAAAGTTTCGGCTTCACATAGCTTGTACATCCTGGCCTTAGAGATTTCAGACAGAGTTAGCCATTTTGCGATCTCTACTTAACTTCTGAATTCGACCACGTATGTACATCCAGATTTGCTTTCTTCAAACATTCTTGGCCTTAATGCTAGTAGGCCCCATTGCGGTAAATGCCCAGTCCAATGTAGCCTTGCATCAAATGGCAGCCCGCTATCAGTCCGAATTTAAAGTGCCAGCGGTTGCCATCGCTCTCATTCGGCCGGACACCATTTATATAGGTATAGCTGGTAGTAAGCAGGTTGGCCAACAAATGCCGATCGGCAAGGATGATCTTTTCCATATTGGATCTAATACCAAGGCTTTCACGTCACTCTTAGCTGCCTATTTAGTGGAACAGGGACACATTAATTGGACAGACAGCTTATTGCAGATTGTTCCTGAACTTGATTTGCCCGAAAATGACGCCTATCGAGGAGTAACCTTGGAACAATTACTTTCCCATCGAGCTGGTATCGCCCCATACGAGTCGGCAGACAGTAAGGAGTTCAGGGCCGTACCTAAAGATATTCAGCTGATGGATGACCCTCGCTTGGTTTTTGCAAAAGTAGCCTTGTCCTTCGCACCTGCCAGTTCCAAAGACCAGAACCACCTATATTCTAATGGAGGGTATATACTTGCTGCACTGATGCTTGAGCGAGCCACCCGTACCTCATTTGAAGAACTATTGATAGAAATGGGAGAGAAGTTGGGACTTACTCTACGATTCGGCTTTCCAATTGATGAGGAAAATGAAGTCGTACTGGGTCATCGGAAGTCCTTCCTTGGTTTCTTGCTTGGGAAACGATATCATTCCTTGGATCCTAACAATAGCTTTAGTATGCCGAAGTATTTTAGACCTGCAGGAGATGTCGCCATTAGTGTAAGTGATTTCGCTATCTGGGTGCAGTATCATCTACGAGGATTGGTAGGGCATGATCATTTCATAAGCAGCGAAAACTATCAGAAGTTGCACTACGGATTCCCTGATTATGGCTTGGGCTGGTACAATGGATTAATTGGGGGCGGTCCCGAACGATTCAGCTACCATGGAGGAAGCTTGGGAACATTCTCCTCTGCGGTGATGCTAAGTGCAACGCGTAAAACGGGGATCGTCATCCTTGTTAATGCAGAAAGCAAGCAGGTGCAGCAGCTAAAACAAACCTTGCGGATAGAACTTTGGGAGCGCTTTGGTCAGTCTTTGGAACCTTGATACACCAGAAAGGGTGTCCTCCCTAACAACATATTTTCACTGCCTTACAAAACAGATCTAAAGTATACCTTTTTTTAGTGTTAATACTACGCAAAATGCTAATTTAGAACTTATTTAAAGTGTTCGATTTTTAATTTTTAAATAATTGATAATCAGTAGATAATGTGCTTATTAGCATTGGGTTAACATACTTTACTTTGTCTTAATCTTGAATTAAGATTAGCATAATGATAGGTAGGTAATTTCATATTGTTATTCAACTTATTCCTAACATTCCTAATCTATTCATTCAAGACATTATGAAAAGATTTCTGTCTACTCTTTTTGTGCTAACCCTTGTTGTGGTTGCGGCAAATGCCCAAACCATCTTCTCTGAGGAAATTGAATTACCGGATGACTACACTCCACTCCAGGTAATCATGCCTCCTTCCCCTCTAACACTACAGGTTTTGTTTGTTGGTGGCCACGACATTGTAGAGACTACCAAAACCTATGGCAACCCTGCAGGACGTAACATCGCCAAAGAATGGCATGACTTTATCGGATTCACTCCAGACCGTACAGGTGCTTCTTTGGGGTGGGTATCTGTAAACCACGAAATGATCTACCGTGATGACAAGATCGGTGACGGTGGTGGGATGACTGCTTTCCGCGTGGAAAGAGACCCAATTACTGGCCTATTACATGTAATGGATCAGCGACTAGAAGATGGCCGTCAAGGTCAGTTTTTCAACGTTGATTTTGTAAACACTGTCGGTGAGACCGGTATGAACTGCGGTGGAATTAGCTCCACTTTTGACGGTCGTATTTGGACTGCCGAAGAATGGTTCCGTACAAGCAACGGTTCCATTTACAATGGTTCTGTTCGAGGAAACCCAGGTGGATCTGCTCCAATTATGTCAACTAATGACCGCGCTAACTCTGGAGTACGTGATACTTCTGATTTCGTGGTAGATTCTGACATTCAGGGCTGGGATGGTCAAACACTAGCCAAGTACCAAAACTTCAACTACATGGTGGAGATCGATCCTAAGCAAGCGAAGGCGATCCGTAAGCAGTACAACTGGGGCCGTATGGGCTGGGAAGGTGGTGTCGTTACTAACGACAACCGCACCGTATTCCTAGGACCTGATGCTACACCTGGATTCTGGATGAGATTCGTTGCTGACCAACCTGGTGACTTTACTGAAGGAACTATGTACGTCTACAAGCACGATTCTGATGACAAGTGGGTGGAAATTGCCCACTCGGTTGACAATATGTTGAATTTGCAGGACAGAGCTGTTGCTGCTGGAGGTACCATGTACAACCGCCCAGAATGGGTAGCTCATGATCCATCTACCAACCTAGTATACTGGACGGAAACAGGTCGTGATTTCCCAGGCGGTCGCTGGGCTGATGAAGCAGCTGAAGGTGCTGTCTACGATCCTTACCACGTAGCTAGAGCTGCTGCTCAAGGTCTTTCTTCACCTGGTGATGATGGATACCGTGACACTTACGGACGTGTTTGGGTTTTCGATCCAAACCTCAATACAAACTATGTATTGTTAGAAGGTGGTCCAGATTGGGACAATGCTGATTCTCCTCCAACTAACGCATACTTTGGTAAGCACTTGTCAAACCCTGATGGGTTGAACGTAATGAAGATTGACGGTCAGAGCTTCTTAGTTATCCAGGAGGACTTGAACGGAACATCTTATGGTCGTATGCCAGCTGGTGTGAGCAACCGTACCTGTGAAGTGTACTTGCTCAACCTTGCTATCGAAAACCCAACTATCGAGGATCTAATCCGTTTGACTGCGGTTCCAAGAGGTGCAGAGGTGACGGGAGCTATTCCTACTCCGGATGGTAAGTCTTTGTTGATCAACTCCCAGCACCCATCTTCTGATAATGATTTCCCTTGGAATCATTCTTTGACTTTTGCTATTCACGGTTTCGACCGAGTAAATGTTGAGGACTTGGCTGATAGCAACCCCTTCAACACTAACCCTGATGAATTGAAAGCTGGTACTGGTGCAGCTACTGCTGACGCAGCCTTTACGGCATTCCCTAACCCCACTACTCGTACTTTGTTTTTCAATAAAACTACGGATGTAGCGGTATATGACATCAGAGGAAAACGTGTTCAGGTAGCACAAAATGTTAGCCAGCTGGATGTTTCTACACTTGCTAAAGGCATGTACTTCGTACAAAATGCTAAAGGTGAATTGATCCAGATCGCTATACAGTAAGTCTGGTCTAATTGAAGCTTTATAACGCTAATGGAGTAGCATTTCTTTTTAGGGGTGCTACTCCCATATTATGGGATTAACCTAACAAGATGGCTACAACGATGAACAAAAAAACACTACTAATCTCAACCTTTCTTATCCTATTTTTTGGCTCGAGTTTCCTGAATTTCTCTACGCTAAAACACACACAGAGCCTGGAAATGGTAGAACAGCAATTCCAGACTGGTTTGACAGATCTCAAGAACAAGATTTTGGATTACCATACCCTAGCACATCAAGCTGCTAGCTCACCAACCTATCTAGCGCAATTACAAGAAGCACACTTAGCCACCCGACTCTCTTTTAAGAAAATCGAATTTCTATTGGAGTATTTGGACCACCCCAGTATAAAGAAAGAATTAAATGGAGCTCCTTTACCCACGGTGGAAAAAAAAGTGCCTGAGGTTCGAATAATTGAACCCATCGGCCTGCAAGTATTAGATGAAATCGTATTTGGAGAAGCTCCTTTAGCGGAAAAAGAGGAGATAGAAAGACTCACAGAATTATTAGTCAAGGGTTTTTCCAGTATATACAATTATCAATATAATATCCCCATTAACCATCGACATATCTTTGAGAGCATCAGATTTGAACTCATACGGATTGTCAGTCTAGGGGTCACTGGTTTTGATACGCCTGGTTCCGGCAACGCTATTCCTGAAGCAATTGTGGCTATGGGAAGTATTGAGGGGGCGTTCCAAGCTTATTATCCGATTGTGGAAAAGAAAGATGCAGAGCTTGCGGAGAGGATCGTTTCCAATTTTGCCGAAGCGATTGAGTATTTGAGGGTGCATAATGACTTTGACTCCTTTGATCGAATGCACTTCCTTGTCGACTATGTCAATCCACTCTTCAAGGATATACTTGCTGCGCACCGTATAACTGGGATCGAGATGATTCACGAGGTGAATAACATGCCCCAACCTATCAACTATAAGGCGGAGCATATTTTTGACGAAGATTTGCTCAATCCCAGCTTTTATGCAGGCTTCAACCTAGATGAAGCGGCAGAGTTGAAGCGAGTGGCTCTTGGGAAACTCCTATTTTTTGACCCAGTACTATCAGGTAACCATGAACGGGCTTGTGCTTCTTGCCATAAGCCAGAGTTAGGCTTTACGGATGGACAGAGAACGAGCCTGGCAGCCAATGGGAAAGGCCATATTTTGCGGAATTCTCCAACCATTATCAACTCAGTGTTTGCAGAAAAATACTTCTATGATTTGCGAGAAGAGTTCCTGGAGCGGCAGATGAAGCACGTGGTATTGGATGCGCTTGAATTTGATACAGACTTCTTTGAGATCGTGGAAAAACTCGAAAAAAGTCAAGAATACCGACAATTGTTTGAGGAGGCTTATCCCAAATACTCGATTTCAAAGTGGTCTATCTCTAACGCCTTATCCGCGTACGTTGCTAGTTTGACAGCCTTCAATAGTCCATTTGATCAGTATGTTAAGGGAGATAAAACTGCGATTAGCCCAGCGGCCATTCGCGGCTTTAACCTATTTATGGGTAAAGGAGCTTGCGCAACTTGCCACTTTGCACCGACCTTCAGTGGCCTTGTTCCTCCCCGTTATCGGGAATCAGAATCGGAAGTGCTGGGTATTCCCGCTACGCCTGATACCTTACGCCCAACTTTAGATAAGGACTTGGGACGTGCTGCCAATGCAGTACCACTAGATGAGACTCAATTTTATGTCCATTCCTTCAAGACACCTACCATCCGCAATATTGCCTTGACCGCTCCATACATGCATAATGGTGTATACCGGACCTTGGAAGAGGTAATGGACTTCTACAATAAAGGAGGAGGAGCTGGAATGGGCTTGGATGTTCCATACCAGACGCTACCGGATGCACCCTTAAACCTGACCAAGTCAGAAATTGCAGATATGATTTCCTTCATGGAAACACTTACGGACACAACTGGACTGACCACTATGCCAAAAGTACTACCAAAATTCGATCAGGAAGGGCAATGGAATAAGCGGGTCATTGGTGGTACCTACTAGCGTAATCGTCCGCTTTGATCTTAGGAGAAAACCATTTTCGCATCACATAACCACCCCCGATAACAACTGATTCATGTTCAAGAAATACTTTTCCACTACCATTTTTTTGATCCTACTCAGCCTAGGAGTGTTACAGGCTCAAGGTAAATTTTGCTTTGATGGAGCAACGATCAAGGCAACAAGCGGCATGCCTGGACTTGTGTATCAAGATACGGCACTGAATACACCTGAGATTATTCGTTTCAGTACTAGACCGCAAGTTAGTCCTTATCAGTACCTAGTAACAGATACCAATAACATTATAGTAAGGGTAAGTCCGTCCAATTCCATTGATATCTCGGGTTTAGCTGCCGGTAACTATCGAGTTTGGTCCTTTTCCTACATTGGTTCCATCACAGCAGCAGTTGGACAGGACGCAGGCGCAGTTCAATTGGCAGCCTTCTGTAGTGGTTTATCTAGAAATTTTGTTCCTTTTGTGATTAACAGTAGCGAACCAGACGGCGGTGGCAATGGCGAGGGAGTAGGGAACGGAGCTGGCCCAGATCCGGAGGTAATGATCAGCTATGGAACTGTTTTAGAAGCTATTGAACGGAATAGCTTACTTCAGATCTTAGAGCGCGGAGTAGAAAATGCCGAACTGGAAGATGACCTAACTATGGAAGGGCCTCTGACCGTTTTTGCACCAGTTAATAATGCTTTCGCAGCCTTAGACGCGACAGATTTAGTGGCCTTGTTTGATTCACCAAGTACTGCTCTAAGAACTACTATTTTAAATCATGTAGTTGCGGGTTCTTATGCCGCTACCGATCTATATAATGGACAAGTGTTGACAACCTTGACCGGCGATACACTGATCATCGTGGTAAATGATGAGGGTGTTTTTGTCGGTGGATCGCAGGTGATACAGACGGATATTGGAGCCGAAAATGGCATTGTCCACCTAGTACAAAACATTGTGGAATCTATTGCACCATAGGCTCCGGAATTAACGAGCCAACCTCTTTTACATTTGTTTCAACAATTAAAGGATGTCGAAAAGTGTGAACACTGAATGACATCCTTTTTTCTTTTTAGGTGGATTTGTACCCCATTTCTGAAGGTTTTCTTCCACTCACTTATCTGACTTTCCTGGATCTTGAGTGGAAAATGTACCTGATGAAACAACGCCTCATTCTTTCCTTAATTATAATTCTTTACCACTCTGGTATATCTGCTACGACCTATTATGTTCATCCGTCTGGCAATGACAATAATTCGGGCACTTCAATCTTGATGCCGTTGAAAAGCTTACAGGGAGCTTCCAGCCTCAAACTACAAGCGGGAGACTCCATCCTTCTCGCAGCCGGTCAAGTTTTCCCTGGAACTTTACAATTGAATTCCGTCCGGGGAACCCCTGAGGCTCCGATCGTTATTAGTACCTACCGAAAGGGTCCAAGCACAGGTTTAGAGTCAGCTGAAATCAACGCCAGAGGTCAGGCTAATGGGGTTCTTATCCTTAATTCCTCTCATGTAAAACTGTGTGATATCAGGATTCAGGCAGATGGAGGAGGACTTGCTCAGAAGGAGGGCTCGCCGATAGACATGCGTTGTGGAGTGTTGATCACGGTGAATCAGGAAGGTATTTACGAAGGAATTGAGTTGGAGGAACTTTGTATAGCCAATGTGTTCTTTGAAGATGTTGGCTTTCAGCGGGGGGCGAAAGAGGTACGAACGGCCAATGGAACTCAACGCTATGGCTGGGGAATCAGGGTGATTAATCGTACACAAGAGGCACTAATTAAAGACATTAGCATCAGAAACTGTCAGGTGGAAAATGTGGCACATACTGGGATCAAGTTTACGGGGAGAAATAGAAGCATACATTCGGTTCAAGTTGAGAATTGTGAAGTGAGGTACACGGGTGGTCCAGGCATTCAAATGTCTGGCGTGAAAGACGGTCGGATCCGTCAAAATCTTGTCAGCCATAGTGGGAGTAAGGATGATTCCAGGAAGTGGGGAAGAGGAAGTGGACTGTGGACCTGGGGATCTGCAGACGTCATTATTGAGCACAACCGTTTTGAATGGGCCAATGGACCAGGAGATTCAGCCGGCTGCCATATAGATTTCAACTGTGAAAATATAATTGTCCAATATAATATTAGCCAAAATAATGCCGGAGGGTTTTGCGAAATTTTGGGGAATAACCACAATTGTGCGTACCGCTACAATATCAGCTATAATGATGGTTACAGGGTGAAGGGAAAAGATGGCGCTTTCCAGGAAGGAAAGATCTTTTGGCTCAGTGGATACGTGGGGCGTAAGAAGAAGAGAACAGGGCCCTTCAATAGCTATTTTTACAATAATACCATTGTGGTAGATTCTGGTATTGTAGCCAAATTTGCCATAGATCGTGCTGCGGACGGTTTATTGATTATGAACAACATCTTTTATATCCAGGGGAAGAGTAATTGGGTGCTTGGAGATCAATACCGGCCTGATGAAGGGGGATCGAATGAGATTCGAAGAGTCGTCTTCACTAATAATCTCTTTTTACACCCAGAGGCTTGGCCAGAAGAAGCCTGGATACAGCCCAATGGCAAAGTTATTGCAGCGCCCGTTTGGCCTAGGCTTGCGGTCGAAGATATATATCGATGGGTGCCCCAAAACAGTCAGCTTGTTAAAGCTCAAGGCTTGCCCATTCCGAAAATACCGGGCGATTCCATAGGGTTGAAGGTAGGGCTTACTGTGCCACATGATATCCTTGGGCAAGCGATCGGAGAATCCCTTGGTATTGGGGCAATCCATATACCCTAAGAATGGAACTGCTGGAGTAGATAGAACTAAATCTGCACCAGATAGCAGTTTCCCTATTCCCACTTACTCAAGATGTTGACATTTGGTCTGAAAAGGGGTGTCAAGTACTAATGTAGGCTTTGATCTGCCTGAAAATGGTACTTAATTGCGTCCAAAATCAGCAATAACCAAATGAAAACTTTTGATCTTTTACATGACCCCTGGCCATGGTATGTGGTAGGACCATTGATGGGTGCAACTATTCCGCTATTACTTTTCTGGGGGAATAGAATGTTAGGGGCCTCTTCGAGTTTAAAACATCTCTGCGCTTTATTACCTTCCAAGGCTGAATACTTCCAATACGATGTCCGCAATGGGTATTGGAATATTGCCTTTTCCATCGGTGTATGCCTAGGAGCAGCGATTTGCTTTCACTATTTCTATGATACGAATCAAGTCACCATAGCCTCTGCTACGGTTGAGGATCTACAACAATTAGGCTTGTCCGACTTTAGCGGGATGATGCCCTATGAGATCTTTGGGATATCTAGCTTCACAGAAACTAGATATTGGCTATTTACGGTCGTGGGGGGATTCCTGGTGGGTTTTGGTGTTCGTTATGCAGGTGGCTGTACCTCGGGGCATGGTTTCATGGGCTTGTCATTGATGAGTAGGGCTTCCTTTTTAGCCATCCTGGCATTCTTTGGAGGCGGAATGTTCTTCACCTTTTTTCTCTTACCTTATTTCCTAAGCTGAAGTTTACGCTATGAAAAACTTGAAATTTTTGATTATCGGCATGTATTTTGGTGTATTAATTATCAAATCAGAGGCTTTAAGTTGGTTTCGGATTCAAGAGATGTTCCGACTGCAATCTTTTCATATGTATGGAATATTTGGATCTGCTGTTTTGGTTGGAAGCATAACGGTATTCCTCATTAGGAAGTATCAACTTCGGACCTTCTCTGGGCAGGATGTCATCCTGCAAAGGAAGCCCCTACAACCCACGGCCCATATAATTGGCGGTGTACTTTTTGGGTTTGGCTGGGTCTTGACGGGGCTCTGTGTAGCTCCCATTTTTGCGCTTGTTGGTACTGGCTACATCGCAGCTGCTCCTATCTTAATGAGTACCCTACTTGGCGTGTATGTTTACGGTCAATTTCGAGAAAGTCTACCACATTAGAGTCGTCCCTAAATCACCTCAAAGGGGATCTCTGAGCTTAATGAACCCAAAGAGGTAATAAACTTCAACCCTCAAAACCCAAAAGTCATGTCAAATGAAAACCCCATGCCATTTTCCTCCGTAGAAGAAAGGAAAAAGGAAGAAACAATGCCCGATAAAGAAAAACTCTCCTCCGCGCTCATTGCCATTGCTTGCCTCACTTTTTTCCCTGTAGTGTATATTATTGGAAGAAGCATTGTGAACTGGTTAGCTTAGTTTGAGGGCTTACAAGGCCTAGGTTTACTGACCGGAAGTAACCCGTTGCAATAAGTATTCATCTTTCCTTGGTTTGCCCTTGGATATTCCATCGGTCCAGGCTTGAAGTTCATTCTCACTGCCTAGTTGGTACCCGACCTCCTGAGGATAGTCATGTTCTGGGTTCTTAAAAATCCACTTATTGTCCTGAATAGTAGAAGCGGTAAATAGAGTTGGTGCGGAATGGTTGATGATCGCAATGTATGCCCAATGAATACCTAACTTCCTAATACTAATATCCTCAGTCAAAATGGTATCCCCTCCTCTAATCCAATAGGCTTCTCCTTGTAGATAATCTCCGGACTTCTTTTCCCATTTTTCTATGAATGTTCCCCCTCCTAAAGGCCCCTCCCAGTGTCCTATTAGGTTGTCAAATGGCGTAATAGTGGTATCGGTAAGATGCTTTTGGGAAGCACAAGCAGGTAAGAGACTTACGATCATCAAAAGGATGGCACTATGTAGTTGATTTTTCTTTTTCATGAACACAAAGCTAGTTCCCTGGTTTAGCGTAAAATTGTACAAAAGCGACATAAGCAGTGTGACAATAGATTCTCCTGTTTTTCAGCTGCGACTTTTTCGCCTAGCCTTCGTTAGAAAAGATCTTACTTAGCCTACGGCTAGGTGCAATTTTTCTGCCTCACCTAGGCATAAAATTCACTACCTGAAATTTCACGATTACTATTGTCACACTACTTATTTTAGGTCCTTACAAATTGCTCGTTTAATTGATTCTGTTGTGTGAAGAATTGGCGTGGACTTTGGCCAGCAAAGCCCTTGAAGTCCCGAATAAAGTGAGCTTGATCAAAATAACCTGCTCTTAAGCCAATCTCTGTTAGAGTAGAAGATGGCTGATCTTGAATTAGACGCATAGCCTTTTGCAAGCGAGTAATTCGAGCTAGGGTTTTTGATTTTGTGCCAGTCACTTCTAGGAATTTCCTTTGAAAGTGTCGTGGACTGATTTTGTAGGAGCGAAGAATATCTTTGATGTCGCCAATTCCCCCACTATGCCTGATTACTTCACTTATATGTACAATCAGTGGATCTGGCCTTGAAAAACGGACGAGTTGACGCAGTAAAAATGCCTCTATGATGCGAATGGCAGAAGGAATATTAGGAGCCTCATTTACCTGTTCTTCCAACTCCACACCACTTTTTCCAAATAAATCTAGCAAGCTTATTTGCTGTGCTTGAAAGTCCTTGGGCGATATAGGAACAAAAGGAAAAACTCCACAGGGCAGGAATCGAATGGCAATGATTTTGGTATCGCTTGATGGGATTAGATCCAAATACTGGTGCAGTTGTCCATACAAGAAACTTCTGGCTTGGATCCGTTCTTGATCCTGATCCTTTTGTAAGAATCGACCACCTAAGTGAAAGATCATTTCCATTTGGCCATCAGGCAATATCCGTTCTATCTTCGGGCAGTATTGACCCATTGGCACACGATTTTCCAAAGTCCAGATACAATTTACATAGGATCTAAGTGCTTTTGTCGGTTGAAATTCTTGGTATTGCATCAAGCCTTAAGTTAGCCTAATTTTGACAACGCAAGAGAACAAACTTTCGAAGGATTTCGAATCTACCTCATAGATCTAATTAATATGACAGAAAATACTGAGTTTCAGCAGAAATTCGTGAATTATGCCATTACGCACATGAATGAGGATCATCGACCTGATATGAGGGATATGATCAAGGCATTTTTGAAGGAGGATTGGGTTACGGATGCAGAGATGTTAGATTTTGATCGAGAGCAGATCAAGCTAAAGGGCTTTGGTGAGAAAGGTGAGGAAAAAATTTTCATGCTGCCTTATGATGCGCCAATAGATAAAGCACAAGAACTTCGGCCTAAGCTGGTCCAAATGGTAAGGCAAGCTAGGGAAATCTTACAGAAGGATGTGTAGGCTCCTGCTTACTACTGACTTTACCGATGGATTAGAAGAACAGGGGAACTAAGTATCTCCTTTGACTACAAATGGACCATTTCCTCTCTTAGCTTAGGATATCATGAACTACATGACCATGTACATCTGTTAAGCGGAACCGTCGACCTTGGTACTTAAAGGTCAATTGCTCGTGATTAATCCCCATCAAATGCATCAAGGTCGCTTGGAAATCATGTACATGTACGGGGTTCTCCAAGATATTGTAGCCGAAGTCATCCGTTCGACCGTAGGTCATACCTGCCTTCACCCCTGCACCTGCCATCCACATCGTGAAGCATCGAGGGTGGTGATCCCTGCCGTAACTGTCTCCAGTTAATTTGCCTTGGGAGTAGACGGTGCGCCCAAACTCACCGCCCCAGATCACGAGTGTATCTTCCAACAGTCCCCTCTCTTTTAGGTCTGTAATCAGGGCTGCGGTTGCCTGATCTGTGTTTTTGGCTTGATGTCTTAGCCCGCCGTTGAGGTAGGTATGCTGATCCCAACCTTGGTGATAAAGTTGTACAAAACGAACGTTCTTTTCCAATAATTTTCTGGCTAGTAAGCAATTGGCTGCGTATGTTCCTGGATCTCGGCTATCGGGTCCGTAGCGTTCGAAGATGTAGTCGGGTTCATCGGAAAGGTCAGTAACCTCTGGCACGGCCGTTTGCATACGATAGGCCATCTCGTACTGAGCGATTCGGTTATCTACCTCGGGGTCATTATAGGCATCTCTTTGGAATTGGTTCAGCTTCTTCAGGTAATTGAGCATGGCCCGTCGATCCATCCCATCATAGCCTTCTGGATTATTTAGATAAAGGACTGGATCCTTGCCCGATCGGAATTGTACACCCTGGTGTCTGGTAGGTAAAAACCCATTACCCCATAGTCGGGCGTATAAGGGTTGGCCTCCCGCATTTTTCGAGACGAGCACGATAAAGGTTGGGAGATTTTCATTTAAGGACCCCAAACCATAGCTCACCCATGCCCCGATCGAGGGACGCCCGGCAATTTGATTGCCGGATTGGAAGAAGGTGATGGCCGGATCGTGATTGATGGCCTCTGTATACATGGTTTTAATGAAACAAAGATCATCGACGACTTTAGCGGTATGGGGTAGGAGTTCGCTCACCCATGCCCCGGACTTTCCGTGTCGCTGAAAGTCAAATGCTGAGGCCGCCATGGGCAGAGCTGTTTGCCCCGCGCTCATACCCGTTAGCCGCTGCCCTTTCCGGACGGAGTCGGGAAGATTCTGGCCATGCACGGCACGAAGCTCGGGTTTGTAATCGAACAAATCCATTTGTGATGGGCCTCCACTCATGAACAAGTATACCACCCGTTTTGCTTTGGGTAGGAAATTGGGTAAAATCGGTGCTGGACTATGATCAGCAGTTGAGTTAAGCTGTTGTGCCAACAGCTGGCCACCCCCAACGATCGAACCTAGGGCCATGGCACCCAAGCCCATAGATGTTTTTGTGAGAAAGTTTCTCCGCGATTGTTTGTCTTCGATCTTAAATAGCTCCTTGCTCATGGCTTTATCTTTTGATTACACTAGCATCGGCATTAATAATAGTACTAGCCACAACTGCATTGGCAGCCAGTAAGGCAGGGTCTATGGAGGAGTCCAATGCAAAGTCTCCTGCGGTTAACCATCCTTCAGTTTTAGTTGATTCGGTCTTGAATTTCTGGATTTCCTGCTGTTGCAGTTCCAGTAAAACTTGTAATTCATCGTGGGTAGGGGCTCTGCCTGACAGGCTTCTGAAAGCGCTAGCGATGGCAGCTTCGTTGCTTGTAGCCTTGCTCATTTTCTGCCCCAATACCTTTGCTGCTTCCAAAAAGATCGGATCATTAAGCAAGACCAAAGCCTGCAAAGGGGTACTGGTTTTTTGCCGTCGCACGGTACAGTTGGCTCTGCTAGGGGCGTCAAAGGTAGCTTGCGTAGGGTGGGGGATTGTACGTTTCCAGAAGGTATACAAGCTTCTACGGTATAATCGCTCACCCTTATCTGCCTGGTATCTAGAGCCATTGATGCGCCACAAACCATCCGGTTGATAAGGCTTGACACTAGGACCTCCAATTCGATCGGATAAAAGCCCACTAGCAGCTAAGGCGTTGTCCCGCAACATTTCAGCTGTTAATCGCATGCTTGGGCCTCGTGTGAGATAAATATTTTCTGGATCTTGTTCTCTTTGCAGGACGCTTGCTTTGGAGCTCTGTCGATAGGTGGACGACATCACAATCAATCTTACCAAAGCTTTAGTATCCCAACCTGATTCCCTGAATTGCACAGCCAACCAATCCAATAGGGCTGGGTGAGATGGGAGTTGTCCTTGATTACCAAAGTCTTCTGCGGTAGCTACCAACCCCCTACCAAAAAACTGCTGCCAAACTCTGTTTACCAATACTCGTGCTGTCGTAGGGTTGGCAGGATCAAGTAGCCACTTAGCTAGCCCCAATCTGTTTTTCGGAAGATCTTCGGCGAACGGCAAGAGTCTTTCAGGGGTATTGGGGAAAACTTGATCCGTAGGACTGTCATAAAGGCCTCGATCCAATATGAAAGTAGCCCTAGCTTTTTCCATTTCCCGTACTACCATAATCTCTTTGATGGTATCCATGATCTGGTTGTAGTCCCTGCGTTCGGATTCTAGCGTATGGAGTAAAGGCTTCCGATTTGCTGCTTGATTGAACTGGAAAAACTCGCGATATAGGTCTTTGTTTTGAGCGGCTACGTCTGGTAAGGCAACTAAAGCCAGTTTTTGAACTTCCAAATTGCTCAATTGCCCTTTAAATACCTTGATATCATCTATTATGCTACCTGCAGCCCCTATACCTCTCCACCGGGCTCCAATCTGCAATCCGGGTTCTTGCGACTTAGGCATATCAAAAAGTATGCTTTTGTACAAATGATCACTGCTAACTTCGGTAGATTGTTCCTCTCCATTGAGGAAAAACCGCAGTCCTTTTGCTGTTGAGGAGCCATCGTAAGTGAGGGCGAGGTGTATCCACTGATCTCGGGGGATGTCATCACTGTACTCTATGATGGCATTGTAGGGTTCCGTTCGGGCCATTAGTATTTCAAATCGATTATCCTTAAGCGCTAAGTGATAACCCCGAAAATTATACAAGGCTGCACCAATGCCCTTGTGAAATATTACCCCATCTGTTAGATCTTCTGGGATATTGGCCCAGAGACTGATACTAAAAGGCGTTGCACGATCAAATACTCCAACAGGACCTAGGTCTAGCCAGGCATCACCATCCAATTTCAGGCCTTTCCCAGATTTACCCTCTACCAAATCAGCCTTAATTTTGCCCTTTACATGCTGTTGTTTCATGACTCCGATCTGGTAGGGTGGAAGTTTATTTTGAATGCGATTACCATCAAAATCAAAATGAGCTTGTAGGGGCACTTTGATCTGAATTTCTTGTTGCCTTTGGGTTTGATACCAAGCCTCAAATTCCTGTAACTGACTTTGGTCGAAAGCCGTTAATGCTTCTTGCTGTTGCTCAATCTTTTGTGCATGTAGAGATAGGATACTATCCGTCCTTTCGGATTTTAGTAGGAGCGTAGGGACAGGCATGGCATTGTCCCAACTGATTTGTCCGGCTTCTTGTACATTATTGAAAAAGCTGAAAAGCTGGTAGTAATTTGCCTGTGATATGGGATCGTATTTGTGATCATGACAACGGGCACATTCCAGCGTCATACCCATGAAGGCCGTTCCTAAGGTATTGGTTCGGTCAGCTACGTATTCTACCCTAAACTCCTCTGGAACGATGCCGCCTTCCATGTTTTGTTGGTGGTTGCGGTTAAATCCTGTGGCGAGGATGCTTTCATCTGTCGCATCTGGAATAAGATCACCGGCCAATTGCCAAGTGATGAATTGATCAAACGGCATATTGTTGTTGAAAGCCTTGATGACCCAATCTCGCCAAGGGGACATGTCTCGATAACGGTCGACCGTATATCCATGCGTATCGGCAAACCTGGATACATCCATCCAATCAGCTGCCATACGTTCTCCAAAATGAGGCGAAGACAAGAGCTGATCTACCCAGGCTTCATACTGCTCCTCAGACACCTGATCAGCTGTTCCCAAGGGTAAGAGCTCCTCGTCTGGAGGTAAACCGGTTAGGTCAAGACTCAGACGCCTTCGCAAAATTTCGGCATTAGCTTGTGTAGAAGTGGGGAGGGACTGTTCCTCTGCTTTACGTTGTATAAAATAATCTATTTCATTGCGTGGCCAGTCCCCGCTTTTGCCTGTGGGGACTTGAGGAAGATTAGGTGGGGTAAAGGCCCAGTGCGGCTGATAGATAGCTCCTTCCTGTATCCACCGGGTAAGAATGGCCTTTTCCCTTGCGCTTAGATGTAATTCTGATTCTGGTGGAGGCATCACCAAGTCTGGAGAAGTAGTGGTAATCCTTTGAAAAGCTTCACTGTTCCTCAAGCTTTTAGGAGCGATGGCAACTTTATCGGGATGATCAGGAAGTGGTGCATAGGCTGCTGCTGCTTCATCCAAGCGCAAACCAGCTTCCCTTTTAGCCTGGTCTGGTCCATGGCAAGCATAGCAGCGATCACTGAGGATGGGTTTTACATGGATATTGAAATCTAATTCCTTAGGTAAACTAGCGAATTCAGCTTCAATTTCTTCGGGAATGGCGGATTGGCAGGAACAGAGGAGCAAAACTAGGGCTATTGCTACCAGGCCAAGAGACCTAATTGGCAAAACTTCATCAACGAGGGTGAGCAGCATAGCTACAACTTTATGTTTGAAGACCTATGGTAAAAGTCTTCATCAACTTGTTTAAAGTAAATCGTTACGCTGCTAAAGATCGGAAATTTTCCTTACCAATTAGACAGGCTTTACACAAATTGAGTTCAGTTGACAAAAGTCATTCATGCACCCAAAAAGAAAATCTACAAGTTTATCACTTGTAGATTTTCTAGGAATTGTGACGGAACCTACCTTCCTAGGCTTTGTCAAATTCCCGTCTGGCAATGTTATACAGCCAGTAACAAATGCCAATGATCACAGCTAGTCCCGCATAGCTTCCCAGTGGCTGATCCAAGAGCGCTAGGATTTCTGTATCTTGATAAATGGCAATAGGGATAGCTAAAATAATTCCAATCAAGGCTTCACCAGTAATCAGTCCAGATGCAAAAAGAAGCCCCGCATTATTACTTTTTTCTTTGGCTGCCTCGACATCCCCGGATTTTTGCCCGGCAGTTCTAGCTTGGTAACGACTTACGAGCCAGGCGATGATCCCCCCTACCATAATCGCACTATCTAGTTCGAAAGGTAGATATAAGCCAACCGCTACTGCTAAAACCGGAATCCTGAAATCACTTTTTCTCGCCGCCTGGTATTGATCTGCCAAGATGATCAAGACACCGATTCCCATTCCGATGTACACCATATTCCAGGGCAGACCTCCTTGGAATATACCAACGGCTACACTCTCCATTAGCGCAGCCTGCGGGGCGGGGAGGGTATCACTGCCAATTCCGTAAGCAGAATTCAATAGTTGCAACACTAATGGAAGTGATAAGGCTGCTGCAATCACACCTACCATCTGCATAATCTGCTGATTCCTCGGTGTGGCTCCTAGTATATTTCCAGATTTAAGGTCTTGCATATTATCTCCAGCGATGGCTGCGGCACAACATACTACCGCACCGATCATAATGGCGGCCGCTGGTCCCTTTTCGGCACCACTTCCCAATAAGGCCAACAGAATTAAGGCTGCGGTGAGGATAGTAGCGATCGTTACACCAGAAATCGGATTATTGGAACTACCTACTAGTCCCGCCATATAACCTGCAACGGCAGAAAATAGGAAACCGGCTATTACCATCAAAACAGCCATTAAGGCCGAGATGGGAACATGTTCAATTTCTCTTAAATAGATAATGAAAACTGGCACGATCATGGCTCCGATCGCAATGATGACCCAAGACATGGGCGTATCAAGTTCGGTACGAAGGACCTTTCCTTGCTCCTTTGCCCCTTTCAAAGCAGCCATTCCGCTTTTCACCGCATACCCAATCGCATTTCTAAGGTTGATCAAGGCCCATAACCCACCGACCACCATGGCACCGACGCCAAGATAGCGAATCTGGCTATTCCATATTTCACCACCGATTTGTGCGGCTGTACCATCTGGAGCTCCATTTATGGCAATAAATGCCGGGATGGCTATCCACCAACTGATTACTCCTCCTAGAAAGACTAGGACCGCAATCCGTAAGCCGACTATGTAGCCTACCGCAATTAGGGCAGGGGAGAGGTTTACACCAGCATACAAATACACCTTGTTACCTGCCAAAGTCGCTGCTTCTGCTAGGCCATGCCAGAGCTTTAGCCCGCCTTCTGCCAGCTTAATCAAGGCCCCAGCGATCCCGCCCCAGACCAAATACTTTACGGTGTCTCCTCCTTGTTCCCCTGTCTTCAAAACCTCAGCGGTAGCAACCCCCTCTGGAAATTGCAGCTTTTGTCGGACGATCAAGGCCGATCGCAATGGAACGGTGAATAATACACCCAATACACCACCGCAGAGAGAAATGAGTGCAGTTTCGAGGTAACTAAAGGAAGTCCAATAGTCCATGATGATCAAAGCCGGAATCGTAAATATCACTCCTGCTGCTAAAGATTCTCCGGCCGATGCAGAAGTCTGGACAATATTGTTTTCCAGGATATTACTGTTCTTAAACAGCTTTAGGATGGCCATGGAAAGTACGGCCGCGGGGATACTTGCCGATACCGTCATACCCGCAAAAAGACCTAAATAGGCGTTAGCACCGGATAAGATGACAGAGAGTACCGCACCCAAAATGAAGGCCTTTACTGTAATCTCTGGCAGTTTAATCTCTGGTCCGATATAGGGCTTCTGGTTTTCGTTGCTCATAAACAAGGTTTTATCGATTAGTAGGTGTTCAATAAGCTAGCTCCGCTTTTCATAGCTAGGCTTACGGTTTGTCTTAAAGGTAGTTCTTAGGCTTCAATCTTCCAACTCCATATCTAGAATGTCCAATTGCTCATCGGCTCCTTTTCCTAGACTAAAACTTATGATCCGACCTTGATTAACATAGTAGATCACTAGCACCAAGACGCCAATGCCGACTAGGTTTTGATAGTAGATCTGTAGTAAAAGGCAAAGGACCAGTAGGGCAATGGCGATAGCAAAACCTTGGTACGGCCGATTGATACTCCAAAAGCCCAGTATCAAGAAGAGTAAAGGAAAAACGGCCACATTGACAAAAGCTAGAATATCCAATCCATTGGCATATAGTAGCAGAAAAAGAGACATCAGTAGGTGAAAAGAAGTATAAATGAACAATGCCCTTCTTGCGTTGAAGATGATATTCCTTTGTTCTTTATTAGCCTTTCTTCCTTGATGCCGACTCATAGTTCATGTAAAGCTTGATCAATGTCTTCTATGAGCCATTCGGGGTCTTCTAAACCGATGCTAAATCGAACTAAGTTCCAGGGTAGCTCAGAATCATTTCGCCCTTCAATCCCATAGAAACCAGCTACGGGCATGATCAGAGATTCGTGACCCCCCCAGGAAACAGCAATTAAAAATCGCCGGAGATTATGGATGAATGCTTCCATTTTGGCCAATGTTTCGGCCTTTAGATAAACAGAGAACAAACCTCCTGCTCCAGTCATTTGCTCTTTGGCCAGGTCATATTGAGGGAAGGAGGGGAGTAAAGGATGAATAACTTGCTCCACTTTAGGATGCGTCTCTAAGTATTGGGCAATCCTTAAAGCGCTCGCCGCCACTCGTTCCATGCGTAAGGGTAAAGTCCGAAGGCCTCGGATGACCATAGCTGCATCATGAGGTGGAAGGATGGAGCCTAGAGTCATTTGTTCTGAATTGAAAATCTCAAATATCTTTTCCTTGGATCCACAAACCACCCCACAAACGACATCACTGTGACCATTGATGTACTTGGTGCCAGAATGCAGTACCAAATCGATGCCAAGTTTGGCGGGCTGCTGGAAGATGGGAGAGGCAAAACTGTTATCGATGAGGCTGACTAAGCCATGTTTTTTGGCCAGTTCAGCACACGCCTTAAGATCTTGTAGATTAAAAGTCAAGGAGGAAGGACTTTCTAGATAAAGGACCTTAGTGTTGTCTTGAATGGCACTTTCAATAGCGGTCATATCGCGCCCATCTACGAAGGTGTGCGTAACGCCAAACCTTGCTAGAAACTGAGTCAGTAGCGCATGTGTCCAAGAGTAGGGACTTTCAACGCATACGATATGATCTCCCGCTTCAACTTGAGCTATGACTGCCGCGGCTATCGCCCCACTTCCACTGGAAAAAACAAGCGCATCTTCTGTGCCTTCCAGCGCCGCTAGCTTGGCCCGCAGTATTTTTACTGTCGGATTATTTCCTCGGCTATAGATATGGTGTTCTAGTTCGTTGGTAAAGGCCTCTCGAAAGCTTTTTAGGTTAGGAAAACAGAAGTTGCTGGTCTGGATTACTGGAGGGGAAACGGCCTGAAAATATTTCTCTCGCTTTTCACCTAGGTGAGTAAGGATTTCACTTTGATGCATTTTTAGTGTTAAATCTAGCCAAATTCTGCCTGATCCTTTCCCTTTATTAGGAAAAAGGAATACTAGTCGATCTGGATGCTCCCACTTAAATAAGTAACGCAGCTACCGGTGATCTTGACTCTATCACCAAGCATCTGGCAACCTAAGGTCCCACCTCTAGGAGACAATTGCCTGGCCCGCAAAGATGTTTTGTTAAGTTTCTTACTCCAATACGGAATTAAGGTAGTGTGTGCTGAGCCGGTAACGGGATCTTCGTCTATTCCTGCATTAGGGAAAAAACAGCGACTGATGAAGTCCAGCTGATTTCCGGGGGCTGTAGCTATCACTCCTCGGGTAGGGATTTCTTTCATTTTGTGGAAATCTGGTGCAAGAGCCAAAACCTCTTCTTCTGAGGCAAGTACTAACATCAAATCGTCCTTACCCATCCATGCTTCCAATGGCATCTTTCCGAGAACTTGATGGTGTATAGGGGCAACGGGTTCGTTTTTGATTGTATCCGTGGGAAAGTTCATCGTATAGCCCACATCCGCCCGCTCCACCTCTAAGATTCCACTTCTAGAACCAAAGCGAATAAGCTTCTCCGGGTATCCTAAATGCTCAAAAAGCACGTGTGCGCTGGCCAAGGTAGCATGCCCACAAAGATCCACTTCAATAGCTGGAGTGAACCATCTGATCTCAAAACCCTGCGCCGAGCTTTTTAAAAAGGCAGTTTCTGATAAGTTATTTTCCAGGGCAATAGCTTGCATGGTTTCATCTGGCAACCATTCTTCTAATGGGCAAACAGCGGCGGGATTGCCTTCGAAGGTTTTGCTTGCAAAAGCGTCTACTTGATAGATCTGAAGTTGCATGATAAAGGATTAGGACTGTGAAGAGATGGAATAGCATTGGCATTCTCCGGCTCCTAACATAGGTAACTGAAGCCAGAGCCTGCTGCTGGCCAATTGTTGACCAAGGTAAGGGTTTCGTTCTGAAGAGGAAAAGGTCAAATGTGCACTAGCACTGAGAGGTATTTGATTCACCCGAGGGATCTTGATATTAGATCTAGTTTGTTCCGTATCCAGATTACAGACAAACAGGAATGCTGGTTCTGCTGCTTGGGTCCAGGCGATTATCTTGTTACCTGCCGTCGGATCTGGAGGAAGTAACCAGTAGGTCGTTTGATTTCTAATTTGTTTAACTATGCTTTCGGCAAAGAGTTTTATTCGGTTCAACTTTTGGAAGAGTTGATTATTTCTGCCCCAGTGATAGGGCCCTTTTGTGGCTTTAGGGCCTTCTTTAATTTCGAAGACATACAGTTTTGTGTAATGCTCATTAGGGGCAGGAAACAGGTGCCGGTCCCTGCAAGTGAAACCCAATCCCATATAACTGGGCATATCTGTGATGAAAAAGCCCATGAAAAAACGCACCGTATTTCCGGATAGATAAAACTGATCAAAGCGAGGATCGTCTTTGTCTGCTGTCATCATGGTCAAGGAGGGCGTCACTGAATATGTATCATGAATCTGGATATACCGATTTAAGTTCTGTAGGAACACCTCGGAGCCGACGACCATGGACTGAAGATCTCCTAGAGTCGCTTCTGCTTCGGACAGGTCTAGGTGCTCCACTTCATCTCCAAATCCCATGTAATTTGGTGCCGTTAAGAAGGATTCTCCAAAATAGCCGAAGTACGGCTTGTCCTCTTGTATCGTATTTTTGATGTGTTTGTGGATGTCGTAGTAGGGATCAGCAATAAGTGGTACTCCTGGTGGACGCATTTGTACATGGGACATGTCTCCCCGCATAAAATCTAAATGGTACTGATCCGCAACTTTCTTGTATTGAGTAGCCACATAATCCCAGACAAATGCTCTCGGGCGATCAAAGTCAATTTCCCAGGCTGTGTTATCCTCTTTTCTATCGTATAATTTATATCGCGTTAAAGGGCCAAAAACACGTGACATTTCTTCTGGTTTTGTAATTCGATAGTCACGCCAAACCCTACCTTTATCATCTATCGTTACTGCTTTGGGGTTTGGGTCAACTTCTAAGCTACGATAGGGAGGTGCCATGGTCGCAGGGACGGGTTCAAGCCCTTGTCGGAAGAGGTAATCCACAAAGATCTCCCGCCTGGTATTACGACCTAGTAAGTCCGTAGATTTTCCAAAAAGGATTTTCAGGCGGTTTTCTTCGCCAAATTGTGGACTGAAAAAGTATTGCCAATCACTAGGAACACTTATCTCAGGCATGGCGCTACCAATCTGGTGTAACAGATCAAAAATTACTTGCATGACCTGCACATGCAGATCTTCTGAGTGGTCTACAATCTCGAGTTCTTTTCTTCGGAGCCATTCAAAAAGATGTGGATTAGCCAGCACAATTTCCGCGTAGCGATCGGTATGAGGAATCACATCCATACCGACCTTCTTCCCAAGGGCATGAAGGAGGTTGACCACCACTTTCAACTGTTTCTCAACTGTATCTAATTCTGGGAAAAGAACTGCTAATTCTGATGAAAAGAAGGCGGGATTAATGTGCCAACTAGCCATGCCGTAAAGGCTGCTAACTACGCCAGGCTCCCAGATGGGTAAAAGATGAATAGTGTCCTGTAATGCAGGTAGACCAAGGCTATATTTTACAACATTCCAAAAACTATCAATGGTGCGTACATTAATCCCAACAATATTGGCAGAGCGCAACCAGTCCGTATTATTTCTAGATGCTACTGGACTTGAAATAGTATGCTCCGCTGCTAGGGCAGATCGCAGCTGCTCTGGACCTAGTCTTTCGGCCAGAACTTGTAGAACCTTGGTCCCCTCTAGATTCACCAAAACCTCGGGCATAAGGTTTGAAACAAAGCTCACTTCTGATCGCCTAAAACGTTCGAAATGCTTATGGGCTTCCGTAGGCCATCCTTGCTGAAAGTCGCGGGTAGTGAGGACTAAGTCCATAAGGGATTCTATTCAGCAATTACCATGTATTTATTCTTCTTGCCGTTCTCGATCATAAAGAACTGGCCATGGAGAAGAATTTCATGATTGATCATAGCTTCGTGAGAGGTGATTTTTTCCTTGTTAATACTAATGGCGTTGCCCTTGATGGCTCTTCTAACCTCTCCTTTCGAAGCAAGAATACTAGTATGATCAGCCAATAGATCAGCGATAGGAACTCCACTAGCTAGTACAGCTTGGGGGATCTTGAAGCTTGGAATTTCCTCTGCCACAGTAGCTAATGCTGACTTACTCAAAGAATGGAGTGTCTCTTTACTCGCTTTTCTGTTAAATAGTAATTCGGAAACCTTCATCACTGCCAAAAAGTCTTCCTCAGAATGGACTCTTTTGGTCAGTTCCTCTGCGAGTAACTTCTTCAATTCTCTTGGGTTATCAGCAAACTCCCGTTCACGCGCCTCAATTTCTTCTTTTGATTTGAGCGTAAAATATCTAGTGAAAGAAGGAAGATCCGCATCAGCTGCATTGATCCAGAATTGGTAAAACTTATACGGAGAGGTATAGTCTGCAGAAAGCCAAATATTACCTTGTTCAGATTTGCCGAACTTGGAACCATCAGCTTTAGTCAATAGAGGAGTGGTGATGGCAAAGGCTTTACCACCAGAATTTCTACGGATAAATTCGGTTCCCGTGGTAATATTCCCCCATTGATCTGATCCTCCCATCTGTAGTCTGCAATTGTACTGGTCATAGAGACACTGGTAATCGTATCCCTG
The DNA here is from genome assembly GCA_013214355.1 of Saprospiraceae bacterium. Classification (GTDB taxonomy): domain Bacteria; phylum Bacteroidota; class Bacteroidia; order Chitinophagales; family Saprospiraceae; genus DT-111. The sequence continues at coordinate 9,766 of JABSSL010000005.1, read as the reverse complement.
CAGGAGCTGGTAACTGAATTCAGTGAAAGAAATGCCGGTTTCAATCCGTTTCTTGACGGACTCCTTCGACATCATATAATTGACGGTGAGTGTCTTGCCTACATTTCTCATGAAGGACAATACATCCATATCCTTGTAAAAATCTAGATTATTGACCATGATGGCCTTGTTCTCACCTTCATCAAAATTTAGGAATTTCTTGAACTGTTCCGATTGACGAGCAAGGTTGTCATCCAATTCTTGGTAGGACTTCAGTTGCCGTTCCTTGTCTTTACCACTAGGGTCTCCAATTCGTCCTGTAGCCCCGCCCATTAGTACAATCGGCTTATGTCCAGATAATTGGAATAGCTTTAGAAGCATGATCTGCACATAATTCCCAATCGTCAAAGAAGGAGCGGTCGGGTCAAAGCCAATGTAAGCCGTTACCATACCTTCCTGTAGCTTTTCGTTGACTCCCGGGGTTTGATCTTGGATCATCCCTCTCCAACTAAGTTCTTCCAAAAAATCCATTATCTTGAGTTTTATCTATATCAGTCAATTGTCTAAATTCAGGGAAAGTTCCATGCTCCCTGTAATTGGCCACAAAAATACTTTTTTTGGGGATATTGCTAAATACAAAATACGCAGAGCTAGATTTGAGTTTTAAATAGGCAGCACTTCTTAGCCTGTTGTAATGGAATTGGATTGTTTCAAGGCAATATATTTTAATCAGATTCAAGTAGAAAACAATGTATGCGCTATCTGATGATGAAAAAGCAACTTTTCTTGCAAAAGGAAGCATCCATATGTACACTTAATCAGTAAGAAGTCTAAATTTGCGATGCTTTTACCTAGAAGATGAATATAGAATATTTCATAGCACGGAAAGTGGCTGGAGCTGGCCAGAAATCTTTTACCCGATTAATCATTCGCATTGCGATGGTGGCGGTAGCCATTAGTCTTTCCGTAATGATTATTACCAATGCCTTGGTGACTGGGTTTAAGAAAGAAATTAGTGAGAAGATATTTGGTTTTTGGGGTCATATTCACATCACCGAACCCGCCATGAACCAAAGTTTGATGGAGGTAAATCCCATCAGTAAAAATCAAGACTTCTATCCATATCTAGATACAATTAAGCAGGTTGATTTTCTCGTCTACGAAGAATGGATGGGAGAGGGGAAAGAACGCTTAGAACCAAGTAAAGGCGGAGTTCGTCATATCCAGACGTTTGCCATTATGCCTGGGATCATCACCGTTAAGCGAGAAATGGAGGGGATTTTTTTGAAGGGCATTGGTCAGGATTTTGATTGGCAATTCATGGATCAGTATTTGCAGGAGGGGAGAAAGCTGGAATTGCCGGATTCAACCAGAAGTAGGGAAATATTGATCTCTAAACAGACCGCCACTCGACTTCAAGTGGGGGTTCAGGATTCATTTATCGTCAACTTCATCGTCGATAAAGAACCGATTAAACTTAAGTTCTATGTGGCGGGTATCTACAAAACAGGGCTGGAGGAATATGATAGACAATTTGCACTAATCGATATTAGGCAAATACAGCGGTTAATGAAATGGAAGGAGGATGAAGTAAGTGGCTTTGAAGTCTACTTAGATGACATAGATGATATGGTGAAGATGGCGGAGTATATCTATATGGAAAAACTCCCTCATAATCTTTATGCTGAGCCTATACGTCAAAAACGCCAGGAGATATTCAATTGGTTAGATCTTCAAGACATTAACGAGATCGTGATTTTAGGACTGATGGTGATTGTTGCTATTATTAATATGGTGACAGCACTATTGATCCTAATTTTGGAAAGAACGAATATGGTTGGAATCTTGAAAGCACTTGGAGCGAGTAATTGGAAAATAAGACGAATTTTCTTGTACCATGCTGGCCTCATTATCGGCGTTGGATTATTCTGGGGGAACCTCATCGGGATAGGCCTTTGTTATTTTCAAGAGAAATTCGAATTTATAAAGCTTTCCGAGGCGGACTATTATCTTTCCGTAGCACCGGTAGAGTTAAACCTGTGGACAGTACTACTTTTAAATATTGGAACCCTTCTGGTTACTTTATTGTTTCTGGTGATTCCTTCCTACTTGGTCACTAGAATTACTCCGGTGCAAGCCATCCGATTCAAGTAAGTGATGTTGTTGTACCTAGGACAGTTAGCAAAAGATTTCATTCAGAAACTTCCGATTCGATGTGGTAGAGCCCTGCGATATTTTCTGGAAGGGACGAAAGATTTACTTTCCTTGAACGTTCAAGTAAGGCTTATTCCATGGTGGTGGTTTGGGGGATTATTGTTGATATTAGATTTGTTAGGAATTGTTGAATTGTATGAAGGTCTTAGCGCTTTATCAAAGAGAGAAATAAGACCTTTGCGAAAAGAAGAGATAGCACAAGCCCAGTCTATTTTTGCGGACACCATCAATTATCGGCGGGTTCGAATCGACGGGCGTGCTTGGCTTGGCCCTAAACAATATCAGTTCTGTTATGTGAGTTTTTATACCATTAACAGCTGGGGGACGATGAGAAATGATACCTTGATTCATGAATTGGTACACGTTTGGCAGTATGAAAGATTTGGAGCTTTATATATAGCTAAAGCACTCCTTGCACAGAGGGCAGAAGGGTATGATTATGGGGGGTGGACAGAATTGGCTCAGGTGAGAAGAGCGGGAGGAAAACTTTCAGCCTTTAATTTTGAACAGCAGGCGGATATTGTGATGGATTATTATCGTTTACAAAACGGGCATCCTCCCCGGTGGGGGACTGCAACCTTGCAGGATATTTCGGAGTATGAGTATTTCATAGATCAGCTTGTGAAACTAGGCTAGGAAGATAGCTGTTTAAGTTGTATGTTTGTCGGGCTGCTTGAAAGGCCTTTAATTTACATTTCTAGCAAACAAAGAGTAAGGCAATGATACAGTATTATGCCAAGGCTGATCGGAGACTGAAGGAGTTAGAAGAGCCCCAAGCATCATGCTGGATCAATATCTCCCCCCCTTTTAGCCAGGAAGAATTAGAAGAGATTGCACAACGTTTCTTTATTCCTCTAGATTTCTTGATTGATTCACTGGATATCGACGAGCGTTCCCGCTACGAAAGGGAGGATGATGTCCGATTAATTGTGGTCAATACCCCAATCTTGAATGAGTCTGAAGAGGAGAATGATGCCATCTACATTACGGTCCCTATCGGTATCATCCTAACCTTAGATCATATCATCACCATTTCATCTTATGAAAATCCTGTCCTCCAGCTATTCTTAGACAATAAAGTAAAGCACTTTGATCCTGCAGATGAGTCTCTATTTGTGATTCAAATATTGGAACAGACTGTTTATCGTTATCTAACTTGTTTGAAGAAACTCAACTTAAAGCGAAATCTGATTGAAAAAGAGTTATACGATTCTAGCCGGAATAAAGAGCTGAAAGAACTATTGAGTATAGAAAAGAGCTTGGTGTATTTCATGAACTCATTAAGTTCTAATGAGCTATTGAAGATGAAGATGAAGCGTTCAGACTATTTAGGCATCCGAGAAGATGAGGATAAATCGGATCAGTTTGAAGACATTATCATTGACAATAGTCAGGCATTGGAAATGGCAAATGTGTATACCAATATCTTGAATGGCACCATGGATGCCTATGGATCAATCATCTCCAATAACCTGAATCTCACCATCAGAAGACTCACCTTAATTACCATTATCTTGATGGTACCGACTTTAATCGCCAGCTTTTACGGGATGAATGTACCAATTCCATTTATGGACAGTGGCTTCACTGTATATGGTATTATTATTGCATCTGTTTTAAGTAGTTTGTTGGTAGCTTGGTACTTCCAGCGTAAGCGACTTTTTTAGCTGATTTTCATGTTATTTATACATTAATTTTATGTTAATGCTCACTTATTTGCTGATAAGACGTCAGTTATCCACATAAAGTTATCCACATTGTGGAAAAAAACGATTTGCTTTTAAGTGGTTGATTTACAATTTGTTAAAATAGTTATCCACATTATGTGGATAACTTCGGCGGTTTTCAGTACTCCTTTTTATTACTTTAGTGGTGACAAAATATCAGTGGATAGAATACGAGAAAACATAGTTACTTAGACATTACAAAAGAAGGGAAATCCTTAATTTTTACAGGCCTAAATTAAAATTTGCTTTTCGAGAGAAGTAACTCGCAAAAGCTCTAAACTTGTGTTGCCTGACCTCCCCCTTTCTGCACCTTATTTAACAGTTATATTCTAAGTGAACCATTTTAAATTTTTATTGAGATGAGTAAGAATTTGGAGCCCATTTTGGAGGAAAACCCCAATAGATTTGTGCTATTCCCGATTGTACATGATGATATATGGCAGTTCTACAAAAAATCTGAGGCTAGTTTTTGGACTGCGGAAGAAATAGATCTATCACAAGATCTTACGGATTGGAGCAATAAATTGAATGACGATGAAAGACACTTTGTAAAGCATGTCTTGGCTTTCTTTGCTGCTAGTGACGGGATAGTGAATGAAAACCTAGCAGAGAATTTTGTTAGTGAGGTGCAATATACTGAGGCGAAGTTCTTCTATGGGTTTCAGATAATGATGGAAAACATTCATTCTGAGACTTATTCTCTATTAATTGATACCTACATCAATGACACAAAAGAGAAGGACTATCTCTTCAATGCAATCGAAACTATGGATTGTGTGAAGAAGAAGGCAGAATGGGCACTGCGGTGGATCGATGAGGCTTCCTTTGCTGAGCGATTGATTGCATTTGCAGCGGTGGAAGGAATTTTCTTTTCTGGCTCTTTCTGTTCGATCTTCTGGTTGAAAAAGAGAGGTTTAATGCCCGGCTTATCCTTCTCTAATGAACTGATCTCTCGTGATGAGGGTATGCATTGTGATTTTGCTTGTCTCCTGTACAATAACCATATACAAAATAAGCTTTCAAAAGATACGATCAGAACCATTATATCTGACGCGGTAGAAATTGAGAAGGAATTCGTTTCGGACGCACTGCCAGTGAATCTAATTGGGATGAATTCCGATCTGATGTGTCAATACATCGAATTCGTTGCTGATCGCCTATTGGCTGCTTTACAACAAGAAAAGATATTCAATGTAGAAAATCCATTCCCTTGGATGGATATGATATCTCTACAGGGCAAAACAAACTTCTTCGAGAAGAGAGTCGGAGATTACCAAAAATCTGGTGTGATGACGGATCGCGAGAAGCAAGTATTTACCCTTGACGAAGACTTCTAACCACAAACATTTAACCTTCAAAGACACTTTTTATGCAAGTAGTAAAACGCTCCGGTAAGCGGGAAGATGTAAGTTTTGACAAAATCACCGCTAGAGTTAAAAAATTGTGCTATGGCTTGGACACGCGTTACGTCAGCCATATTGAGATAGCAAAAAAAGTTATTCTTGGATTATACGATGGAGTAACTACCACCGAATTGGATAATCTGGCAGCTGAAACGGCAGCTACGATGGCTACCACCCATCCCGATTATGCTTTGTTGGCCGCACGCATATCCATTTCGAACCTTCATAAGAATACAGATAAGTCCTTTTCCAAGACGGTAAAAGCGCTTTTCAACTATATTGATCCGAAGACAGGAGAAAAGGCTGGTTTGATTGGAGAAGATACTTATAAACTAGTTTGGAAGCATAAGGATCGCCTAGACTCGGCAATTATCTATGATCGAGACTATAGCTTTGATTTTTTCGGCTTCAAAACACTTGAACGTTCTTATCTCTTGAGAATGGATGGTGAGGTAGTGGAACGTCCACAGCACATGTTGATGCGAGCTGCTATCGGGATTCATGGAGATGACATCGAATCTGCGGTGCAGACTTATAATTTAATGTCTGAGAAGTGGTTTATTCATGCCACTCCTACCTTGTTTAATGCTGGTACTCCAAAACCACAGCTTTCTTCTTGCTTTTTGCTAAGCATGACTGATGATAGTATTTCTGGGATTTTTGAGACGCTATCGCGTTGTGCCAAAATTTCACAATCGGCAGGGGGCATCGGTCTGAGTATCCATAATATCAGAGCCCAAGGCAGTTATATCAAGGGCACAGGAGGGACTTCCAATGGTATTATCCCAATGTTAAGGGTATACAACGATACTGCTCGTTATGTAGATCAAGGTGGTGGCAAGAGAAAGGGCGCTTTCGCTGTGTACTTGGAACCTTGGCATGCTGATGTTTTTGAATTCCTAGATTTGAAGAAAAACCATGGTAAGGAAGAGTTAAGAGCGAGAGATTTGTTCTATGCCATGTGGATCTCTGATCTTTTCATGGAAAGAGTGAAGGACAATGCAGAATGGTCTTTGTTCTGCCCGAACGAATGTCCAGGTCTATATGATACTTACGGTGGAGAGTTTGAGGCTTTGTACCACAAATACGAGCAAGAAGGAAAGGCGCGGAAGACGGTGAAAGCTCAGGATCTTTGGTTCGCCATTTTGGAATCTCAAATTGAAACGGGTACACCATATATCCTATACAAGGATGCTGCTAACCGTAAATCCAATCAAAAGAACTTGGGCACGATTAGATCTAGTAATCTATGTACAGAAATCATGGAGTACACCTCACCTGATGAGGTAGCCGTCTGTAACTTGGCTTCGATTTCTCTAGGCAAATTTGTAAAGGAGGACGGTTCCTATGATTTTGAGCGCTTGTACGAGATTTCGAGAGTAGTTACCAGAAACCTTAACAAAGTAATTGACATTAATTACTATCCAATTCCAGAGGCGGAAAACTCTAACATGAGACATCGTCCGATTGGTATTGGTGTTCAAGGCCTTGCCGATGCGTTTATTTTAATGCGTCATCCATTCGATAGTCCAGAGGCTAAGCAATTGAATAAGGACATTTTTGAGACTATTTACTTCGCGGCCTTATCAGAATCCAATGCTTTAGCAGAAAAAGAAGGCACCTACCAATCTTATCCTGGATCTCCTGCTAGTAAAGGAGAGCTCCAGTACGATATGTGGGGAGTAGAACCATCAAGTAGATGGGATTGGAGTGATTTGAAGAAGAAGATCAAGAAAAACGGTTTGCGTAATAGCCTGTTATTGGCGCCGATGCCTACTGCCTCAACTTCTCAGATCCTCGGAAACAATGAATGTTTCGAACCTTATACCTCAAATATCTACACGCGTAGAACATTATCAGGTGAGTACATCGTTGTCAACAAGCATTTGCTGAAAGATCTTATCCGTCTTGGATTGTGGAATGATGAGATGAAGCATAGATTAATGGCTTCTAATGGCTCTATTCAGGAATTCCCTGATATTCCACAAGATTTGAAAGATTTGTACAAGACGGTCTGGGAGCTTAGTCAGAAGGTCATTATCGATATGGCAGCGGATCGTGGAGCGTATATCTGTCAAAGTCAGAGTATGAACCTTTTTGTGGAGAATCCAAACTTCGGAAAGCTTTCTTCGATGCATTTCTATGCTTGGCAAAAAGGATTGAAGACAGGTATGTATTATTTGAGATCAAAAGCAGCTACCGATCCAATTAAATTCACTGTAAAGCAAAAAGCCCAGCAGGTAGCAGTTGCTGCCGAGTCTGGTAATACAGGGACTTCCACAATTGCAGGCGGAGGCCCAATTATAGAAAGTGATCTTGGAGATACTGAAGGTCAAGTTTGTAACCTTGATGATCCCGATTGCTTGATGTGTGGAAGTTAAGCAATCGCTTAAAGAATAGTGGTTAACCTAATTTACTGATACTTTTGTAAAGAAGGCCTTAGTGATCTCACTAGGCCTTCTTTTTATGGTTTACATTTGAATGTTATTTTTCATATAATTTACCCTTTATCGCTTGGCTTTTAGTACATTTGTATAAAGTGATAGATTTAGAGTCCAATACACATACAATAATTTCGCCCTCCCAAGCCGCTTTAGGCTTAAATTAAAAGGGACGCCACTGACCCCTTTTTTTCAGTACGGTTCCCATCACATACTTGAGAAAACTTCAATGAGCTTCACTAGGAGCTGATCTACCTCAATGCAATATAGCGTAGGTTTATTAATGCTTGCAGGCAAAGTGTACAGCATCTAAAGCCTTCATTGAATTAGAGCATGCAGATCATGGTCTTTAAGAACGTTTTTTGTTTTGAGAAATCATTCTGGGGTATAAAAGTGTTGGAAATGAGAAGGTATTACTACACCACAATTATTTTGCTATTGGCAATCAAGGCCAATTCGCAGACTCAATTTGAGCTAGGTTTTTTCGGAGGGGGAGCCAACTATTTAGGAGACTTGGTTGAAACTCGATTTCCTTTTCTTGACGAAACTCAGGTTGCTTACGGCTTGAGTGGTACCTTTGTATTCGGTAACGAATGGGGAATTCGTCTAGGAGGTATTCGTGGTAGACTTAGCGGAAGGGATAGTAATTTTGATGGTATAAGAGTGGTAAATAGGAACTTTTCTTTTGACACAGATATAACTGAGGCAAGCCTTGTCCTCACTTGGGAACCATTCGGTAAGAAGAGATACCGAGAAGACCACAGGTTCCGAAAGATTTTTTCACCTTATATTTTTGCAGGTATTGGCATGACTTTTTGGGATGCGCAACCTGATATTTCCTCAGCGGCTCGTGAAACTTGGTTTGAAAAAATTCAGAAGGATCGACCTAATGGAGGAACACAATCCAGTGTAAGTATCCCAATGGGGGTTGGTCTCAAACGTGATTTGGGTAAAAGAGCTGTGGTTAGTTTGGAGTTAGGACTGAGGACTGCTTTTAGTGACTATATTGATGGTGTAAGTTATACTGGTAATCCGGAAAAGAATGACTGGTACACTTTTGGGGGCTTAACCTATTCCTTTAGATTTGGTGCGAAGGATGCTGATAATGATGGGATAGTCGATAAAGAAGATAAATGTCCACGAGTGGCGGGGAGTTATTCCGCCTATGGTTGTCCGGATCGTGACGGAGATGGCGTAGAAGACTTGGAAGATGTTTGCCCAGATGAGAAAGGTACCCTGGCTATGAATGGCTGCCCGGATCGTGATGGCGACTTAGTCAATGACATCTTAGATCAATGCCCAGATGAACCAGGGACCGAGGCGACAGATGGCTGCCCTGATTCTGATAAGGATGGAATTGCAGATCGAGAGGATACCTGTCCTTTTATGGCTGGTCCAATAGAATTGAATGGCTGTCCTGATGCAGATCAAGATGGTGTTGCGGATTGGGAAGACTCCTGTCCAGATCAAGCCGGCTATGCTGAATGTTATGGTTGCCTTTTTACAGATGCCGACCAAGATGGCACCCCTGATAGTGATGATCTTTGCCCTGATATTCCTGGACTCTTGGGAGCAAATGGCTGCCCGGATCAAGATCGTGATGGGGTTGCAGATTTAGCAGATAAGTGTCCAGAATTGGCAGGCCTTAAAGCAAATGAAGGTTGTCCTGATATATCTGAAGAAGCAAAGAAAGTCCTTACCTTTGCCTCCAAGGCGATCGAATTTGAGACTGGCAGTGATGTCATAAAGAAAAATTCTTTGAAAACTCTTGAAGAAATTGCGAACATTTTAAACGAATACCCGTATTACTCACTAAAAATTGGGGGACATACCGATAGCCGAGGAAATGATAAGCTAAATTTGGATCTTTCTAGGCGTCGAGCTCGCTCTTGCTACAACTACCTATCTACAAACGGTATCAATAAAACCCGGATGAATTATGAAGGGTTTGGTGAAGACCAACCGATTGGCGATAATACCACCGCTGCAGGTCGGAAATTAA